>JBJLDH010000010.1:0-8221 GCA_045567255.1 Candidatus Pelagibacter sp. | reverse complement strand
TAATTTAAAGTTATATTATGCTTTCCAAAAATCAATTAGGCTTTTTGTACATGTTTATCTCTATTTGTGCATTTTCTATAATGGATTTAATAGTTAAATGGTCAGAATCCTATCCAGTTGGACAAGTTTTGTTTTTTAGGGGTTTGTGCGGAATAATACCAATATTTTTTTTAATTCCTAAAGATAGGTATTTAGATTTTTATAAAACTAATAGACCATTTCTCCATTTTAAAAGATGTTTTGCAGGACTAATTGCAATAGTTGCAATATTTATTGCTTTAAGAAATCTTCCATTGGCAACTGTAGTGAGCATTACATTTGCTGCACCAATTTTTACAACAATTTTTTCAATATTTTTTTTAAATGAAAAAGTTGGACTTTATAGATGGATGGCAGTTTTAGTTGGTTTTATAGGAATAATTGTAATTTCTGAGCCAGGATACAATTCTTTGAATTTATTTTACGTATACCCAATTATTTTTTGTCTAGGACTTTCTTATGTTGCTATAACAATAAGGCAATTATCATCAACTGAACCAGTTTGGTTAATTGGACTTTTATTTTCAATTTCAATTTTAATTATGAGTATTTTTAGCATATTTATACAAGGTTGGGTATTGCCCAATTTAAAAGATTTATTTTTGCTATCTATGGTTGGAATTTTGGGTGGTTTGGCTAATTTGTGGCTTACTCAGTCATACAAATTCTCAGAAGTTTCTCTAGTTACACCTCTTAAATATTTGGCATTAGTTTTTGCAATAATTTTTGGTTATCTATTTTGGGATGAAATTCCAACAATTAAAACATTAATTGGAGCCGCATTAGTGATCATTTCATCAATTATTATTTTTAGAAGAGAAATTTATTTAAAAGGTTTGGTTTCTTTATCTCGCCATGAGTAAAAGCCCAAAATATTGGAATAATGCGAAACGTTATCTTTCAAAAAAAGATAAAATTATAAAAAAATTAATTATCAAATACTCAGATAATAATTTAACAACAAGAAAAGATGTATTTTTCTCTCTTTGTAAAAGTATTATAGGTCAACAAATTAGTGTAGCTGCTGCTAATTCTGTTTTTTTAAAGTTTAATTTAGCATGTAACGGTAAAATAAATCCAAAAGTAGTTAGCCTAATAACAACCACAAAGCTAAAAAGATGTGGTCTTAGTAGGCAAAAAATAAGAGGGATAAAAGAGTTGGCTAAAAAATATATTAATAAAAAATTTAATCCTAATTTAATAATAAAGATGAGTGATGAAGAAGCTATACAATATCTCTCTGAATTAAGACAAATTGGAAGATGGTCTGCTGAAATGATATTGTTGTTTACTTATAACAGACCAAATATCTGGCCTATTCAAGATATTGGATTATTGAGAGCCATTTCAAATAACTATAAAAAAAAATATTTACCCCCAAAAAATTTTGTAAATAAACTTAATAAAAAATTTTCACCCTATTGTTCAGTTGCAACTTGGTATTTATGGAGATCAATTGATAATGAACCTATTCAGTACTAAATCCTTCTATAACTTGCATATGTCTTACGGTTGTTTCTTTTGCTAGATCCCAGCCAGACTGATATTCTTTAGAATTGTGACATTCTAATGCTTTTTCATAGCTAGGAAATTCCCAAATTACAGTTCGTAAAAAACTTTCACCTTCAAAAGCTATATTTTTTCCACCTCTTACTAAAGGAATAGCCCCATAACTTTTAATAATAGGGGTCACAACTTCAGCGTATTTTTTTAAATTTTCTTGATTTTCTACCTTTGTATATAAACTTATCCAATAACCTTTCATAATAAATTCTCCTTTTTAATTTTTTTTATTTATGATACCAAATTTCATGAAGAAAAAATTAATATTAAGTTTTTATATTAATATATTTTTTTTGATTATTTTGTCATTAAATATTCAAAAATTGAAAGCAGATGAGGTTTTTGAAAATGGAAAAAAAATTTTTTTGGATAAAGGAAACTGTGCTTCATGCCATACTCTCAATGATGCAGGATCCCAAGCAAATATTGGTCCAAATTTGGATGAAATAAGACCAGATCTTAATAGAATAATAATGGCTGTAACAAATGGAATAGGAGTGATGCCTTCTTTTGACGGTATATTATCGATAGAAGAAATTAACTCTGTGTCACATTATGTTTATAAAGCTACTGAATAAAAAAAAATTGAATTTCAAAATAATAAAATTAAATAGATACAACATCTTTTAATCTAAAAGATGCAATTTTCTTTACTTGATTTTTAGCTTCAAAAAATTCATTATTTAAATCATTTTGAATTCTTTTTCTAAAATTTATTAAAATTTCATTTTTATTTTTACCCTTAACTGCAATAATAAATGGAAACCCAAACTTGCTTTTATATTCAATATTTAATTTTCTAAATTCTTCGTATTCTTCTTCAGAGCACTCATTTAAATTAGCAGAAGTTTGTTCTAATTCAGACTCAGTGGTTAATTTTTTTTCTACAGCTAATTCAGGGTGAGAGTTCAAAATTTCTAATATTTTATCTTTATCATAACTCTCATATATATTTAGCATTTTTGAAACAATATCGTCAAAATCCTTGAATGGTTTTAATTTAAAAACCTTTACCGCCACAGACTCTGTTTTTTCAAATACATTGCCAAATATTGACAAAAATTCAGACTTGTTTAGACCGTTAATGTTATCTATTGTTCTCATATAACTTTAAATAATTTAAGTTTGAAATTTAAATGATACTATAATTTTATGACTAAGCTAACAACTCATGTTTTAGATGTATATTCAGGTAAGCCTGGCAAAGGGGTTTCAGTTGAGTTGTATTATATAAATAATTCAGAGAGAAAAAAAATAACTTCAATGAAGCTGAATCATGATGGTAGATCAAACTCACCATTAGTAGAAGGAGAAAATTTTGTTAAGGGTAAGTATGAATTAGTTTTTTATATTGGTGATTATTTCAAAAGCATATCTAAAATAAATGATGTTCCTTTTTTAGATGATGTAGTAATTAGATTCGGAATTTCAGATCCATCAGAGCATTATCATGTTCCTTTACTAGTTTCACCCTGGAGTTATTCTACTTATAGAGGTAGCTAAGTGATATCAAGCTCTGTTAAATTTTTATTAAATGACAAGATTTTAGAAATTAAAAACCCAGATCCCAATCAAACAATACTTAGTTATATTAGAACTGAACTAAAAAAAACTGGAACAAAAGAAGGATGTTCTGAGGGTGGATGCGGTGCATGTACTATTGTTTTAGGTGAATTAGTAAGTGATGAAATAAAATATAGCTCAATAAACTCTTGTATTTCATTTGTACCATCTTTGAATGGCAAACAGCTTTTGATTGTCGAGGATTTAGTAACAAAAAATGGAAAACTTCATCCAGTTCAAGATGCCATGGTAAAATTTCATGGTTCACAATGTGGTTTTTGTACCCCAGGATTTGTCATGTCTTTGTTTTCAATGTTTAAAAATAATAAAACTTATAATAGTGAATTAATAACAGATTCAATTTCAGGAAATTTATGCCGTTGTACAGGGTATAGGCCTATAATTGATGCTGCAAAAAGTTTAAATCATGCAAATAAGAAAGATGAATTTAGTAAAAATAAAAGCAAAGTTGTACAACTATTAAAAAAAATTAGACCAAAAAATATTTATATTAAAAAAGATGATAAAGTTTATTTTTCACCCAAGAATATTAAAGATTTAAAAAAAATAATTAAACAATATTCCAATTTTAATTTTCTTGCTGGTGGAACAGATTTATCTTTAAAAGTGACAAAAGAAAGAAAAGAAATTCCATTTATAATTGATTTAAAAGAAATAAAAGAATTAGATTTTATAAAGGTAAGCAAAAAGAGTTTAGAGATTGGGGCAGCCACTCCTTTAATAAAATTTGAAAATGAAATTAAAAAATATTATCCAGATTTTTATTTAGTGCTTAAAAGGTATGGCTCTGTTCAGATCAGAAATGTAGGCACTATAGGCGGCAATATTGCAACAGCATCACCCATAGGTGACTCATTACCAATTTTACTATCTTTAAATGCTGAGATTTTAATTGAAAGCTTTAATGAAAGAAGAGTTTTGCCTATTAATAATTTTTTTGTTGGTTATAGGAAGACTAAATTAAAGAAAAATGAATTTATTCGTTCTATAAAAATACCATTATTTAAGAAAAACATCTTTAAGGCATTCAAGATATCAAAAAGATTTGACGATGATATATCGTCCGTTTGTGGTTCTTTTAATTTTGAAATTTATAAAAATAAAATTAAAGAAGCATATATTGCTTATGGAGGTATGGCCGCTGTACCAAAAAGAGCTAAAGCATGTGAAGATATTCTTAAAAACAAGCCTTTAACAATCAATACTTTTGAGCAAGCCAAAAATTATTTAGAAAAAGATCTGCGTCCCATTGGAGACATGAGGGCAAGCAAAGAGTACAGATTAGAGATAGCAAAAAATTTATTAATGAAGTGTTTTATAGAAATAAATACAAATAAGTTAACAAGAGTTAATTAATGAGTAAAGAAAACTATATTGAGGAGACAAGACCACACGATAGTGCTTACAAGCATGTAAGTGGATACGCTGAGTATACCGATGACATTAATGAACCTAAAAATACAATTTACGGTGCTATTGGTTTAAGTAGAAAGGCTCATGCGATAATTAAAAAAATAAACTTAACTGAGGTAAAAAAAAGCAAAGGTGTAATATCTGTAGTTACTTATAGCGATATTCCAGGTAGAAATGATACAGGACCAGTTTTTGATGGAGATCCAATATTTCCAAAAAAAAAGGTCGAGTTTTATGGTCAGCCATTATTTGCTGTAGCCGCTACAACTATTGAGTTAGCAAGAAAAGCAGTTTTGAAAGCTCAAATTACTTATAAGGAATTAAAACCAGTTATCACAATAGTAGAGGCTTTAAACAAAAAACAATTCTTGTTTAAACCCAGAAAAATCAAAAAAGGTAACCCATCAAAGCAGATAAAAAATTCAAAAAATAATTTAAAAGGAAATTTTACAACAGGAAGTCAAGAGCATTTCTATTTGGAGGGTCAAGCAGCCTTTGTAATACCAAAGGAAGATGATAATTTTTTAGTTTATAGTTCAACACAACATCCATCAGAAACACAACAATTAATCGCAAAAATGTTTAATCAAAAAAGTAATTCAATAAACGTTGAGGTAAGGAGAATTGGAGGAGGATTTGGAGGCAAAGAAACAAATTTCATGACAGCTTGTATTTGCGCCTTGTTAGCAAAAAAAACAGGTCAGCCAGTTAAATTAAGATTAGACAGAGATGATGATATAATTTTAACTGGCAAAAGACATGAATTTTTTTCAGAATACGAAGTAGGTTTTGACAATAATGGAATTATTCAAGGTTTAAAAATAAATTTATCTTCAAATTGTGGAATGTCACCTGATTTATCAGCAGCAATAAACGAAAGAGCTTTGCTCCACATCGACAACGCATATTATATTTCAGACATTGAGGTAATAAATAATTTATGTAAGACAAATATTCCAACATCTACTGCGTTTAGAGGATTTGGTGGAAACCAAGGAATGATGGTTATAGAAAATATTATAGATAATATTTCACGGTACTTAAAAAAAGATCCAATAGAAGTTAGAAAAAAAAATTTTTATAAAAATGATAAAAAAAATGTAACTCATTATGGGATGACTATCCAGGATAATGTAATTAATGAAATATTTAAAAATTTAGAAAAAAAATCTAATTATAAAAAAAGATATTCAGATATAAAAAAATTTAATGAAAAAAATGAATTTAAAAAAAAAGGTATAGCTATCACACCAGTAAAATTTGGAATTTCATTTACAACAATTCACTTAAATCAAGCCGGAGCATTGGTGCACATTTATACTGATGGAAGTGTGCATTTAAATCATGGAGGTGTAGAAATGGGACAGGGAACCCATACAAAAATATCTCAATTAGTGGCAAATTCTTTTGGATTACCTTATAATTTAGTCAATATATCTTCAACAAATACATCTAAAGTTCCAAATACATCTGCTAGCGCGGCTTCATCAACTACAGACTTAAATGGTGCTGCAGCATTGAATGCTGTTTCAAGAATAAAAAAAAATTTAGAGAACTTTATTAAAAAAAAATACAAAATTTATAGTCATGAAGCAGTTTATAAGGATCAAAATATAATATTCGGTAATCAATATTTTGAATTTAAAAAAATTATTCAAGAAGCATATTTAAATAGAATCTCTCTTTCATCTTCAGGTTTTTATTCAACACCAAAAATTAATTTTGATAAAAAAAATTTTAAAGGAAGACCTTTTTATTACTTTTGTTATGGTGCAGCAGTTTCAGAAGTTACGATAGATGTATTAACTGGTGAAAATGTTTTAGAAAGAGTTGATATTTTGCATGATGCTGGAAAACCTATAAATCCTGCACTTGAGCTAGGTCAGATTGAAGGTGGTTTTATACAAGGCCAGGGTTGGCTAACCATTGAAGAATTGAATTGGAAATCAAATGGTCAGATTACAACTTTTTCTCCATCAACATATAAAATACCTGCAGTAAGTGATATTCCAAAAATATTTAATGTAGAGATTTTTACAAAAGGTTTAAACAAAGAGAAAGTAGTAAACAAAGCAAAAACTACAGGAGAGCCACCTCTAATGCTGGCAATGAGTGTCTTTTATGCAATTAAAGATGCTATAGCCGCTATAGGCAACTATAAAATAACACCTTCACTTGATGCACCAGCTACACCTGAAAGAATTTTAATGAGTGTAAACAAAATTAAAAATCTATTACAAAATAGAAATGGAAGATAAAAAAAAATTTATGGCTAAAGCCATTGAATTGTCAATAAGTAGCGCAAGTACTATTGGCGGTCCTTTTGGAAGTGTTGTGGTTAAAGATAATAAAATCGTGGCAGAAGGTTCAAATAAAGTTACTTCCTCAAATGATCCAACCGCTCATGCTGAAATTGTTGCAATTAGAGAAGCTTGCAAAAAATTAAATACTTTTGATCTTTCAGGATGTGAAATTTATACATCCTGTGAACCTTGTCCAATGTGCCTTTCCGCAATCTATTGGTCCAGAGTTGAAAAAATATATTATGCAAATACAAGAGAAGACGCAAAAAAAATAGATTTTGATGACTCTTTTATTTATTTAGAGATTCCAAAAAAAACAGATGATAGAAAAATTAAAATGACACAGATATTAAGAGATGATGCTCTAAAAGCATTTGAAATTTGGGATAAAAAAGTAGATAAAATAAAATATTAAATGGAATTTTTACCTTATACGATTAAATGGTTGGAAGTTATTCTAAGATGGGGCCATGTTCTATTTGCCGTATTATGGGTAGGGAATAGTTTTTTATTTAATTATTTAGATAATAATTTAAATAAAAATATAACTAGTGATGATATTGATGGTGAGGGATATCTAATGCATTCTGGTTTTTTTTATAAACTTTCAAGGTTAAAAACTTCACCACCACAGGATTATTTAAATAAACTAGTCATATTTAAATGGCAAAGTTATTTGACTTTTATAACCGGAATGCTGCTTTTAGCTATAATCTATTATTATAATGCCGGTGTATTAATGGTTGATAAGCGAGTTTTATTAATATCACCAGGTTATGCAATTACTATTTCACTTTTATCATTAATTTTTTCTTGGTTTATTTATGATCTTTTATGTAAATCAAAATTAATTGAGAATAATATTTTATTTATATCTATAGGAATAATTATATTAGCAGTTGTTTCTTTCGGATTTACTAAGTTATTTGGACCAAAGTTTGCAATTTTAAGTGTTGGATTAATTATAGGGACCAATATGTTTGGAAATGTTTTTACAGTAATTATACCTAATCAAATGAACATCATTAACAGCAGCAAGAAAGGGGATAAATTTGATATGAGCCTATCCTTAGCAGCTAAACAACGTTCAGTTCACAATAATTACTCAACTTTTTTGGTACTATTTATAATGCTTTCAGGACACTCTAGTTTTTTAGTTTACCACCAGTACAATTGGTTAATTTTATGTTTAATAGGGGTTATTTCTGGAGTGGCAAGACACTACTTTAATTTAAGAGGTAGAAACATTCACAGGTTGTATATTTTAATATCTTCAATAATAGCACTTATCGTTCTTGCAGTTTTAGTTTTATTATTTA
>JBJLDH010000009.1:0-28987 GCA_045567255.1 Candidatus Pelagibacter sp. | reverse complement strand
CCAACTGGATAGGATTCTGACCATTTAACTATTAAATCCATTATAGAAAATGCACAAATAGAGATAAACATGTACAAAAAGCCTAATTGATTTTTGGAAAGCATAATATAACTTTAAATTAATTAAATTATTATTCAATGGAAATAGCAGTTTTAGGTTTAGGATGTTTCTGGGGGCCAGAAATTAAATTTAGCAAAATCGAAGGAGTAATTAGAACTGAAGTTGGTTACTGTGGAGGAAATACAGCCCAAACTACTTATAAAGAAGTTTGTACTGGAAATACTAACCATGCAGAGGTGGTAAAATTAGAATTTGATCCTAAAATAATTTCGTATAATAAAATTTTAGAATTTTTTTTTGATATTCATGATCCAACATCATTAAATTTTCAAGGACCAGATATAGGTACGCAGTATAGAAGTGAAATTTTTTATTTGAGTGAAAAACAAAAAAAAATTGCAGAGGATATTATTAAATTAGAAAATCATAAATTTTCTGGAAAGATAGTTACAAAATTATCATTATTAAAGAATTATTGTCCTGCAGAAGAATATCACCAAAGATATCTAGAAAAAAGGTAAAATGTCTTTGGTAACATCTGATTGGTTGGAAAATAATATTGATAAAGTTAAATTATTAGATTGCTCATGGCATATGCCTAACGTTAAAAGAAATAGTTATGAGGAATATATTAAAGAACACATTCCAGGTGCTATTTTTTTTGATTTAGATAAATACTCAGATACGAAAACTGATCTTCCACACATGTTACCAGGTCTAACTAATTGGGAAAAAATTGTATCTGATCTAGGAATAGCTAATGATGATAGAATAATAATCTATGATAATTCTGATGTTCTAAGCTCATGTAGATGTTGGTATAATTTTATTTACTTTGGTCATAATCCAAATCTTGTAAGTGTTCTAGATGGAGGTTTTAAAAAATGGAATCAAGAAAATAAAGTAACAACTAATAATATAAAAAAATTAGAAAAATCTAGTTACACAGCTCAAGAAAATAAAAATTTAGTTAAAAGTAAAAATCAAATTAATTCAAATATTAATCTAAATGAATTTTTAGTTATTGATGCAAGAAGTAAAGAAAGATTTGAGGGCAAAGTACCAGATCCAAGAAAAAATGTTAGAAGTGGTTCAATTCCAAACTCAATTTGCTTACCATTTAAAGAAATTATAAATGAAGACAATACGTTTAAAAAAACAGTTGAAATTTCAGAAATATTTAATCAAATAATTGATTTTAAACATAACAATTTAGTATTTTCTTGTGGTTCAGGAGTGACTGCGTGCGTTTTAGCTCTTGCATATTCTATCGTAAATAATACATATTCTCCTACAATTTACGATGGTTCTTGGGCCGAGTATGGAAAAATATAAATTATGAAAAGATCAACAAAAGTTATATCCGTAATAATTTTATTCTTTATGATAATCGCTGGAGTGGTTGTTGCAAGAACTATGATAGGGAACCATTTTAAAAAGAAATTTAGTAAAAGACCACCGCCAGGAATAATAGTAAAAACTGTAGAAGAAAGAAATTTTCAAAATAAAATAGAAACATTTGGAACAGCAGTACCAATCAGGGTTCAGTCATACAATATAGAAAAATATGAAATTTTAGAGCCTATTAAATTTAATAAAAAAGTTAATACTGGTGACATAATAGTAAAATTAAAAAATAGAAATATTATTGCTCCTTTTAATGGAGTAATTGGAAAAAGAAATTTTTCAGATGATATTGAAGTATCAGAAAGTTCTTTAGTTATTAACCTCGAAGATGCTTCTTCATTATTTGTAGATGTAGATGTACCTGAGGTATTTTCGACCTTTATAAACGAAGGATTGAATGTAGAAATAAAATTTTCAGGGAATAAAAAAAAAAGTTACAAAGGAATAGTTGAATCGCTTGCAAGTAGGATAGATACAAATAAAAGATCTCTAGCCGCAAGAATTAAATTGAATAACTCAAGTCTCGAGATTTTACCTGGTGCACTACTAGAAGTAACTATAAAATATGATGAAAGAAATTCTTTAGGAATTCCTGATACCAGTGTCATACTGGAAGGCAACAAAGTATATATTTATAAAGTAGATGAAAAAAATATTACAAATAGAACAGAAATTGAAATTGGCAGCCGAAGCCAAGGCTATCTTGAAGTTAAATCTGGTTTAAACGAAGGTGATATAATAGTAGCAGAAGGTTTAAAAAAAGTTAGACCTAATGGTAAAATTAAACCTATAAAAGATGGCTCGAAGAAAAATAAGTCAAATTGGAAAAAAAAAACTAAATCTTCTAAAAATGATTCAAAAAAAAGTAAGTTTGATTGGTTAAAAAAATTAAACATATTTAATAAATCTGATTCTAAAAAAAAAGACGATAAAAATAAATAATTAAATGTACTTAACTGATGTCAGCATAAGAAGACCTGCTTTTGCATGGGTACTATCTTTGATATTAGTTGTATTCGGTATATTTGTATTTTGGAAATTACCAGTAAGAGAACTTCCTTCAGGACTGCAGCCACCAGTAGTTCAGGTTCAGGTTGAGTACGCGTCTGCATCAGCTCCTATAGTTGACGAAGCAGTCACTCAAGTTCTAGAGGATGTAATTGGTGGGGCAGAAGGAATTAAGAATATAGATTCAAAATCTGAAAATGGAAAAAGTACTATAAGTATTGAATTTGATACCTCAATTGATTTAGATGATGCAGCAAATGATATAAGAGAAAGAGTTGCTAGAGTCGTAAGCAAACTCCCATCGGAGTCAGATGCTCCAAGAATTCTTAAACAGTCAGCAGGATTTTCAACTACAATGTGGTTAGCGCTAACATCTGCTACATGGAGTGACTTAGAACTTGGAGATTATGCCGAGAGATATTTGGTTGATAAATTTTCAAGTATTAAGAATGTAGGAAGAATTAGAACGGGGGGATTGAGAGAATTAAGTATTAGAGTATGGATCGATCCTATAAAATTGGCTGCAAATAACTTAACTATTCAGGATGTTGAATCTGCTCTTAGAAATGAGAATATCCGATTACCCGCGGGAACACTAGAAGCAAACAATATTGATCTAACTATAAATATTGACAAATCTTACAACGATTTAGAAAAGTTGAAACAATTGCCAATAAAAAAAGGTAAAAATGATTTAGTGCGCCTTTCTGATGTTGCTAATTTAGAATTTGGGCCAGTGTCATCTAAAGTACTATTTAGTGCCCAAAGCAAAAAAGCATTAAATTTAAAAACTGTTGGTATTGGAATTTATGCTAGAAGTGGAGCATCTACAGTAGAACTATCTAAAGAAGTAAAAAAGAAAATTGAAGAAGTTAATGAAAATCTTCCTGGTGATTTAAATTTAGAAATTGCCTTTAATAGGGCAACATATATTTCAGAAGCAATTAATGAAGTCTACAAAACTTTAATAATTGCTTTTATTTTGGTCGTAGTAATTATTTATTTATTTTTAGGTAATCTTAAAGCTGTAATAGTTCCTGCAATTGCATTGCCTGTAAGTCTTATTGCAACTTTCTTAGGAATATATTTATTTGATTTATCAATTAACATTTTTGTTCTTTTAAGTTTTATTTTAGCAATAGGAATAATAACAGATGACTCTGTTATTATGACAGATGCAATATATAGACGAATAGAAAATGGAGAAACTCCGCTTGTTGCGGCGTACAAAGGATCAAAACAAATTACATTTGCTATAATAGCAACAACTCTAATTTTAGTTGCAGTATTTTTACCTTTAATATTTATAGAAGGAATTGCAGGAACTTTATTTAAAGAAACAGCAATTGCTCTTTCATTTGCAATAGTTGTTTCCTCTTTTGTAGCATTAACACTATCTCCAATGCTTGGTAGTAAATTTTTAGATAAAAAAACAAAATCTAATTTTTTAGTAAGATGGTTTGAGAAATTCTTTAATGGTTTTTCAAATTTTTATGGTGAAACTTTAAACTTTTGGTTAAACAAAAAGAAAACAATAATAACCTTTGTAATTTTAATGATTGTGGGCTCGGGTGCTTTATATAATTATGCAAAAAAAGAATTACTCCCATTGGAAGATAGAGGTGCATATTTAGTTATTGGATTCACAGATGAAGGCAGTTCTTTTGAATACACCAAAAATAGAGCAACTGATGTTGAAAAAAGATTAATCCCATTACTACAGTCAGATGATAGTCCTTACAATAGATTTTTAATGATAGTTCCTGGTTTTGGATCAGATAATAGTTTTTTAATCATTGCCTTATTAGATAATTGGAAAAATAGAGAGCAAAATTCTCAAACTGTTATGAGACAAGCTATAGGAAAAATAGTAACCGTTCCTCAAGCCTTGGCTTTTCCTATTTCCCCTCAATCAATAAGAGTTTCTAGCTACAATAAACCTGTCCAAATGGTTATTTATGGAAATACTTATGAGGAACTAAAAGAAATTCAAACTTCTGTTATAAGAATGTTAAGAAGTAATAGAAATTTATCTAGAATTGAATCTGACTACAGCACAAACAAACCTGAGGTAAAAATAGAAATTAATAAAAATAAGGCCAAAGATTTAGGAATATCTGCGCAAGCAATTGGTCAAACCTTGGAAACATTGTATGGAGGAAAAACTGTTACAAAATTTAATAAACTTGGAAAAGAATACCCAATAATTCTTCAACAATATTTAAAAGATAGAAAAGATAAAGAAAGTTTAAGTAAAATTTTTGTTAGATCTGAAAATTCTGGAAGTTTAATTTCTCTATCAAATTTGGTTGATTTTAAAGAAGAAGGTTCAGCAAGTAAACTTGCAAGGTATAATAGACAAAGAGCAGTTACGATTTCTGCAAATATTAGTGAAAACTATACATTGGCAGAAGCAATTAAATATTTAGAAAATACGATGGCAGAAGTTGCGCCTGATAAGCAAATTACTTGGAAAGGAAAATCTGAAGAATTGAAAGAAACAAGTAATGAATTGTATATTATATTTGCTTTAGCTTTACTAACTGCTTACTTAGTAATGTCAGCAACATTTAATTCATTTATTCATCCATTTATAATTATATTAACTGTTCCTCTTGCGGTATTTGGTGGAATAGTCTTTATATTATTTTTAAATTCCTCTATTAATATTTTTTCACAAATTGCACTGGTAATACTGATTGGTATTTCAACTAAAAACAGTATTCTTATAGTTGATTACGCTAATCAATTAAGAACAACTGGAAAGAAAATTGAGACCGCAGTGAAAGAATCATGCAATTTAAGATTTAGACCAATTATAATGACATCTCTTAGTACTATGATAGCTATGATACCTTTAGTAGTTGGAAATATTGGGCCAGGAGCAGGAGAAGGTTCTAGACTTGCTGTTGGCGCAACTATATTAGGTGGAATGATTATATCTACATTTTTTACATTATATGTAACCCCAACAATGTATTTAACTTTAGCAAGAAATACAAAAAGAATTGATGCTGTAGATATCGAGTTAAAAAAACAATTAAATTAAAAAATAATATATTTTCTAGTTGTTAAAGACTTACTACATTTAGCAAGTTGACTTTTGTATTTGTTCGATTGTTTTTCAACTTTTTTTGCAAGTAATATGATTTTTTGTTTTTTTTTATAATGTTTATAATTTCCCCATCCTTCATGGTAAGCGATGTATTGTCTAAAAGCATCTTTTTTAGAAATTTTAAGAATTTTTTCAGTTTTATTTGTATACCAACCAATAAAATCAACACTATCTTTAAACCTCGTTCTTGTTGCAATTTGATTTCCGGTTTCTTCTTTATATTGTTTCCATGTTCCTTTTACTGCCTGAGAATAACCAAAAGAGCTTGAGGGCCTCTTATATGGAACAACCTTAAATAGTTTTTTTCTTGGAGGTTTCGCTAACCAGTCAAAATCAGACTCCATTTTGATAATCGCTAACTGTAGATAAATTGGAGTTCCCCATTTTTTTTCAGTTTTTACTGCATGCTTATACCAAAGATATCTTTCAGAAAATATTGAACAACCATCAGCAGTATTTTGGGGTATAGAAGAGCAAGCAGTTAAAGTTAATAAAGAAATTAATATTAATATTCTTTTCATTTATTTTTTATACATTTTTTTTCCCAATCAGGATCAAATTTCATTTTCCAAATACCTAGTTTGTTTGATTTGGCATATTCTTCCTCTTTAGCATACTTTTCATTTGAATACTTTACATAATCACAAGCATAGCCATTTTTAACCATGTAAGAAGATATACTTTCACCCTTAATAAAACATTCAGCTATTATTCTATTCCAATAATCTTTTTTTTTTTCTTTAAAACAAACAACGATTTTTTTTCCTATCTTTTCTATAAGTTTATTTTTTGAAAATTGATGTCCGATTACTCCTCTTTCTGGGGAGTCTATTCCTCCAAAACGAATTTTTTTATCATTAATTTTAATTGTATCGCCGTCAATAATTATTGCATTTCCCTTAATGGTATTTTTATTATCACCATAAGAATATGTAAAAATAAATAAAAGAATAATTACGAAACTACTTAAACTCAGACTTAGCTTTTTCATTAAGCTCATCCATTTTTTTTCGAATATCTTCGTCTGCTATATTGTGATCTTTTAAATCTTCTTTTATTTTTCTAAAAACATCCTCATCACCTGCTTCGGCAAAGTCTGCTTTTATTACAGATTGTATGTATTCTTTTTCTTGATCTGTATTATAACCTAAAATTTTAGAAGCCCATTCGCCGATATACTTATTTCTACGAGCACTAACTTTAAATTGCAATTCCTCATCATGAGCAAATTTATTTTCAAAACCTTTTTTTCTTTCATCAAATGAACTCATTTTAACCTCTTAAAATTAAAAAATTTATATAAAACCAAAGATGATAATACTCCCAATATATTTCCAAGTAAATCCTCCAATTGATAACCTCTATGTGGAATTACAAAATGTAAAAGTTCTAAAATGATTGAAATAAATAATAAATATAAAAAAACTTTTAATAATTTATTTTTAAAAGATAAAAAACCTAATAAAGAAATTAATAAAAATACATAAAAATGATTCGAAGAGATTAAAAAAAAATCTTTAGTTAAATTTGGCTGTAAACTACAGTCGCTATAAATTAAATAACCAGGTATGCTGCATGGAGAAAGGTAAAAAATAATTAAAATAACATTTAATAAATAAAATGAATTCTTTAAAATTTTCACAATTATTCTATATTAAATTTAAAATATGAGTAATCTTATACTTGTAAGACATGGACAAAGCGAGTGGAATTTAGAAAATAAATTTACTGGTTGGGTAGATGTTGATTTAGCCCCAAAAGGAAAACTTGAAGCATGTAAGGCAGGGGAATTAATAAAAAAACTTAATATAAATATAAACCATTTTTATTCGTCTTATCAAAAAAGAGCAATCGATACTCTGGGACTAATATTAACAACAATGAGAATAAAGAATGATAAGGTTATCAAAGCATGGGAATTAAATGAAAGACACTATGGATCTTTAACTGGTTTAAATAAAGATGAAATGAAAAAAAAACTAGGAGAAGATAAAATTCACATTTTCAGGAGATCATGGAATAAACCTCCTGAACCATTAAATAAAAATAATCCTTATCATCCATTAAATATTGAAATTTACAAAGATATACCGAAGGATAAAATACCAGATACTGAGTCCTTAAAAGACACTTATGATAGAGTTATTCCATATTTTGAAAAAAATATAAAAAAAAAAATAAGTGAGAATGTAATAATTTCTGCTCATGGAAATTCTATTAGATCTCTCTGTAAATTTTTGTTTGGTATAAGTGATTTAGAAATTTCAAAATTAGAAATACCAACAGGTAACCCTTTAGTTTTACAATTTGATGAAAATATTAGATTGATAGATGCTAAATATTTGGATCAAGAAAGAGCAAAAGACTTAATTAAATTTAGTTAATTTAATTTTTTAAATATCTCGATATCAGTTAAATGTATAAACTCAGTTAAACTTTCGTATCCATATAATTCTCTATTATAAATTAAATCATTCCAAATTTCAGAGATTGAAAAAATATTTTTATTCATTTTTTGAAATACTTTTTTGTTAAGTATTTGACAACCTGTAAAAATATATTCATTTTTAATTTGTTTGGATAATTTATTTTTATTTAGACTAAAATCTCCTTTAAATCGAGTATCAAAACTTTTATTTTTATTTACTACCATTAACAAATTTTTTAATTTATTTTTAAAATAATATTTTTCCATTTCATTAAATGCATTAATATAATTTGAATTCCACAAAGTATCTGGATTTAAAATTAAAAAATCTTCTTCGTCTGATTGCTTTATTAAATTAAATATTCCACCACCAGTATCTAATATTTTTTCTCCGTCACTTACTACGTCTATATTTAAAGGATAGTTTTTACTTTCAATAAAATTTTTAATTTTACCACCCAGATAAAAAGTATTAATTTTAATTTTTTTTATCCCAATAGATTGAACAAACCTTAAACAATTATCTAATAAATTAATATTTTTTATACTCAACAAAGGTTTTGGAATATCATTTGTTATTGGTTGCAATCTTTTTCCATAACCTGCACAAAGTATTAAAGCTAATTTAATTTTCATTTTTTTCTAATCTTTTTAGGAAAATTTTTATCTATAATATTTTTTAATTCTTTAAATTTATTATTATTATTAATTCTATCTTCTATCAGTTGCCAGGCATGAGGTATAAGTTTTAAATAATTGTGTTTTTTATCTCTTTTAGAAAGCCTCGAAAAGACTCCAATAATTTTAAAATTTCTCAAAACTGATAATATTTCAAAATCATTTATAAATTTTTCTTTATTCAAGGAATTATTATTTCTAATAAACTGATTTAAAATTTTGCCTTTTAATATTTTATCTGTTTTAAATCGAACATCATCAATTAATGACGCAAGATCATATGCAATGTTACCAAAAGTTGCATCTTGACTATCAATTAATCCAAGACCTTTTCTGGTTATCATAATATTTGAAATATGGAAGTCACGGTGAATGAATACTTTTTTTTTGTAAAGTAGCCTATTTAATAAATTTTTAAAAATTTTTGAAATTTTTCTTTTTTCAACATTTTTTCTTTTTCCTTTTATAAACTTTGGCAAATACCATTGTAAAAATAGATTTGCTTCATTAAATAATTTTTCTTTAGAATAATTTGGGATTCTATATTCAGTTTTTAAAAATGTTTTTATTTTTTTTGTTTTTATTTTTTGAATTTTTTTAAGCAATAAAAGAATTCTTTTATAATAAATTAGTTTTTTTTCTTTTTTTTTTCTGAGTAGCTGTAAAACAGTTAAATCACCAAAGTCTTCAATTTCTATAAAATTTTTTTTATAATTATAATTTATCATTTTTGGAGCTGATAAATTTTTTTTTATTAGCAGATTGTTTATAGCTTCATAAATAACTAAATTGCTTTTTTTTTGTTTTTTACAAAAAACTATAATTGAAGACTTTTTATAATTTTTTTTTCTATAAAAAGATCTAAAAGATGCATCGCCTGATAATTTTTTAAGATTTTTTAAATTCATCTAAAAAACTAACTTTGTTATTTGAAGAAATAGTAAGAAATCTTTTATTATATTCATCATCATATTCAAAATTTAGATCTATTATATTATTAGTATTATTTTTTTTCATTTTTTCAGGCCATTCTATTAGTCTTATTGCATTCGTATTATCTTCATAAATACCAATATTGATTAATTCTTTTTCATAATTTATTCTATATAAGTCATAATGTTTTATAATTATTGAACCTAATTTGTATTCATGAACTAAATTAAAAGTAGGACTGAATATATCTGTGACTGATTGTTTATTTTTTTTTTGTAGTATATTTATTAGATATTTTGCAAAAGTTGTTTTACCAACTCCCAATTCTCCTCTTAAAAATATAGTATCCCCAACCTTAATATTGTTGGAGAATATTTTAGCAATAGATTCTGTTTTAATTTCTTCTGAAATATTAATTCTGCTACTTTTAGTAGCGATAAGCATCTGGTTTATAAGGTCCTTCTGTTGTAACACTAATATAATCTGCTTGATCTTTTGATAGTTTAGTTAGTTTAGCCCCAACTTTTTCTAAGTGCAACCTTGCTACCTTCTCGTCAAGATGTTTTGGCAAAACATATACTTTTTTTTCATACTTATCTGAATTATTCCATAATTCTATTTGTGCTGTTACTTGATTGGTAAATGATGCACTCATAACGAAACTTGGATGTCCAGTTGCACATCCTAGATTTACAAGTCTTCCTTCTGCTAATAAAATAAGTCTTTTATTATCTGGAAAAGTAATTTCATGAACTTGAGGTTTAATTTCATCCCATTTATAATTTTTTAGAGCTTCTACTTGTATTTCGTTATCGAAGTGACCAATATTACATAAAATTGATCTATCCTTCATAGCTCTCATGTGGTCTGCTGTCACTATATCTTTATTACCTGTCGCAGTAACAACAATATCTGCTTGTCCAATCATTTCATCCATCAAGACAACTTCATAACCTTCCATTGCTGCTTGTAGTGCGCATATTGGATCTGTTTCTGTAACCATTACTCTGGCTCCGCTTTGTCGCAAAGATGCTGCGCTTCCTTTTCCAACATCTCCAAAGCCAGCAACAATTGCGACTTTTCCTGACATCATAACATCTGTTGCTCTTTTAATTCCATCCACCAAACTTTCTCTACATCCATATAAATTATCAAATTTCGATTTTGTCACTGAGTCGTTTACATTAATAGCGGGTACTAAAAGTGTTCCTTGCTCTTCCATTTTTTTTAAAGCCAAAACACCAGTTGTTGTTTCTTCACTTAAACCTTTTATATCCTTTAATAAATCTTTATAATCTTTATGCATAAGAGCGGTTAAATCACCGCCATCATCTAAAATCATATTAGGTTTCCAATCTTTTTTACCTTCTATTGTTTGTTTTACACACCACCAATATTCTTCCTCTGTCTCACCTTTCCATGCAAATACAGGAATGCCTGCTTTTGCTATTGCTGCAGCGGCATGATCTTGAGTTGAAAATATATTGCATGAAGACCATCTCACTTCTGCACCAAGATCGACTAAAGTTTCGATTAAAACTGCTGTTTGAATTGTCATGTGCAAACAACCTAAAATTCTTGCACCTTTAAGTGGATGTTTCCCTTTATATTCTGTTCTTAATGCCATTAAGCCAGGCATTTCAGTTTCAGCTAATGAAATTTCTTTTCTTCCAAATTCTGCTTCGTTAATATCTTTAACTTTATAATCACTCATATTTGATAATCCTTTCAGGTAAAGTCGGGTTTCTAACAATTTAATAAAAAAAAATCAACTTATCATTAAATCGCGGGTAAGATAATTTCCATTTTTGCACCTTTATTTTTATTATTTGAGGCTATTATTTCACCATTATGAAGTTCTACCAAGTTTTTAACTATGTTTAAACCTAAACCAGAATGTTCTCCAAATTTTTCGGGTCTATTACTATAAAATCTATTAAATATTTTATTAGTATTTTTTTCACTAAAACCTATTCCTTCATCAATAATAATCAATGATAGTTTATCATTTTGCTTTTTAAATATTTCAACAATTATTTCTTGATTATTTTCACTAAAAGAAATTGAGTTTTCTAGAAGGTTAGCTATGATTTGTTCAATTCTATTTTCAATTCCAAGAATATTAAATTCAACATCGTTATCAATTTTTAATTTAATACTAATTGATCTTTTTGACTCATAAATACTATTAAAATCATCAACTACAGATTTGGCAATATTACTTAAATTTATTTTTTTCATTCTTTCTGATGAAATAGCAGCTTCATCTTTTAACATCTGAGAATAATCAGTAATCAATCTTTCAATTCTTTCAACATCATGTGAAACAATTCCAACTAATTTATTTCTTAGTTCTTTATTTTCAGTTTCTGAAATTATATCTGATGCACTCTTTAGTGATGCTAGTGGATTTCTAATTTCGTGAAGTAAATCTGTTGAGTAATTTTCTGCAGTTGCTATCCTTTTATTGAGCTCATTTGTCATTTCATCTAAAGAATTAGAAAGCACACCCAACTCATCATTTCTTTTTTTTATGTTTTCTATATTTGATTTTTCATCGCTTTTGTCTTTTATAATTTTTGTATAAGTAACTAGGTTTTTTATTGGTTTTAAAAAGTATCTATTTAAAACAAAAGAAAATATAAGAATAACAATTACTACTAATATTGCTGTTCTAATAATAAAATTTTTTCTTTCATTAATTGCTACCTTTACATCATTAGCATTCTCAATAATTGCTAGATAACCAACATTTTTATTATCAAAAAAAACATTTTTAAAAGTTATTAATAAAAACTGATCATAGGCTTCTTTTGTAAAAGAAAACGGTTCCCCAAAATTATTTGAGCTTGAATAATTTTTTAATTCCAAGTTAATAGAGGAATATTTTTTATCAGATAAATTTTCTTTTTCTTTTTTCTTTTGAATTTTATCTTTATTGAGGTCGTTCATTTCTATAACTTCAAGTTTTTGAGAAAATGCCCTCGGATCTAAGTCTAAAGTATCTGTATCTCCAATTAATTTAAATTCATTATTAAAAATTTGAACTCTATCTAAATTTTGAAAAAGAAACTTAGTTGAAAATAAAAAATTTCTGATATCATTTTCATTAAATTTAATCTTTAGTCTATTTATATTTTCAATTGTATTATTTAAGATATCAATATGATTTAAGGTTTTATCTTTTATTATCGATGGCTTTATACTATTTAAATAAAATATTGTTAAAATTCCAATAATTAAAAAAACTAGAAAATTAATAAATAAAAATTTTTTTAAAATAGATAAATTTTTTAAAAACTGACTCAGCATTATTTAACATTCCAGCGATATCCACTTCCATATCTTGTTTCTATTGCAGAAAAATTATTATCTATTTTTTTAAATTTTTTTCTAATTCTTTTTACATGACTATCAATAGTTCTATCTTCAATATCAGTATCTTCTCTGTAGGCAACATCCATTAATTGAGATCTTTCTTTAATTATACCTGGTCTTTTAGCTAACTCTTTAACTATTAAAAACTCTGTAGTTGTTAGTTTATCTGGAAGTTGTTTCCCATCCCATTCGCACTCAAGTTGTGAGGGATCTAGTTTTAATTTTCCATGGGAAATAATATTTTTAACTTCTTCTAAATTATTATTTTTTTTCCTTAGTTGAACCCTAATTCTTTCAATCAATACTTTTGTTGAAAAACCTCCAGATTTTTTTACAAAGTCATCTGCACCCAATTTCAAACCAAGTAATTCATCTACTTCTTCATCTTTGGAAGTAAGAAAAATTACAGGCATTGAAGTTTTTTTTCTTAGTTTTTTTAATAATTCCTCTCCATCCATTCTTGGCATTTTAATATCTATAACAGCTAAATCTGGGGGCGTCCTTGATAAACCTATTAATGCACTTTCACCATCTAAATAAGTTTGAATATTAAATCCTTCTTTTTCAAGCGCAATACTCAAACTAGTAAGTATATTTCTATCATCATCTACTAAAGCAATTGTTTGATTCATAAATAATTATAAAAATACTAAATTGTTCTAAATTGGGCAATCTAATTAAATTAATGAAGCATTCCCCAATTATCACCAACATTAACATCTACAGTTAAGGGTAAAGAGAAAGAATGATAATCACTTTTAGCTACACTCATCATTTCTTCTTTGATGATCTTGATCATTGTTTTTTCATCACCTTTTGGAACTTCAAATATTAATTCATCGTGAATTTGTAACAACATTTTTGATTTTATATTTTGTTTATCTATTAATTTTTTTTCTAATCTAATCATTGCTAATCGCATAATTTCTGATGCAGATCCTTGAATTGGTGCATTAATTGCTGCACGTTCTTGAAAGTTTCTTACATTAAAATTTTTATCATTTATGCCATTAAAATGAGATCTTCTTCCAAAAATATTGTTTACATATCCACTTTTTCTACAAAATTTAATTGTGTTATCCATATAAACTTTAATCTCAGGAAATTTTGCAAAATATGCTTCTAAAAATTCCTTTGCTTCATAATTAGAAACATTAATCTGTTTTGCTAAGCCATACTGTGAGATACCATAAATTATCCCAAAATTTATTGCTTTAGCTTTTCTTCGATGATCTTGGTCAATTTTTTTTATATCAATATTAAAAATCTGACTTGCAGTTAAAGAATGTATATCCTCATTATTTTTAAAAGCTTTTTTGAGTTCTTTAACTTCAGCAAGATCTGCTAAGATTCTCATTTCAATTTGATTGTAATCAGCAGATATTAATAAGTGATCTTTTTTAGCAGTAAATGCTTTTCTAATATCTTTGCCATCTTCTGATTTTATAGGAATATTTTGTAAATTAGGATCACTTGATGCGAGTCTACCTGTTGTAGTAGCTGCTAATAAAAATGATGTATGCACTCTTTTAGTTTCTGGATTAATATGCTCAGGCAATGCATCTGAATATGTATTCTTTAATTTTGACACCTGTCTCCAATCTAAAACTAACTTTGGAAATTTATGTCCTTTAAACGCTAAATCCTCTAAAACACTAGCACTTGTTGCAAAGCTTCCTTTTTTAGTTTTTTTTAATCCTGCGATCTTAAGATCATTATAGATTATTTCTCCCAATTGTTTTGGGGATGCAATATTGAACTCTTTTTTAGAAAGCTTGAAAACTTCTTTTTCTAGATTTTTAATTTTTTTTTCAAATTTCAAAGATAGTGATTTTAAAAATTTACTATCAATTTCAACTCCTTCCATTTCCATAAAAGCAAGAATTTTTATTAATGGCTTTTCAAATATCTCATAAATATTGATCATCTTTTCTAATTTTAAATTTTTAATAAATTTTTTGTATAATCTAAAAGTAATATCTGCGTCTTCTGCGGCGTAATCTTTAGCCTTGTCGATCTCTACTTCGCTAAAATTTATTTGTTTTTTTCCTGTGCCAACTATCTCTTTAAATGAAATAGTTTTATGTCCTAAATGAATTTCTGATAATATATCCATATTATGTCTATTTTTTCCTGCATCTAAAACATACGACATCAGCATAGTATCCTCCATTGAGGAAATATTTATTCCATGTTTGAATAAAACTATAAAATCAAATTTTATATTCTGGCCAATTTTTTTAACACTAGGATCTTCCAATAACGGTTTTAGTTTTTTAATAACAATGTCTTTATCAATGCATTTGGAAGAATTATGACCAATTGGGATATAACAAGCTTTACCAATTTTTGAACAAAGTGAAATTCCAACTAAATCAGCTTGATGAGGGTCTAAAGAGCTTGTTTCTGTATCAACAGCAACTTCGCCTATTTCTTCTGCTTCTTGGATCCATAGATCTATTTGTTTTACATCTGTGATTAAATAATAATTTTTATTATTGATTGGTTTTTGGTTTTCTAATACTTTTGTTTCTGATGCTGAACTTGAAAATTCAGGCTCACCATATGCTGAAATTACAGAACTTAATAATCTATTAAATTCCATTTCTCTTAAAAATTTATATAATTTATCTTTATCTATATCTTTTAAAATAAATTCACTTAAATCTCTTTTTACTGGAGAGTCATGCTTCAAAGTAACAAGTTGCTTGCTTATCAACGCCTTGTCTTTATTTTCCAGAAGTGTTTCTCTTCTTTTATTTTGTTTAATTTCGTGGGCAGATTTTAAGAGTTTTTCTAAAGTTCCATATTGATTTATTAATTCAGCGGCAGTTTTTACACCTATTCCTGGAACTCCTGGAACATTATCACTACTATCTCCTGCAAGAGATTGAACATCAATTACTTTTGAGGCATCAACTCCAAACTTATTCATTATATCATCCTCTGAAATAAATTTATTTTTCATAGGATCAAAAATTCGAACATCTTTTTTGTAAAGTTGCATCAAATCTTTATCTGAAGAAACTATTGTAACTTTTGCACCCTTATTAAGAATTTTTTCCACGTAAGTTGCAATTAAATCATCTGCCTCATAGTTTGGAAGATCAACTGAAGGTAAATTAAAAGCTAATACAGATTTTCTAATATACTCAAACTGGGGAGCCAAATCATCAGGAGCTTCTGATCGATTAGCTTTATAATCACTGTAAATTTCATTTCTAAACGTTTGTCTAGCTGAATCAAAAATTACTGCAAAATGAGTTGGCTTTTGCAAATTTTGATTTGATTTTGAATCTTCTAAAAGTTTGAAGAGCATGCTGCAAAATCCACTCACTGCACCTGTTGGAAGTCCATCGCTTTTTCTAGTCAATGGTGGTAAAGCGTAATATGCTCTAAAAATATATCCTGAACCATCTATCAAATAAAAATGATCAGATTTTTTAATTTTGTCCATATATAAATGTTATATTATTTCTCTTAATGTTATAAACGTATAACTTCATATGAATAAAAAAAACGTTGTAGATGTTAAGAACTTAAAAAAAACTTATTCTAAAAAAGGGTCAAATAATGTTGATGCATTAAAAAATTTAAACTTAGAGGTGAAAGAAGGTGAAATCTTGGGTTTACTTGGTCCAAACGGTGCGGGGAAAAGCACATTTATAAATATACTTGCAGGATCTGTAATTAAAACTGAAGGATATGTAAATGTATGGGGTTTTGATTTAGATAAAAACCCAAGACAAGTAAGGGCTTCTATAGGTATAGTTCCTCAAGAAGTTAATATAGATCCATTTTTTAGCCCAAAAAAATTACTTGAATTACAAGCTGGTTTATATGGAGTAAAAAAAAAAGACAGAATAACCGATACAATTTTAGAATTAGTATCTTTAGAAAAACAGGCAGATAGTTACTCAAGAAGTTTATCAGGAGGGATGAAAAGAAGATTATTAGTGGCAAAAGCTATGGTACATCAACCTCCAATAATCATATTGGATGAACCAACAGCTGGGGTTGACGTGGGACTTAGACAAAATATGTGGGAAAACGTAAAGTCTCTTAATAAAAAAGGAGTAACTATTATTCTTACAACTCATTATTTAGAAGAGGCTGAAAAAATGTGTGATAGAATAGGAATTCTAAATAATGGTGAGCTAGTAGCTTTAGATACAACAAAAAATCTTCTGAATAGGATTCAAACTAAGATAGTAAATTTTACCACTAACAATAAAGTAGATATAACTGAAAATACATTAAAATCTTTAAAAATTATTAGTAATGAAAATAATAAATTATGTATTTCTTATGAAAAAAGCAAAATTAACATTAATCAAATTATTAGTCATTTAAACTCTCAAAATATAAAAATATTTGATATTTCTACCGATGATGGAGATTTAGAAGATGTATTTTTAAGACTAACAAAAAACTAGATTAATTATTTTAAAAATGTAAAGTATAATTAATGGAACTTGTAAAAACAATATCAAATAATAAAATAATCAAAATTTTTTTAATTTCTATTTTAGGTTCAATTTTATTAACTATTTCAGCTAAAATTAAAATTCCTTTTTATCCTGTTCCTATGACAATGCAAACTTTTGTTGTTTTATTCTTGGGTATTTCATTTGGTTATAAAGTTGGAGTAGCAACAATTTTTTTATATTTATTAGAAGGTATTGTGGGATTACCTGTATTTTCTAATTCTCCAGAAAAAGGAATAGGTATTGCATATTTTGTTGGCCCAACAATGGGTTATTTAATTGGATTTATATTTGCATGCTTGCTTGCGGGTTACTTTGAATATAATTCAAATTATATATTAAATTTTTTAAAAATTTTACTATCAACATCAATCATTTATTTATTTGGAGTTATTTGGTTGGGGACTTTAATAGGTTGGGAAAAGCCTATTTTTCAATTGGGAGTATTTCCTTTCTTATTAGCTGAATTATTTAAAATGTTACTATTAACTTTAATAATAAAAAAAATTATTAAGTTTAGAAAACTTATCTAGGTGATCTTTTTGATAAAATACGCTGCAATGTTCTTCTGTGCATTTTTAATCGCCTAGCAGTTTCAGATACATTTCTGTTACATAACTCAAATACTCTATGGATATGTTCCCACTTAACTCTGTCAGCTGACATAGGGTTTTCTGGAGGTGGAGCTTTTTTATTTGGATCTGCTAGAAGAGCTTTTTCTACATCGTCTGCATCCGCGGGTTTTGCTAGATAATCAATTGCACCTTCTTTAATGGCAGCAACAGCAGTTGGAATATTTCCATAACCTGTTAACATTACTATTCTACTTTCTGGGTTATTTATTTGAATTTCCTTTACAACCTCAAGACCATTTCCATCATTTAGTCTTAAATCTACAACTGCAAAAGCTGGTTTTTTCATCTTCACAGACTCAATTCCAATTTTTACACTTTCTGCTTGTGAGACCTGAAAACCTTTTTTTGCCATTGCCCTGGACAATCTCTCTCTAAATGGGTTGTCATCATCTACTATAAGTAGTGAATTGTCCTTAAAATCACTTACTTTTTTTATAATTTGGGTTTCATTCATAAATGACATATGGAAACTTTTTTTTTTATTTCAATGATATTATTTACTTTACTTTAACAGGCATATCCCATAAATGCTGGTTTTATATAGAAATTGCATACTAGTTATGCGGTTTTTTTTGTTAAATTTTTTTTGAGGTATTAAATGGAAAAATTTAAATCAGTTGATGAACTAATAAACCAACTGAAACCAACAGTGCCGGTTTATTGCATAAGAAGAAAATCTATAAAGATATCTTCTAAATATTTTAAAGATAAATTCCCAGGAAAAATTTTATATGCTGTTAAAACTAATCCTAATCCAATCGTACTGCAAACAGTTGTGGAAAGTGGTATAAGCAATTTTGACATAGCTTCAATAAAAGAAATTGAAGAAATAAGAAAAATAAGCCCAAAAGCTAATTGTGCTTACATGCATACAGTTAAAAGTAGAGAAAATATTAAAGAGGCATATTTTAAACACGATGTAAAAGCATACTCTTTAGATACTAAGGATGAATTAATTAAAATTATTGAAAGCACAAATCATGCAAAAGATTTAGAGTTATTTGTAAGAGTTGCTGTTTCAAATGAACATGCAGAAATTGATTTATCAAAAAAATTTGGTGCAATTAGATCAGAAGCTTGTGGTTTACTTAGGTTAACTAAACAATATGCAAAAAAAATAGGTTTAAGTTTTCATGTTGGTTCTCAATGTATGCATCCAATATCCTATACCAAAGGAATTTCTGAAATTGGCAACATTATTAAAAAAACAAAAATTATACCTGATATAATAAATATAGGTGGGGGCTTTCCAACTATATATCCTGATTTAATTCCACAATCATTAGATAATTATTTTGAAGAAATAAATAACGCACTACTAAATTTAAAATTAAAAAAACTTCCAGAAATTATTTGTGAACCTGGAAGAGCTATTGTAGCTGAAAGTGGTTCAACAATTGTAAGAGTTAATTTAAGAAAAAAACAAAAACTTTATATAAATGATGGAACTTATGGAACACTTTTTGATGCTGGTGTGCCAAATATAGTTTATCCGTCTAAAATTATAAAAAATGGCAGAACTACCTCAAAAAAATTAACTTCATTTGATTTCTACGGACCAACATGTGATAGCATGGATTATATGAAAGGTCCTTTCATCTTGCCAAATAACATAAAAGAAAATGATTATATTGAATTAGGTCAATTGGGTGCGTACGGCCTAACATTTAGAACTGAATTTAATGGATTTTATTCAAATAATATTTTTGAAGTAGAAGATGATCCAATTATGACAATGTATGGCAAAGAAGCTAAAAAAGAGTTTCTTGTTGCTTAATGTCAGACAAAAAAAATTTATCTCATAATAGAAAAAAAGACTTTTTAAGCAAAGAAATTGAGCATATTGACATCACTACTTTTGATGCAAGAAATATAATTTCATCAATGGAAAAAATGTCCTTCGTATCAAGAGAAACTGCGAACGCGGCTAACATCTTTAATGAAATGATAAAAGATAAAGATTGTTCAATTTTTTTAACTTTAGCAGGTTCTACATCTGCTGCTGGATGTATGCATATTTATAGAGATTTAGTAAAATATAACATGGTCGACGCAATAGTAGCTACTGGAGCATCAATAATAGATATGGATTTTTTTGAAGCACTAGGTTTTAAACATTATCAAGGCTCACAATTTCAAGACGATACTGAATTAAGGGATAATTATATAGACCGGATATATGATACTTATATTGACGAAGATCAACTTCAAATGTGTGACAAAGCAATTAGAGAAATTGCTGATAAACTTGAACCAAGAAGTTACACATCGAGAGAATTTATTTTTGAAATCGGAAAATACTTAAAAATTAATGCAAAGAAAAAAGGTTCATTAATTGAAATGGCATATGACAATAATGTTCCAATTTTTTGTCCTGCATTTACTGACTCTAGTGCTGGATTTGGTTTAGTCATGCATCAAGAAGGAAATCCGGAAAACCATATTACTATAGATTCAATTAGAGAATTCAGAGAATTAACTGAAATAAAAATAAGGTCAAAAGGTTCGGGTTTATTTATGATTGGTGGTGGTGTTCCTAAAAACTTTATTCAAGATACAGTAATCTGTGCAGAACTACTTGGGAAAAATGTCGATATGCACAAATATGCAGTTCAAATCACAGTTGCAGATTCTAGAGATGGAGCTTGTAGCAGTTCAACTCTTAAAGAAGCAAGTTCATGGGGTAAAGTTGATATAACAAAAGAACAGATGGTATTTGCAGAAGCAACTGCGGTTTTGCCTCTGATAGCAAGTGATGCTTATCATAAAGGTGCATGGAAAAATAGAGATAGAAAAAACTTCTCAAAAATATTTAAATAAAAAAAATATTTAAAAATGAAAATTCCGATATATCAAGTTGACGCTTTTACTTCTGAAATATTTAAAGGAAATCCTGCAGCTGTATGTCCTCTTAAAAACTGGCTACCTGACAAAATTATGCAAGAAATAGCAAAAGAAAATAATTTGTCAGAAACTGCATTTTTTATTAACAAAAATAATACATTCGATATTCGTTGGTTCACGCCTGTATCCGAATTAGATTTAGCAGGACATCCTACGCTTGCAACTGCACATGTAATTATAAAAGAATTAAACTTTCAATTAGATAAAATTATTTTTAAAACAGAAATTGAAGATACTTTAACTGTTACTAAAGAAAACAATTTATTTATAATGAATTTTCCTTCTAGACCTCCAGAATTAGATGGAAATATCGAATCAGTTTCAGAAGCGCTTGGTAAAAAACCTTTGGGACTTTTTCGTCATCGAGATGCTGTGGCAATTTTTAAAAATGAGGAGGACATTAAATCTATAACACCTAATATGGATAAATTGAAAAAATTAGATTACCCTGCAGTAATAGTTACTGCACCAGGGGAAAAAGTAGATTTTGTATCAAGAAATTTTGCTCCAAAATTAGGAATACCTGAAGATCCAGTTACTGGATCTGCACATTGTGAACTAATTCCTTACTGGTCTAAAATCCTTAAAAAAAAAGAGTTAATAGCAAATCAAATTTCAGAGAGAGGAGGAAAACTTTATTGTACACATAATGAAGACCGGGTTACAATAGGAGGTGAAGCGGTTACTTTTTTAAGAGGTGAAATTGAAATCTAAAATGAAATTAAGAATGAAATATCTTTCAAATAAAAAGGGTTTTCTTGGAATTGATAATAAATTTTCAATTAAAGAAAAAGTTGTTGTTGTTCCTTTTGGTTTAGAAAAAACTGTTAGCTATGGTGCAGGCACTAAAAGTGGACCAGAAGAAATAATTAAAGCTTCTCATCAAGTAGAGCTTTATGATGAAGAGTTAAATTGTGAACCATATAAAAAAATTGGAATCAAAACTCTTAAGCCATTTAAAATCGATAAAAATATTAATAAGGCTCTTAATAAAATGTCTAAAATAAATGAAGAAATTCTAAATAAAAATATTTTCCCATTAACATTTGGTGGAGAACATTCAATCACACCAGGATGTGTCGCTCCTTTTGCTGAGAAATATAAAAAATTATGCTTGTTGCATTTTGATGCTCACGCAGACTTAAGGGACAGTTATAATGGAGAAAAATACTCTCATGCATCTGCAATAAGAAGATGTTTAGACTATAAAAATGTATCTGTAATATCTTTTGGAATAAGAAATATTTCTAAAAATGAAATTACTTACCTTAAAAAAAATTCTAACAGAATTAAAATTTTTTGGGCTAAAAACAAAAAAAAATGGAATTTAAATTCATTCAAAAAATTAATAAAAAATAAAACAGTTTATTTAACATTCGATGTTGATGGACTTGACAGTAGTATTATGCCAGCAACTGGCACACCAGAACCAGGTGGTTTATTTTGGGACGAAACTTTGGAAATAATTAAAATTGCAATGAAAAATTCAAAAATTGTTGGAGCTGATATTAATGAACTTGCTCCAATAAAAGGCTTTAATTCATACAATTTTCTTGTAGCAAAATTAGCATATAAAATTTTATCTTATAAATTTCTTTACTAAGCAACTGGCTTAAAAATATTTAGCAATAATCTAAATGGTACAAGCATCACTAAGGCTACAAAAAACTTAACTGCGAGATCTCCTAAAGACAGTGTTATCCAAGGAACATCTGTTCCAGCAAAAGCTATAGAAAAAAATAAAAATGTATCAACTATTGATCCTATCGATGAAGATATAAGTGGAGCAACATACCAAATATTTTTTCTTAACTTATCAAAGATTTGGACATCCAGTAATTGTGCAATTAAAAAAGCTGAACCTGAACCAATAGCAATTCTTATTGATATAAGATCAGCAAAATTTGTTGAAACAAATAAGGTAAATGCAATTCCAATTAAAAAACCAAAGTAAACTATTTTGCTGGCGATAATTTTTCCATAAGTTCTATTTGCTAGGTCTGTTATTAAAAAAGCTATAGGATAACTGAAAGCTCCATATGTTAATATTTTATGCAGTCCATAATAATTTACTGGGAATTGAACTAGAAAATTTGAAGATAAAACAACAACTCCCATAATAGATGAGAGTAAAATGAATTTTTTATTCATTAAGCTGATTTAACGAGTAATGATTTTTTTAATTTTTTTAATCTTGGAGATAGATATTTAGATTTTACAGATTTCATAAATTCATCAAAACTACCTTTTTTATCTACTGATCTAACCCCTGCATTTGATACCGTAAGCTTCAAGCTCTTTTTTAAAATTTCACTTTTAAACTTTACTTTTTTTAAATTTGGTAAAAATCTTCTCTTAGTTTTATTGTTAGCATGACTAACATTATGTCCTTTAAGAGGATTTTTTCCAGTAAGTTCGCATTTTTTAGACATAAATAATGAGACTGTATAGGATCTGAATCTTAATGCGTCAAGTTCAATATTTTGTTCCTACAGCCTCTGAAATATTTTTAAGACCTTTATTTTTCAATATATCAATTAATTCAGAACTTATTGAGGAAGCTATATCTGGGCCTTTATAAACCATACCAGTATAAAGCTGAACAAGACTAGCTCCTCTGATGATTTTTTCAAAAGCGGCCTCACCTGAATCTACTCCTCCTACTCCAATTATTTTTATCTTATTACCAAAAAGTTTATAAAATTTAGTAATTACGTTATTTGAAACCTCATTTAGAGGTTTGCCGGAGAGACCTCCTTTTTCTAATTTATTAATATTGTTCAATTTATTTCTATTTTTATCTGTAGTATTTGAAATAATGATAATTTCTATTTTCTGATCTAATAGAATATTTGAAACAACTTCAATTTGTTTATCATTTAAATCTGGGGATACTTTTACTGCAATTGGTACTTTTGAATTCAATTTTACTTTTTCATTTTTCAATTCTTTTATCAACGAACTAAGTTCGTCATAGTTATGAAAATCTCTAAGATTTTCTGTGTTTGGTGAAGAAATGTTGACTGTTATGTAATCAGCTAAACTGTGAAATTTCTTAAAACAATTAATATAATCCTCTATTCTATTTTCGGCATTTTTGTTAGGTCCTATATTTATTCCAAGTATTCCTTTTTTAATGTCTTTAGAAATTCTAGATCTAATTTCTTCGGATCCAGAATTATTAAATCCAAGTCTATTTATTAAAGCTTCATCTTCTTCCAATCTAAATACTCTAGGTTTTGGATTTCCATACTGCGGTTTTGGGGTAATAGTGCCAACCTCTACAAAACCAAAACCAAGATTAAATAGAGGATTATAAACTTCTGCGTTTTTATCAAATCCAGCAGCAATACCTACTGGACTAGAAATTTTTTTTCCACAAAAGTTAGTTTCTAATAGTTCACTTTTTATGATTTTATTTATTGGAAAATTATTTAATTTTAATGCTTTAATGGCTAAAGAATGAGCAATCTCTGGGCTAAATTTAAATATAAATGGTCTTAAAAAATTAAACATTACTTAATTTATTTTTTATCAACTCCTTAGTTTCTTGCACTCCAAAAAAGCTTATAAAAAAACCCATTCTTGGTCCATTTTCATCACCGAAAACAACTTCGTAAATAAGCTTAAACCAATCTCTAAGATTTGCTTTGTAACCATTTTCTTTTCCAACAGTATAAATATTCGTTTGTATATCTTCTGGATTCATACTGTCATTACACTTATCAAGAACTGCAATTAAAGCTTCTAATGCAGCTTTTTCTTTTTCATTTGGTTTTTTATAAACTTTTTTTGATTTTATAACATCATTGAAATATTTAATTGCATAATCAATTAAATTATCAAATATTGGATAATTACTTTCAGAGATATCCTTTTTATATTTTTTTACAAACTTCCAAAGTAATTCCTTTGAATCTGCATTGCTAGTTTCAACTAAATTTAATAACATTGAAAAAGACATAATTGAATTTTCAGTAGGCATTTTACCGTTATGAACATGCCAGACTGGATTCATCAGTTTTTGTAATTCGTTTTGATTTTTACCTTTTTCTATGAAATCTAAATATTCATCTACAGCTTTTGGAACTACTTCATTATATAGTTTTTTAGCTCTTTTTGGATTTTGGTACATGTATAACGATAAACTTTCTGGTGATGAATATTCTAACCACTGATCAATGGTTATTCCATTTCCTTTTGATTTAGAAATCTTTTCTCCTTTTTCATCTAAAAACAGTTCGTAAGCAAATCCAGATGGATTTGGTTTGCCGAGCAATCTTATAATTTTAGTTGATAAAATTGCACTTTCAATTAGATCTTTTCCATACATTTCAAAATCAACATCAAGAGCATACCATCTCATTGCCCAATCAACTTTCCATTGTAATTTACAGTGTCCATCTAGTATACTTTGTTCAAGTTTTTTTCCATTATTATCAAATACTATTTTTGAGTTTTTAGTATCTAATTCTATAACTGGTATTTCCAAAACATAACCTGTCTCTGGGCAAATTGGTAAAAATGGAGAATAAGTTTTTTGTCTTTCTTTTCCAAGAGTGGGAACTATTATATCCATTATTTCTTGATAGTTTTCTAAAATTAATTTTAAAGTAGAATTAAAAAAACCAGATTTATATAATTCAGTTGAACTTTTAAATATATATTGAAATTTAAAATTATTTAAAAAATTCTTTAACATTTCATTGTTATGTTCGCCAAAACTACTAAACTTTTCAAAAGGATCCGGAACCTGGGTTAATGGTTTATGTAGATTTAGCTGAAGTTTTTCTGAATTAGGGATGTTGTCTGGAATCTTTCTTAGACCATCCATGTCATCAGAAAATGTTATTATTTCTTTTGGAAGATCGGTAAGGTGATTAAGAGCATTTACAACCATAGAAGTTCTTGCTACCTCAGCAAATGTTCCAATATGTGGAAGTCCACTTGGACCATATCCAGTTTGAAGAACTATTTTACCTTTAACTTCAATATTTTTCTCTCTCTCTCTTAGGATTTTTTTTGCCTCTACAAAAGGCCAAGCATTTGTTTTATCTATGTTAGCTTTATCAATCACAACAGTGTAAATACTTATAAAATAACGTTTTTAATAATTCTTATAGAGTTGAAATTTATTTACCATAAAATAATGTTCATTCAAAATGTCCAATTATAAAACAGTATTTTTTACATTAGGTATTTTGCAAATTATTTTAGGACTATCAATGATAGTGCCTATTATGGCTCAATTTTTTTATGATCAAATTGACTCTGGATTTGTAAGTTCAGGAGTAATTACAATAATATTTGGAGTATTGTTTTTTTTATCTAATCTTGATCACAATAAAAAACTAAGTTTGCCTCAAGCTTTTCTTCTGACAGCTCTATCTTGGTTGAGCATAGCAATATTTGGATCACTTCCATTTATTTTTTCCAATATAGAATTAAGTCTTACCGATGCATTTTTTGAAAGTATGTCGGGTATAACAACTACTGGTTCAACAATAATAACTAATTTGAATGAGACTCCAAAAGCGATTTTATTGTGGCGAGCAATGCTACAGTGGTTAGGTGGAATAGGAATTATCGTAATGGCAATAACCTTGATGCCAATTATGAATATAGGTGGAATGCAATTATTTGTAATTTCTACAAGTAACACTCCTGAAAAAATATTACCAAAATCTAAAGAAATTTCTATACGATTAATTTTAATTTATGTCTCTTTAACTTTTATATGTTCAATATTTTACAAAATTTTTGGAATGGGATTTTTTGATAGTATTGTTCACTCTATGACAACTATAGCAACAGGTGGATTTTCAAATTATAATGAATCAATTGGTTATTTTAATAGCCCATTAATTGAGCTAACTTCAATTATATTTATTATTTTGGGAAGCATTCCATTTATAGCATATATTAAATATTTAAATGGAGATAAGAAAATTTTTTTAAAAGACACTCAAATAAAAACTTTTTTTAAAATAATTATATTTTCAATTTTTTTAATGTTTGCTTATCTATCAATAAAAAATCAAAGTATTTTTGAAATTAATTTAAGAGAAGTTACTTTTAATGTAGTGTCTATTCTTACTGGAACAGGATACGTTACACAGAATTTTAGTAATTGGGGTTCTTTTCCATTAATGTATTTTTTAATATTGATGTTTATAGGTGGGTGTGCAGGCTCAACAGCATGTGGTATTAAAATTTTTAGAGTTCAAATTTTATTTCAATTTATATCTAATCAACTAAAAAAAATAATTTATCCAAGAGGAATATTTAATATTAAATATGATAAAAATAATATTGATGAAAAATTTATGGGTTCAATTATTTCATTTATATTTTTATATATATTAATTTTTTTTATTGTTACTGCTTTGCTGTCAATTGATGGCTTAAATTTTATTACTGCCATATCTGCTGCGGCTACATCAATATCAAATGTTGGCCCTGGTTTGGGAGGAATTATAGGTCCAAATGGAAATTTTTCTCAATTAACTGATTTTTCTAAGTGGATTTTAAGTATTGCAATGATTTTAGGTAGATTAGAATTGTTTGCTGTATTAGTATTGTTTATACCTTCTTTTTGGAGAAAATATTGACGATTAAAAAAAAACATAGCTGGACAGAATCATTTTTAGTTTACAGAGATGTAAGAATGTTAAGAATTTTACTTCTTGGAGCTATAAGTGGTTTCCCTTGGGTACTAATAGCAAGTAGCTTAAGTCTGTGGCTAAAGGAAGAAGGTCTTAGCAGATCAACTATTGGATGGGCTGGATTAATTTTTGGTGTTTATGCCTTTAATTATTTATGGGCACCAATAATAGACAGGATTCAAGTACCATTTTTAACTAAAAAACTTGGACATAGAAGAGGTTGGATTGTTTTAATGCAAATTGCAATTTTGTTAAGTTTAATAGTTTGGAGTTTTATAAATCCGACTCAAAACTTAGCATTATTAATTACTGTTGGATTAATTATAGCAATTGCATCTGCTACACAAGACATAACAGTTGATGCTTTAAGAATTGAACAAATAAATGCAAATGAAGGAAAGTCTATGGCAGCCGGTGCTGCAATGGCTGTTGTTGGCTGGTGGACAGGTTATAAGCTAGGGGGAGTTATCGCATTGTTTACTGCAGAGTATTTTGAAAAAATAGGTATATCAGATTATTGGCAAGCTACATTTCTAGTATTAGGAGTTGTGATAATTCTGATGAATATAGGTTTGATGTTTGTTCATGAACCAATAAAAAATAACAGACAAGCAAGACAAAGAGAAACTGATAAATTGATACAAGGAAAGCTTGGTTCAAGAAATATTATAACTACATTCATTGCCTACATTACAGGAACTATTGGTGGACCCATAATTAGTTTCTTTAGAAAAAATGGGTTCGCTATTGCAGTAGGAATATTAGGTTTTGTTTTCTTATTTAAGATTGGAGAGGCGTTTCTTGGACGTATGTCTATTGTTTTTTACAAAGAAATTGGGTTTTCTAAGGGTCAGATTGCTATTTACTCAAAAGGACTCGGATGGATTACAACTGTCGTTTTCACATTGTTGGGAGGCATCATGGCAATGAGAGCGGGAACTATCAAAACAATGTTCTTTGCAGGAGGTTTAATGGCTTTAACTAATTTGCTATTTGCTATTCTTGCTTGGACTGGCAAATCTGAATTATTATTTGCAATTGCTGTAGTAGCCGATGATATTACAGCTGCTTTTGCAACGGTTGCTTTTGTTGCTTTTATATCATTATTAGTTGATAGAACTTATACAGCAACACAATATGCATTGCTTGCATCAATTGGAACGGCTGGAAGAACAACGCTTGCTTCATCTTCTGGAGCATTAGTTGACTGGTTAAATGGAGACTGGGGAACATTTTTCGTATTAACAACAGTAATGGTTATACCATCTCTAATTTGCTTATGGTTTATA
>JBJLDH010000008.1:0-98505 GCA_045567255.1 Candidatus Pelagibacter sp. | reverse complement strand
TTTACGTTTTTCTTCTGCTATTCTCTCTTCTTCTTTACGTTTTTCTTCTGCTATTCTCTCTTCTTCTTTACGTTTTTCTTCTGCTATTCTCTCTTCTTCTTTACGTTTTTCTTCTGCTATTAGTTTTTCTCTTCTTTTGTTTGCTACCTCTTTATTTTCCCATTCGAGAAAATATGGTACTGTTTTTTTAGATTTATTTTTAATTGATAGTGCTAAAAAGTTTTTAGAGATACGCCATGTAGTTTTCTCTCCGTCCATAAAAACTCTTAATTGTTTTGTTTTGCTAAATCTCCATCCATCATTACCTATTTTTTTTCCATCTTTAAAAATTTCATAACCATCATTATTAAAAATATATGTGACTTTTCCATTTCCTTTACCGTCATTAAATATTAGTTCATTATTTAAAATGAATTCTTCAAGTTTTTTTGATTTAAGGCTATTTACTGCTGCTATTGGTTTAATTTTTTGAAGTATGTTTTCATATGTACAATTTAAAAAAGAATCTAATTTGTAGTGATTTACAATTTTTTCACCTTTGCTGTTAGTGGTGACTCTTATATTTTCTTTTCCAAATTTATTAATACATTTATTAATTATATTTTGAACACTATCTCTGTTTTTGATTCCATACTTGTTGAAAATAGAAAAATAATCTTTTTGAGATATTTGAGCTCCATATTTAGAGTTTGCTATCGAAGTTGAAAATAATATAAATGAAATTATTATAAATAAAGCTCTTATCATATTTATTTTTAAACTTTAAAATTACTTAAGTATAAAAAATTCTCAATAAATATTTAAACACATTAAAGAGATGTGTAAAATAAATTTTTTGAAATATGAAAATAATACTTTTTATCTACTTATGTTTTGTGCGATATGTGTTTAGATTTATTTACTTTATGTTGTATGACTATAAAAATATTGTTTCTCAAACAAACATTTTACAAGAGCAATTGACTGTTAATCAATTGGACGCAGGTACGAGTCCTGCCCGGGGAGCCATAAAATTTAAATTATCCTACTTTAGAAATATTATTTCCTGATATCTGAATATTTTTACTAAATTTAATTTTTTGATCCTGGGTCAATTCTGAATAAACCTTAATTAAAAAATTATAGTTAACATTCATGTGACCCTCTTTAGCTTTTTCAATATTTATCAAGTAATCTGAATAATCTTCAAAGAAATAGTTAATTGGCACTTTTAAATAGTTAGATAATTGTAATAATCTTATTGAACTAACTCCATTAGTTCCCTTTTCATATTTTTGTATTTGTTGAAATGTTACGTTAATTGCTTTTGCAACTTTAGTTTGTGTTAAACCAAGTGCTAATCTTCTAAGTTTTAGTTTATTACCTAGATGTTTGTTAAAATTTTCTTCCATTCAAGACCCCTCTTTAAATAAAATGTTTTACTTAGTTAATAGAAATAGATTTGTTAATGCAAGTAAAAAAATATTTATAATATTCTTAAATTTTAGATTTATAGAATCCTGTCAAGATAGTTTTTTAGTATTTTCTAAAATAATTCTAAAGTATTTGGCTCAAAAATAGCTTAGTTCTATCGTTTTTTGGATTAGCAAAGAATTCTTTGGTGTCAGCTTTTTCTACAATCATACCTTCGTCCATAAATATTACTTCATCTGCAACCTCTTTTGCAAATCCCATTTCGTGTGTAACCACAATCATTGTCATCCCTGCTTTGGCAAGATTTACCATAGCATCCAGGACTTCTTTAATCATTTCTGGATCAAGAGCAGATGTTGGCTCATCAAAAAGCATTATTTTTGGCTCCATGCACAAAGCTCTAGCAATTGCACATCTTTGCTGTTGTCCTCCTGATAGTTGACCTGGATATTTATGCGCTTGATCATCTATCTGTACTTGTTTTAATTGGTTTAAAGCTAATTCTTCAGCATCTTTTTTGGGCATTTTTTTTACCCAAATAGGTGCAAGTGTACAGTTGTCTAAAATTGATAAGTGTGGAAATAAATTAAATTGTTGAAATACCATTCCTACTTCAGCTCTAATTTGTTCTATATTTTTTGTTTCTTCTGTTAATTCAGTACCATCAACTACAATTGTTCCTTTTTGATGTTCTTCAAGTCTATTAATGCATCTAATTAAGGTAGACTTACCCGAACCGGATGGGCCGCATACTACAATTTTTTTATTTTTTTCAACATCAAGATTAATATCTTTTAAGACTTGAAAGTCTCCAAACCATTTGTTCATATTTTTGATATTAATTATTGGATCTGACATTATTTATCTCTCTGTTTTATATTTTTGTTCTAAATTATAACTATATTTGCTCATTGCATAGCAAATAATAAAAAATACTATTGAAGCAAATACATATCCTTCCATTGCAAAACCAAGCCATTTAGGATTTGTTTTTGCTAAATTTAACATGCCAACAATTTCTAATAAACCAACTACAAATATTAAAGGTGTATCTTTTACTAATGCTAGGAAAGTATTTGCAATTCCAGGAATTACTAATTTAAGAGCTTGAGGTAAAATTACAAAAATATGCATTTTCCAATATCCCATACCTAGTGATTTAGCAGCATCATATTGTCCTCTTGGTAAAGCTTGTAATCCTCCTCTTATGACTTCAGCGACATATGCGGCTTCAAATAAAGAAATAGCTATAATTACTCTTACCAATTTATCAATAAACATATCTTCAGGTAAAAACATTGGAAACATTACTGAAGACATAAATAAAACTGTTATTAACGGTACGCCTCTCCAAAATTCAATAAAACCTATGGATATATATTTAATTATATATAAATCAGATCTTCTACCTAAAGATAAAAATAATCCTATTGGGAAACAAAATATTAAACAAAAAAATGATACAATGAACGTTAATGACAATCCTCCCCACGCGCCTGTTTCAACCCATTCAAGAGATTCTAGTTTTCCTAATTCTATTAATTCCTCATAAAAAAAAACATACTTTAATAAAATGTAAATAGTAATGGGAACTATTATAAAGTAATACATTTTAAATTTAGATGGAATAAAGAAACCTAATACAATCGATACAACTAAAGCAATTATTCCATAAGAAAAATCAAAAAATATTGGTCCACCTGAAATAAAAAAATAGATGAATAATAATGCTAAAAATGGATAAATAACTACATAATATAAAGTTAAATATTTTTTAAATTTTTCTGTAGCAAAAAAACCAACTGTTCCGAGAAATCCCAGAGATATAAATGATAAATTAATTCTCCATTGCTCATTATTTGGATACATACCGTACATAAATCTATTAAACCAAATTTTTATGTACGTCCAACAAGCACCACTACCAGTACACGCATCCTTGCTGTCACCAGCTATATTAGCATCTAAAATAAACCAACTAAGTAGTGGAGGCAATGATTTGATTACAACAAAAATAATAATTAATGATAAAAAGGCATTAAATGAATTAGTATTAATATTTTTATTTAGCAAATCTAGTTTTTTTATACCAGAATATTCAATTCTAATCAGATGTAAGCCAACAAAACCCACAACTAATGGTAAAATAAAACTGATAGAACCAGGTAAAAATGATGTTAAGTTAATATTATAAAATGAACTTAAGGATACATCAATTATACTAATAAAAAATAATAAAGCTCCAACATACAAATAAGCTTGTAGATTATTTTTATCAGTTTTTAAAAAATTAATTTTATTCATTATTTTTCTTTAATCGCTATTTTTTTATTATACCAGTTCATCAATATAGAGATGGATATACTTAATGATAAATACGTTAACATTGTAATAGAGACAATTTCAATTGCTCTACCTGTTTGCATTAAAGCGGTACCTGCAAAAACTAAAACTAAATCAGGGTAAGCAATAGCAGCGGCTAATGAAGAATTTTTTGTTAAATTTAAATATTGATTAGTTGTTGGTGGAATTATTATTCTCAATGCTTGAGGCATAACAACTAATTTTAATACTTGGTTTGGGGTTAATCCAATAGAAGCAGCAGCTTCTTTTTGACCTTTTCCAACACCTTGAACTCCTGCTCTTACGCATTCAGCAATAAATGTTGCAGTGTATAAGGATAGAGCAAGGGCTAATGCTATCAGTTCAGGTGGTAACCCAATACCTCCTTCATAAGTAAATGAAGTTTGAGACATTTGTTTTAAAACAGGGATTTCAACAGAAAAACTAGTGCCACCTAATAAAAAACTCAAAAGAGGTAAAATTAATAATAAGCCAACTGAAATGTATATAACTGGTGTTTGTTTACCTTCGTTTTCTTGTTTTTTTCTAGCATATATCCTTACAAATATTATCGATATTGTCGCTGCTATAATTGAATAAATAAAAATATCTAAGTTGTTCCATAAAAAAGCTGGTACGAAAAATCCCTTAATTGTTAAGAAAAATACTCCTAACATAGGCTCTGCTTTTTGAGGTAAAGGTAATGCTCTTAATGCAGCAAAATACCAAAAAAAAATTTGTAATAATAAAGGAATATTTCTAAAAAACTCTACATAAACAGCAGCTGTTCTTTCTATGAGATAGTTGTTAGACAATCTTGCTATACCAACAACAACACCAATTATTGTTGCTAATATTATTCCAATTACTGAAACTAAAATAGTATTAAGTAAACCGACTAAATATGCTCTAAAATACGAATGAGAACCATCAAATTCAATTAATGAAAACTGAACATCAAATGAAGACTCTTGAGATAAAAAACCATAACCAAATGATATGCCTCTATTTTCCATATTTACTTGAGCATTATAGGTAAAAAATCCAAATACTAGAATTACCACTAGTATTGTGAGTGTTTGAGGCAGTATTTTTTTAAAATTAAAGTTCACTAGTCTGTATGATTTATAAAAAAAAGGGCTAGAAAAATCTAGCCCTTTTTATTTAATTTATAAGATAAAAATTATCTTGCTGGTGGAACGTAAAGAATTCCGCCTTTTGTCCATAATTCGTTTGGACCTCTGTCAGGAAGGATTCCTGTGTCAGCTATATTTCTTTTATAACTTTCACCATAGTTACCAACTTGCTTGATAATTCTTAAACTCCAGTCATTATCTAGACCTAAAGCTGCCCCTAATTCACCTTCTGCTCCAACTAATCTTTTAACAGCTGGGTTATCAGAAGATTTCATAGAATCTGCATTACCAGAATTAACACCATACTCCTCCGCTTCGATCATAACGTTTAGAGACCATCTTACGATGTCTTCCCAAACAGAATCACCTTGACGTACAACAGGGCCTAAAGGCTCTTTTGAAATAGTTTCAGGTAGTACAACATGATCATCTGGATTGCTCAATTTAATTCTTTGAGCAGCTAAACCAGATTTATCTGTAGTATAAGTATCACATCTTCCAGCATCATAAGCTGCAACAACTTCATCGGCTTTTTCGAAAGTTACTGGCTCATATTTAATTCCTTTTGAATTAAAGAAATCTCTCATGTTAAGCTCAGTAGTTGTTCCTAAGTTAGTACATGCAGATATACCATCTTTGAAATCATTCACAGATGAATAACCTGAATTTTTTCTAACCATAAAACCTTGACCATCATAGAAGTTTACGCCTACGAAAGTTAGACCAATGTCAGCATCTCTAGAAAGTGTCCAAGTAGTGTTTCTTGATAAGATATCTATCTCATTTGATGTTAAAGCAGTAAATCTTTCTTTAGCACTTAGTGGAGTAAATTTAACTTTACTTGCATCACCTAGTACAGCAGCAGCTACAGCTCTGCATACATCAACGTCAACACCAGTCCAATTTCCCGCAGCATCAGCGTTAGAAAATCCTGGAAGACCTTGAGAAACTCCACATCTTACAAAACCTTTTTTTGTAGTATTTTTTAGAGTTTTTGACTTCCCAGCAGCCATAGTTCCAGTCGTAAAAGTAAATAGAACCGCAATCATAGCAACTAAAGAAGTTAATTGTTTTATTAATTTAAACATTATTTCTTCCTCTTGTTTATTATTTATTTGTTAACAAATAATTCAAAACTTAATTTGAATTGTAAGGAGTAAAGCAGAAACTTAACTATTCATCAATACCAAAAAATGTACAAAACTAGACATTAATGGCGCGCCCTGGAGGATTCGAACCTCCGACCTACGGTTTAGAAAACCGTTGCTCTATCCAGCTGAGCTAAGGGCGCAGTTAACTAGATTTATAATACTTAATTAATTTTTGAAAAGGAATTTTTTAAATAAAATAAATATTGTTAATAACTCTATTCTACCAATTATCATAAATAAGATAAGTGTAAATTTGGCAAAAATACTTAAATTATAAAAATCAAAGTCGGCAACACCATACATAGAAGAATTAACTGTGTTCATTATTGTAAGTATTCCGATTTTAAAAGCATTTTCTAAATCAATTTCGGAAATGGTCAGCAACAAAGTTATGGTAAATAATGAAATTAAAAATATTATTATCGTTAAAAAATATTTATTTATATCATTATTATTTGTATTTGATTTAGTTAATGCAACTTTATTTAAATAAACTTGTTTTGGTTTGCTATGAGATAATAAATTATTTAATGAAAACTTAATTAAAGATAAAACTTTAATTACTCTTAAACCTGAACTTGTTGAAAAAAAAGAACCTCCAATAATTACTAGAATTAAGAAAATAAAAGATAAATTTTTTGGTGTGTCATTAAAAGAAATTCCTAAATTAGATACACTGCTTACAATTGAAACTAATATATTTAAAAAATTATTATCGAAATTAAAAAAAACAAAAATAAATGAAATAATAATAAGAAGATAGATAACCAAGTAAAAATCTTCACTTAAATAATTAATATTCCTTTTTTTAAAAAAAATTAAATTATATATAAAAAATAAACTAAAATATGAAAACAATATTGATACGGATAATATTATTTTACTAAAGTTTGTAACAAATAAATTATCAAAGTTATTTATAGATAAAAATCCACCAGAAGAGATGATTGTAAAAGAAAAATTAAATGCATCAAAAGTTCTTAGATTTATTAATTTTAATAATAAAAAAATTACGATTGTAATTAAAGCATATAAAATTATTATTTTTAGTGATTGTTTTATAACTTCAGATGAGTTGAAAGATATATAATTAGTTACTGATTTTTTTAAATTTTCATCAAAAATATCAATTAATAAAAGAAGTGAAAAAAGAAAATATAAACCTCCTATCCATTGAGAAGTAGATCGCCACAATATTAAGCTAGTATCAATTTGTTTAATATTTTCAAAAATTGTAAAACCTGTAGAAGTAAATCCAGAAATTGCTTCAAAATAACAGTTTAAAAATGAGATATTATTTATACTTAAATAAAATGGTATTGAAATAATTAGTGGAAAAAATAAATAACCAAATAATACTGTTATAATTTTTTCAAATATTGAAATTTTTTTAAATTTAATTTTTTTAAAGAAAATAGAAAATAATCCCAAAATTAATGAAATAAAAAAACTATATGTGTAAGCATCAACATTTAAAAATATATTAAAATAATATGAATAAATGATATTAAAAAATGAAAAAATACTTAGTAAGATTAAAAAACTACCTATATATATTAAACTAAATCTACTCATTAAAATTAGATTGAACTAATTCTAAACATATTTTCAACCGTTGGTAACTCATCTCTTTTAGCTAAAAGAATAACTATATCTTTTTTTTGAAATATATAATTAGAAGATGGAATAATTATTTCTTCACCTCTAATTATAGATCCAATTCTTATTTCATCAGGTAAATCAGAATTTTTTAATTCTTTATTAATTAGCTCAGAAGATTCTATTATTTCAGCCTCTATGACTTCATATTCTCCATTTAAAATACTATATGCATTTTCAATTGTGCCTTTATGAACATGTTTTAATATACTTGATACTGTATTCATTCTCGGATCAATTAAATCGTCAATTCTTAGTGATGATTGTAATAAAGAATAATTTGGCTTGTTGATTAAGGCCATAGTTCTTTTGTCTTTAGAATATTTTTCAACCAAAACACTGACCATCAAATTATCTTCATCATCATTAGTTAAAGCTATAACTGTTTCAACTTCTTCAAGATTGACTTCATTTAAAACATCTTCATCTAACCCATTGCCATTTATAACAATTGTATTGTTTAATTCACTTGCAATGAATTCTGCTCTATTCTTATCTTTTTCAATAATTTTCAATCTAGCATCTTCAAATGATTGTTCGATATTTTTTGCTAAATTAAATCCAATATTGCCACCTCCAATAATAAGAATTTTATTAGAAATAGTTTCATTATGACCAAATACTCTTAAAGTTTCTTGTATTTTATTTGAACCTACCATTACGTAAGCTTTGTCATTGTGTTTTAAAGAGTCATTTTTTTTTAAAATTATAAATTTATCCTCTCTTATTGCGCCTAAAATATAAGCTTTAAGTTTTGGAAATTTTTTAGTTAGGTCATTTAACTTAATTCCATAAATAGGACATTTTTCATCTATTAAAATTTCTAATAGTTTTACTTTATTTTCTGCAAAAGGAACATTATCTAAAGCTCCTGGGGCTTCTAACTTTCTTTGAATCGAATTAGCTATTTCTATTTCAGGAGATATTACATAGTCAATAGGTAAATTTTCTTTATTAAATAAAGTCGAAAATTTAGGATCCAAATATTCTTGAGATCTTATTCTTGCTATTTTTTTTGGAACCTTAAAAATTGAATATGCTATTTGACATACCAACATGTTGATTTCGTCATTTCTTGTTACAGCAATTATCATATCGGCATCATTAGTATTAGCCTTGTCAAGAACTGATGGGGACGTAGCTTTTCCAACGATTGCTTTAACATCAAGGGATTCATTGATTTTTTGGATATCCTCGCTAGATTGATCTATGATTGTAATAGAATGATTCTGTTCACTTAATAACTTTGCTATAGTAAATCCAACTCTACCAGCTCCACATATTATAATATTCATTAATTTAAATCTTTAACTCCTAAAATTTTTAATTTTCTATGCAAAGCAGATCTTTCCATACCAACAAACTTAGCTGTTTTTGAGATATTTCCTCCAAACTTTTTTAATTGAGAGATTAAATATTCTTTCTCGAAACTTTCTCTAGCTTCTCTAAGAGGTATTGATAAAGTATCTGTGACTGAAAAATTATCTTCAATAGATTTAGATAAAGATTCCTTAATTATAGTAATAATTTTTTCATTATTTTCTCCAGGAGATAATATTGCAATTCTTTCAATCAAATTTCTTAATTCTCTAACATTTCCAGGCCAATCATAATTTAATAAATAATTATTATCCTTTATGTAAAAAGATTTATAGTTATATGTTCTGCAAATATTATCTATAAAATAATCTATCAACAAAGGTATATCTTCAATTCTTTTATTCAAAGGTTCAATTTTAATATTAAAAACATTTAATCTATGATAAAGATCTTCTCTAAAGTTTCCATTTTTTATTTCCTTAGTCATATCTTTGCTATTACAACAAATTATTCTTACATCAACACTGATATCATGATTACCATTTAAACGTTTAAACTTTTGATCTATTATTACTCTTAATATTTTAGATTGAGTTTCAAGTGGGATTTCAGTAACTTCATCAATAAGCAAAACTCCACCTGAGGCTTTTTCGAAAGCACCATAGCTTATTGAGCCATCATCTTTCTCTTCACCAAACAGCTCTAATTCATATTTTTTTGTATCTAATAATGCGCCATTAATAATAATAAAAGGACCATTTTTTCTCTTTGAATGTTTATAAATTTTTCTTGAAATTAATTCTTTTCCAGATCCAGTTGGACCACTAATAAATACTCTACTTTCTGATTGAGATAATTTTTGTATTTGTTCATTAATAGAAGTTATGTTTAAACTTTTTCCTATTAAATCAAAAGAATGAAATAATTTACTATTTAATTTTCTATTTTCATTTTTTAAATTATAATTTTCTACAGCTCTATTTACAAAATTTAATAATCTTTCTTTGTTAAATGGTTTTTGAATAAACTCAAAAGCTCCTGATTTTAATGAATTTACTGCCATCTCTATATTAGCATGTCCTGAGATCATTATTACCGGGATGTCAGAGTCTTTTTTTTTTATATGATCTAGTAATTGAATACCATCATTATCACCTTTATCTAATTTAACATCAATAATAGCAACATCAGGAAGTTTTTTATCTATTTCACTTAATGCTTGGTTAAAATTAGCAGCTAATCTAGTTTTGTAACCAGATTCCTTAATTAATTCATCAAGAATAAATCTTATATCTACATTATCATCTATTATTAATATTTCTGCTGACATTTGTTTAAATTATTTATTAGGAATGATTATTTGTATTTTTGCTCCATTTTTTTTATTAAGAAAATTTATTGATCCGTTATGATCACTTATAATTTTGTCAACTATTGATAATCCTAATCCTGTACCTTTTTCTTTTGTTGTAAAATATGGTTTAATTAAATCTTTAGTATTTTTATTTTTAAATCCTATTCCTGTATCAAGTAAATTGATGATTATATAGTCTCTTCTACCCCTTATTTCTATATCTATATTTTTCTCTGTTTTGCTTTCTTTTTGAGCTTTTTCATGAATACTTTCTATAGAATTTTTGATTAAATTAAAAAATAATCTATTAAATTGTTCCAAATCAAAACTTATAAAAATATCATTTGGGAGATGATTAATAAATTTTATTTGTATATCCTTATCAATTTTATTTAGTAAATTTATATTTTCATTAATTACATCCTGAAGATTATTTTTTTTAATTAAGGGTTTTGGCATTCTTGCAAAATCAGAAAATTCATTAACTAGATTTTCTATCTGTTTAATTTGCTTTTGAATTGTTTTAAGACTATCTTCATATTTAATTTTTTTACTTTCCTCAATATTCTTTAAATATTTAGATCTAAGATTATCTATAGTAAGCTGTATAGGAGTTAATGGATTTTTGATTTCATGTGCTAATTTCCTAGCAACATTTTCCCAGGCTTCATGTCTTTCAGTTGTAAGTAATTTTTCTTGTTGGTATTTTAATTTATCTATCATCAAGTTAAAATTTTTATTTAAAATTTCCATCTCTTTATCTGCTTTCACTTCAGGAACTTTTGTATCTAAATTTCCTTCACCTATACTAGCAGATGCAGTAATAAGATTATTAATGGATATAAAAAATCTAGAAGAAAATCTTATTGCTATTGTAATTGAAAGAAAGAGCAAAAGAGTTACAAGAGTAATATATATTAGGGCAAATGAAATTCTAATTCCAAGACTTTGATTTTCAACAGTGTAATAAAAATTAACAGCTTCTTCAGATTTAATTAAATATTGTGATATATTTTTATCTATAAATTTAACAACATACAAAAAAGTATTTTCAAAATTAGTTAACTTTATTACAGCAGCTGATTTATTTTCAAATGTATTTATAATTTTTAAAGGTCTCTCATCATTTAAAACCATTTTCATAGCTCTATCTTCTATTTTTTTGTATGGAGAGTTAATAGCAGATTGAATTAAATTTCCTTTAGGGTCAATTAAATGTAATTGATCTATATCTCTAACTAATCTTTGAGTGTTTAGAAGTGACTGAAACTTCTTAGGATCTGATTTTATAAAATCTGAATATTTATTTAAATCAAATGCTATCAATACAATTTCAGATTCAATTTTATTTCTTTTTTCTTCTAAATAGTTTTTTGCAATTTCATAAGAATTATTTACTGCTAATGTAATTTTTTGATCAAAGTATTTTTCAAGAGCAAATGAAAAAATGAATAAGGAAAATATAGCAATAAGCAAAGATGGTATAAGCGTGAATAATGCAAAAGAAATAATATATTTTCTATTTGCTACTGAACCTCTTACATTTATATTATTTTTAATAGAGTTTTTTATATCAATAAATATTGAGATAAAAAAAATTATTAATAAAAAAAAATTTATTATTAAGAGGTATTGTAAATTATTTTCATTGAGTTCTATAAAACTTTTACCTATAAAAGTTAAAAAAGTAAGAAAAGCTAATAAAAGTGTAAAAATAAAAATTACTATTATAAATAAATTTCTTTTTAACAAAGCTAACATAATTTAAAAATACATTAAAAATATTGAAAATAAACACATGAGTAATTGCTTTATACTATTAGCTGCAGGCAAAGGTAAGAGATTTAAATCAAAAACCTTAAAACAGTTCATAAATTATAAAAATAAGCCACTTTTTATGCATTCAATAGATAAAGCAATAAACTCAAACCTTTTCAAAGAAATAGTTCTTGTGACAAATAACAAAATCAAAATTAAAATTAAAAATAAAAAAGTAAAAATTATAAATGGTGGCAAAGAAAGATATCAATCTTCACTAAATGCACTTGAATTTATTAAAAATAAAAAATTCAAAAATGTATTTATTCATGATGCTGCAAGACCTAACTTTTCAATAAATTTATTAAAAAATTTAAAAAAACATATAAATAAAAACAAAGCAGTAGTTCCTTATATTAAAACTGAAAATTCAATAAAATATATTAACAAAAATAAAATAATTAATTTAAAAAGAGAAAAAGTTCTACTAACCCAAACCCCACAATGTTTTAACTTTAAAGCTATATATAATTTATCAAAAAAAAATAAAATTCTTGTAACAGATGAAGCTGCTTTATTTTTAAACAATAATAAAAAAATAAAATTTATTAAAGGTGAGGAAGCAAATATAAAAATAACAAAAAGAACAGATTTAATTAAATCATCAATTAAAACATTTTACGGAATAGGTTTTGATATTCATAGATTAGTTAAAAACAAAAAACTATATTTAGGTGGTATAAAAATTCCATTTCATTCTGGTTTAAGAGGTCATTCTGATGGAGATGTTATAATACATTCAATTATTGATGCATTACTTGGTGCTGTTAGGAAAAAAGATATTGGCACACTATATCCAAGTAATAAAAGTAAATTTAAAAATATTAGATCTCCTAAAATGCTTGCTCCTGTAATTACATTTTTGAAGAATAATAATTCTTATATTAATAATATAGATATTAACTTAATTTGTGAAAAACCAAAAGTATCAAAATATAGAAATAAAATAATTAATTCTTTATCTAATTTAATGAATATAGAAAAAAATATTATAAACATTAAAGGTAAAACTGTAGAAAAATTAGGGTTGATAGGAAAGGGAAATGCTATTGCCTGTGAAGCGCTAGTTTCAATTAGTAAATATGAATAATATAAATTTTTTATTTGTTACATTATTTGGTATTGGAAAATTAAAAAAAATACCCGGCAGTTATGCTTCTTTGGTAACAACAGTATTTTTGTTTTTTTTATTCCACATTTTAAAATTTTCTCCAAACATTGTTTTGATTGGTGTTATAGTTATATTTTTAGTTTCTCTTTATGCTGTAAATATTTTTATAAAAGACTTAGATAATAAAGATCCAAAGGAAGTAGTAATTGATGAATTTATTGGACAGTCAATTCCTATTTGTCTTTATGAAATTGCTCATGAAGGAACAAAAGAAACTAGCCAAGTATTAACATTTTACTTTATAATGTTTATTCTATTTAGAATATTTGACATCGCCAAACCCTACCCTATCAGCTATTATGATAAAAATTTTAAGAACAGCTTTGGTGTTATTATGGATGATGTATGTGCTGGCTTATATGTAGTAGCAGTTCTAGTTTTATATATGGTTATTATATCATGAAAAAACTTTCGCAAAAAGTAGTTAAATTATTAAGTAAAAAAAGATTTAAAATTTCTTTAGCTGAATCTTGTACAGGTGGGTTGCTTTCAAGTTCTATTACTTCAATAAGTGGATCTTCTAAAGTATTTACTCTTGGTTTGGTTACTTATTCTAATCAGGCTAAAATTAACATTCTTAAAGTTCCTAAAAGAATAATATTGAAACATGGTGCCGTAAGTTATGAGACTTGCTTATCTATGGTTAAAAATCTCAACAAAATTAGCAAAACTAATATTTCTGTTTCAATTACTGGTGTTGCTGGACCTAAAGGTGGCACTCAGCAAAAACCTGTTGGTTTGGTTTATATAGGTATAAAAAAAAGAAACAAAACTTTAGTTAAAAAATTCTTATTTAACAGCAAGAAAAGAAATTCAATTCAGATTTCAACAGTAAATAAAGCTTTAAATTTAGTTTTAAGCTTTGCTAAATAGGTCTTCTGCCCTTTTTTGAAAAGCATCTGCGATTTTATCTAAGCCAAATTGAAATGATTTAGTCATAACAATGTTTAAAAAATCGTTCTTTAATTCAAAATCAACGTCAAATGAGACTTCTGTAAAATTACTATCTTGTTTAAAATGCCACTTATTTTCCAAATGTTTTAATGGACCGTCAAGATTAGTTACATAGATTGAATTTTCTTTTTTATTAAATTTAACATCGCTTTTATAAGTATCTTTAAAAGGACCTTTTCCAATTGTTAAATCTGCAATAATTAATAATAAATCATCCTTTTCTTTTTTTTCATAAATTTTAGAGTCTAGACAGAAAGGAACAAATTGTGGATATTTTTCAATATCAAGAACAAGATCGATTAATTGCTCTTTTTTACATTTGATTAATCTTTTAACTGATGCTTTGGGCATTAGTTTGATTTATTCGATTTTTCTGAAGTACTGCAAAATCTTTATCTGCATGATAAGATGATCTTGTTAGTGGCGATGATGAAACTAATAAAAATCCTTTTGACTCAGCTATGGATTTTAATTCATCAAATTCTTCAGGTTTATAATATCTATCTAAAGGATGATGTTTTGCAGTAGGTTGCAAATATTGACCGATTGTTAAAAAATCAACTTTAGCAGACCTTAAGTCGTCCATAACTTGCAAAATTTCATCTCTATTTTCGCCTAAACCAACCATTATTCCTGATTTAGTAAAAATGTTTTTATTAATTTTTTTAACATTATTTAAAAGTTCTACTGATGCATAATATCTAGAACCAGGTCTAACTTGTCTATAAAGTCCTGGCACTGTTTCAATATTATGATTGAAGACATCTGGTACTGCATCGACCACTTTTTTATATGACTCACCTTTTCTTAAAAAATCAGGAGTCAACACTTCTATCGTTGTTGATGGATTTTGTTTTCTTATTTCAATTATTATTTCATAAAAATGATTCGCTCCACCATCCATCAGGTCGTCTCTATCGACAGATGTAATAACAGTATGTTTTAAATTTAGTTTTCTAACAGCATTTGCAATTTTAAAAGGCTCTAAAGGGTCAAGAGATTTAGGTTTGCCAGTTATTACATCGCAAAATGCACAAGCTCTAGTGCAAGTTTTTCCCATAATCAAAAAGGTAGCATGTCTCTTGCTCCAACATTCAGTTATATTTGGACAATTAGCTTCCTGACATACTGTTACAAGACTATTTTTATTAACTATAGTCTTGGTTAGAAAAAATTCTTTACTGTTTAAAAGCTTTGATCTTATCCATTCAGGTTTTTTTTTTATTGGATTGATAGGCTTATTAACTTTTTCTGGGTGTCTTGGTCTAATTTTTAAATCCATTATTTTTTATAATATATGAAGTCTCACCTTCTTTTCCAAATAAAAATTTTTCTCTAATTAAAGTTTCGATAAAATCTAAATCTATATTTTCAGTTAAAAGTGAATTTTTATATTCTAAATCTTCTATTTTGTCACTGAGGTCTTTATGATCATTTTTAAGTTGATTATAAATATTTTTTTTTTCAAAATAAGAAATAAGACCTCTATTCCCATCAAACAAGTTAAAAAAAAAATAAATAATTAAAAATGTTATAATAAGTATAAAGTAATTTTTTTTTATTTTATCTATCATTAATTAACATTGCTCATTTTAGAAGATTTTCCAAGTTGTTCTTCAATACGAATAAGTTGATTGTATTTTGATACTCTTTCTGATCTAGCTAGTGATCCTGTTTTAATTTGATTTGAGTCGGTTCCAACTGCTAAGTCTGCGATAAATGTATCTTCACTATCTCCTGATCTATGAGAAATAATTGTTTTGTAGCCAATCAATTGAGCAAACTTAATAACTTCTAATGTTTCAGTAACAGTTCCTATTTGATTTAATTTAATTAAAATTGAATTTGCAGATAAATTTAAAAATCCTACTTTTAATCTTTCAAGATTAGTTACAAAAAGATCATCACCTACAACCTGGATTTTATTTTTTGTTTTACTTACAAAATTGCTCCATGCAGTCCAATCGTTCTCTCCAAAAGGGTCTTCTATAGATTTTATCTTATATTTTTTAATTAATTTAAGGTATTTTTGAATTGATTGATCAACAGAAATATATTTTTTAGAATGAATTGAATACTTTTCTTTTTTTATTAATTCGTTTGCAGCAACATCTAAACATATAGAAACATCTTTTCCATTTATAAAACCTGCATTTTTTATAGCTCTCACTATTAATTTTAAAGCCCCATCATTATCACTTATCATTGGAGCAAAACCCCCTTCATCGCCTACAGAGGTTGAATGACCCATTTTTTTGATAAGTGAACGTAAATTACTAATTACTACAAAGCATATTCTTACTCCTTCGGTAAACGATTTTGCTTTATCCGGTCTAATCATAAACTCTTGTATACGAAGACCATTGTTAGCATGAGCTCCACCATTAATTATATTCATCAAAGGGTAAGGAAGTTTAAAATTTTTTTTTACAATAAAAGATTTATAAAGAGGTATCTTTCTTATCTTTGCTGATAGTTTTTTAACTGCCATTGATATAGCAAGTATTGCATTTGCCCCAATTTTTCTTTTTTGCTTGGTACCATCTAATTTAATTAATATATGATCTATACTTTCTTGATCATGAACATTTTTATTTTTTAATGTTTTAGATATTATTTTGTTTATAAAAGAGACTGGCTTTAAAACACTTTTTCCTAAATATTTTTTATTTGATTTATCTCTTTTCTCATAAGCCTCATAGGTTCCTGTTGATGCTCCAGATGGACAAATAGAAGAAGCACTTATTTTTTTTGAAAAAACTTCAGCTTCTATAGTGGGGTTTCCTCTACTATCAAAAACTTGTCTAGCAATTACTTTTGTAATTTTGCTCATTAAATTTTTTTAATAAAATTATCTATTTCAACAATTTGATTAATTAATATATCTAATTTATTTAACGGAACCATATTTGGTCCATCAGAAGGTGCACTATCAGGATCTTGATGGGTTTCTAAAAAAATAGCAGCAACACCAACGGCTACTGCAGCTCTTGATAAGTATTCAACAAATTCTCTTTGTCCACCACTTTTTTCTCCCTGACCTCCAGGTTGTTGTACTGAGTGTGTTGCATCAAATACTATTGGATATCCATTTTTTGCCATTATAGGAATTGATCTCATGTCTGATACTAAAGTATTATAACCAAAACTTGCACCACGTTCTGTTACTAAAATATTATCATTACCTGAATCTGATATTTTTTTTGTAACATTAACCATGTCCCATGGAGCTAAAAATTGACCTTTTTTTACATTTACAATTTTATTCGTTTTTGCTGCAGCTATTAATAAATCAGTTTGCCTACATAAAAATGCAGGAATCTGCAAAACATCCACGTGAGTTGCAACTACTTCACATTGTTCTTCATTATGTACATCGGTTAAAATTGGAATATTTAAATCTTTTTTAATTTTATCAAAAATAGGCAATGATTTTTCTAAACCTGCTCCTCTTTTTCCTTTAATGCTAGTTCTGTTAGCTTTATCGAATGAGGTTTTGTAAATAAATCCAATATTATATTTTGAAGCTATTTCTTTAATTTTTCCTGCCATATCAATTGCGTGCTGTTCTGTTTCAAGCTGACAAGGACCAGCTATTAAACAAATTTTATTTTTATTTGATATTTCTAAACCGTTGCAATTAACTAATTTATTTTCCATTAAATGATTTTGCTGCCTTAATAAATGATGAGAATAAAGGATGTGGTGCCAAAGGTCTAGACTTAAATTCTGGATGAAACTGAACTCCTATAAACCAAGGATGATTTTTAAGCTCTATTATTTCTGGTAAATTATTATCCGGTGACATTCCTGAAAAAATTAAACCTTTCTTTTCAAATTGATTTTTAAGATTGTTATTAACTTCATATCTATGTCTGTGTCTTTCTTTAATTGAATTAGTTTTGTATATTCTTTTTATGGCAGAATTATTTCTTAATTTAGCCTCATACAAGCCTAATCTCATTGTGCCACCTAAGTCTTTATCTGTTCCCTTGATAATTTTTCCATCTTTATTCCATTCATTTATTAAACCAACTACAGGATAGCTATTTTTATCTATTTCAGTCGATCCAGCATTTTTAATTTTCAATTTATTACGAGCAAACTCAATAATTGACATCTGCATTCCAAAGCATATTCCTAAAAAGGGCATTTTTTTTTCTCTTGCATATTTAATTGCAAAAATTTTTCCCTCAGTACCTCTTTTGCCAAAACCTCCAGGAATTAACAAACCAGATGCATTCCTTAGTTTTTTAGATATTTGATTGGGTCTTAATTTATCAGATTCTATTCTAATTAAATTAACTTTTATTTTATTTGAAATACCTCCATGAGTAAGTGCTTCATCTAAAGATTTATACGCATCTTTTAAATTTACATATTTTCCAATGATTGCAATATTAATTGATTTTTTTGTGTCTAAAGTAATTTTTGTAATTTTTTTCCATGGTAATAAATCTGCCTTTTTTTTTGGTTTTAATCTAAAGTAATTTAAAACTTGCTTATCAAGTTTTTGATTAAAAAAACTGATAGGAGCCTCATAAATTGTTCTTACGTCTACTGTTTCTATTACATTTTCAATAGGAACGTTGCAAAATAAAGATATTTTCTTTCTTTGGTCTAATGGTATTGATTTTTGTGATCTACATATAATTAAGTCTGGCTGAATACCTATGCTTCTTAATTCTTTAACAGAGTGTTGAGTTGGTTTTGTTTTTATTTCATCCGAAGATTTTAAAAAAGGTACAAAAGTTAAGTGAATAAATAAAGTTTTCAACTTTCCATGTTCGTTTGAAAATTGTCTTATAGCCTCAACAAACGGAAGGCTTTCTATGTCGCCAACTGTTCCTCCTATTTCACATATTACAAAATCTTCATCTGAAATATCTTTTTTAATAAAATCTTTAATTCGATCAGTAACATGTGGAATTACTTGAACTGTCTTGCCAAGATAACCACCTCTTCTTTCTTTTTTAATAATATCTCTGTAGATACGACCTGTTGTTATATTGTCAGATTTTCTTGACGAAATATTTGTAAATCTTTCATAATGACCAAGATCCAAATCGGTTTCCGCACCATCATCTGTAACAAAAACTTCACCATGTTGGAAGGGGCTCATAGTACCTGGATCTACATTTAAATATGGATCCATTTTTCGCAATCTAACTTTATACCCTTGCGATTTTAATAAATAAGCTAACGATGCTGATGATAAACCTTTCCCTAAAGAAGAAACCACGCCGCCAGTGACAAAAATATATCGCGCCATGGAATTATGTTATAGCCACATAATTAAAAAAATAAAAGAATTAATTTCTAATTTTCCGGAAGTTTGGGTGTATCATCTGAATTTTCCTCAATTTTATCAATTACAGATGTTGTGGGTGCTAATTCACTTCTTGATAAAATCGTTAATGTTAAGCTGCAAAGTATGAATAAAGTTGCAACAATGGCAGTTGCTTTTGTAAGAAAATTGCCTGCTGTTCTTGAAAACATAAAGTTATCTTGGGATACACCTATTCCCAATGCTCCTCCTTCAGATTTCTGAAATAGAACTAAAATAACCAAAATAACAGCAAGTATTATATTTATAATTAATATTATGTTTTCCACGATGTTTAATTAGTTGATTTTTTTATTATATCAATGAATTTTTTTGCTTTTAAGGATGCCCCACCAACAAGAAACCCATTTATTTCTTTTATTTGAGCAAGTTCTTTTGCATTATTTGGACTAACTGAACCTCCATACAATATTTTTAGGTTTGAAGGTTTTTTTTTTTCAAATAAAATTTTTTTAATACTATTGATATTTTTAATTAATTCAAAATTTTTTGGAACTATGCCGGTGCCTATAGACCAAATAGGTTCGTATGCAATTATGATATTTTCAAATTTTTTAACATTCTTCAAACCTTTGTTTAATTGTTTTTTTAAAACCTTATAAGTAATTTTCTTTTTTTTTTCAGATAATTTTTCACCAACACAGAAAATAACTTTTAAGTTCTCATTTATAGCTGAATGAATTTTTTTATTGATCAGTAAATCACTTTCACCATTTCTTCTATTTTCAGAATGGCCTAAAATAACATATTTTGCACCAGTAGATTTAATTAGCTTTGAATTAACCGATCCAGTAAATGGGGCATAATTTGAATTTGAATGGCAATTTTGAGCTCCGATTGAAATGTTTGAATTTTTTATCTTATCATAGAAATATTTAAGTAAAGTATAGGGTGGGCAGTAAACTATTTTATGTTTTTTGTACTTTTTAAGGCTGGCTAACTTTATTAGTGATTTAGATTTGTTAATATCAGCAATATTTCCATACATTTTCCAATTTGCAATAAAATACATATTATTATTTGTCATAAAGAATAATTTAATTTATAGGTTTGTTTTTTAGAGATCAATAAATAAACAATTAATATAATATGTTAAATAAATTAAGAAGTTTTTCAAATACAAAACTAGCAGGTGTTTTGATAACTATAATTATAATACCATTTGTTTTTTGGGGTATGGGTAGTGTATTTAGTGGAGGTAACACTAATAATATTGCCAAAGTAAACAATGAAACAATTTCAACTCAAGATTTTATCAATTATATCAATCAAGCAGGATTGGACATGGAATATATTAAAGAAAATATAAATAATAATGCTTTGGAAGATATCTTATCTAAAATAGTATCAAAAAAGTTACTTGATATGGAAATCAATGATTTGAATATTTCTATATCTGATAGATCTTTAGCTAACAAAATAAAAAATAATGAAGTTTTTTTTAATGATAAAAATAATTTTTCTAGAACAAAATATGAAAAATTTTTATTAGAAAACAATTTAACTGCTCCAGGATTTGAAATAAGATTTAAAAATGAAGAATTAAAGAAGAAATTATTTTCTTATATTGGTGGTGGAATTAGATCGCCACATTTTTTAAATAACAAAATATACATTAATAAAACAAAAAAAATAGAAGTTGATTATTTTAATTTAGAGAATGTTTATAGTACAGACACATCAGAGGCTGAAATTGAGGAATTTATTAATGATAATTTAGAGAATTTAAAAGAAGATATAATAGATTTTTCGTATACCAAAATAAAACCATCAAATTTAATTGAAATTGACGAATTTAATAACGATTTCTTTAAAAAAATTGATGAAATAGAAAATGGTATCTTAAATGGATTGAGTATCGAAGATATAAAAAAAAAATACAATTTAAAATTAGAATATTTTAGTAACTACAAAAATGATCAAAAACAAAACGATATTTTAAAAGAAATTTATCAAAAAAAAAATGAAGATAAAGTTCAATTAATTGATAAAAATGATTACTACCTTTTATTTGAAATATCTAAAATAAATAAAATATTACCTAGTAAATCTGACTTAAAGTTTATTGAAAGAGTAAAAGAGAATTTAATTCTCAAAAAAAAGTATGATTATAACAAAGATTTATTTGAAAAAATACAAAACAAAACATTAAATGAAAAAGAGTTTTTAAAAATATCTGAAGGACGCCAATTTATACAAAATATAATTATTAAATCAATTACTGATTTAGAAATTTTTGATGCAGAATCTGTTAAATTGATTTATTCGCTTCCTGTTAATAGTTTTACTTTATTAACTGATAATAATAATAAAATATATCTTGCAAAATTAAATAATATTTTTACTAAAGATTTACTAAAAAATGACGCTAATAATGAAAATTATTCTGCTAAATCAAATAATAAAATAATTGAAGAAATTTATAGCACATATGACTTATCTTTAAATAAAAAATATAAAATCGATGTATTTAAAAATACTTTAGAAAGAATAAAAAATAATTTTAATTAAATGCTTAATATAAGCTTAGGGAAATTTAAATCACAATATTTGAGAAAAAAGAATCAAATCATTTATTATTCAAAAAAAACTAACGGAGTAAAAGAAATTGAAAATTTAATAAATAATTTTTTAATTGAAAAAGATAGCTTTATATTTGAGTCAATTGAGAAAGGTTTTATAAAAGGAAGATATACGATATTTGGAAAGAATCCTGACAAAATATGGGAATTTAATAATAAAAATTGTATATTAATACATAACAAAAAATCAAAAAAATTGAATGGTAGTCCTAAAAAAAATATTGAAAAAATTATTGAAAGTTTTAATTTTGAAATACCTAAAGGTCTGCCACCAATAAGTTCAATTTTATCTGGTTATTTTTCTTATGATGTGATTAGATATATTGAGAAAATTCCCAATAGTACAAAAAATGATTTAAATATTCCTGATTCTAGAATTTTAAGACCTAGAAATGTTATAGTTCATGATAACGTTGATAAAAAGTTATACTTTATAGTAAATATTTTTAGCGACGAAAAAATAAAAAATTTCAATGAAAAGTTTTTGCAGATTAATAAACAAATTGAAGAGATGGTTTTTTTATCAAATTATGAATCATCAAATACAAATTTTGATATTTCCAAAATATCAAAAATTAAATCAAATATTTCAAAAAAAAAATTTATAATAAATGTAAAAAAAGCAAAAAAATACATTAAAATTGGTGATATTTTCCAGGTAGTTTTAAGTCAAAGATTTGAATGTAAATTAACAAAAAAACCAATAGAAATTTATAAAAAATTAAGAGTGACAAATCCATCACCATTCATGTATTTTTTTAATTTTAAAGATTTTCAGATTATTGGTGCCAGTCCAGAAATCTTAGTAAGATTGAGAGATAATAAAATAACAATAAGGCCTATAGCAGGCACTAGACCTAGAGGAAAAAATAAAAAACAAGATAAATTTTTTGAAAAAGATTTATTAAGAGATAAAAAAGAATTGTCAGAGCATTTAATGCTTTTAGATCTAGGCAGAAATGATACAGGAAAAGTATCTAAAATTAATTCAGTTAAGGTTACTGAGAGTTTTAAAATAGAAAGATATTCTCATGTAATGCATATAGTATCTAATGTTGAGGGCACTTTTAATAAAAAATTTTCTAAGTTTGATACTTTATTATCTGGATTCCCAGCGGGAACTGTATCAGGTGCACCAAAAATTAGAGCAATGGAAATAATTGATGAATTAGAGAGCACTAGAAGAAAAGTTTATGCAGGTGGAATTGGATATTTTTCTGCAAATGGTGATTTTGACACATGTATAGCTTTAAGAACTGCTATTTCTAAAAATAATAAATTTTATGTTCAATCTGGAGCTGGAATTGTAGCTGATAGCAAACCTATTAACGAGTTCAAAGAGACTGTTAATAAAGCTAAAGCTTTAATTAAAGCGTTAGAATAATTTTATGAAAATAATTTTAATTGATAATTATGATAGCTTTACATTTAATTTATATCATTATTTATCTACATATTCACACGTTGATGTAATTAGAAATGATAAAATTGATTCAGAAGAAATAATAAAGAAAAAATATAACAAAATAGTTATATCCCCTGGACCAGGCAATCCAAACCAAGCTGGAAACTGTCTAAAAATAGTTAAAAAACTTTTTAAAAAAATTCCAATTCTTGGAGTATGCCTAGGTCATCAAATAATTGGACAAGTTTTTGGATCAAAAATCATTCAGGCTGAAAATTTAGTACATGGAAAAACTAGTACAATAATTTCAAAAAAAATAGGAATATTAAACAATCTTCCTAAAAAATTTGAAGCTACCAGATACCATAGTCTTATAGTAGATAAAAAAAGTTTATCAAAAGATTTAATAATAACCGCAGAAACAGATAGTAAAATTATAATGGCCATCCAGCATAAAGATTATAATGTCCATGGGGTGCAATTTCATCCTGAGAGTATTAAAACAAAGTATGGTTTAAAAATTCTAAAAAACTTTATATTAGAAAGATGAAAAAATTAATCGAAAAATTACAAAGTAAGAAAAATCTAAGTTTTGAAGAAAGCAAACAGGCCTTCGAAACAATAATGGAAGGGAAAGCTTCTGAAAAAGAAATTTATGATTTTTTAATGTTTTTATCTTCAAAAGGAGAGATTGCCGAAGAAATAGCAGGAGGGGTATATGTATTAAGAAATAAATCAAAAAGAGTTAATATAGGAAATTGCGTAGATACTTGTGGAACTGGTGGTGATGGTAAAAATACGCTTAATATATCAACGGCTTCAGCAATATTATTAGCAAGTATGGGGGTTAAGGTTGCTAAACATGGAAATAAAGCTGTATCTTCTAAGTGTGGATCAGGTGATGTCTTGGAAGCATTAAATATTAATATTAATTTGGAACCAAATGAAATTGAAGAACAAATAAATAAGAATAATTTTGGATTTATGTTCGCACCTAATTACCATAGTACAATGAAATATGTGGGTCCAACAAGAAAAAAAATAGGAAAAAGAACTATATTTAATATGATAGGTCCATTAAGCAGCCCTGCTAATGTAAAACGGCAAGTAGTTGGAGTTTTTGATAAAAAGTTACTTACTATATTTGCTAATGCTCTTAAAAACTTAGATATTAAATTCGCATGGATTGTTAATAGTGAAGATGGATTAGATGAAATTTCTCCATACGAAAAAACTAATATTGTTCAACTAAAAAATGGTGAATTATCAGATATTATAATAGATCCAAAAGACTTAAATGTAAACGCAGATAATTTTGAAACGTTAATAGGTGATGATGCTAAATTTAATGCAAAAAAAATTATTGAAATATTTAAAGGTGAAGACAATGATTTTTCAAAAGCCGTTTGTTTAAATGCTGCGGCTGGGCTAATAGTAATGGAAAAACATTTAAATTTTAAAGATTCGTATAATGAAGTAAGAGACTTTATTTTATCTGGAGAAACCTACAACCATTTAAAATCATTACAAAATGTCTGAAAATATATTAAGAAAAATATTAGATAATAAAAAAATTAAAATTAATAATCTTAAAAAAGATATAAGTATAGATTTACTATCTGAGAAAATTAATGAAAATAATTCTTTTATAAATTTTAAAGATAAAATAATAAATAATCATAATAATAACAAAATATCAATTATAGCAGAAATTAAAAAGGCTAGTCCATCAGCAGGTATTATAATTCAAGATTATAATCCAGTTGATATAGCAACATTATATAAATCAAATAATGCAACATGTTTATCAGTATTGACTGAAGAAGATTTTTTTTTAGGAAACTTAATTCATATAAGTAAAATTAAACAAAAAATAGATTTACCAATTTTATGTAAAGATTTTTTCTTTGATAAATTTCAAGTTCATCTTGCAAAAAGTTATGGTGCTGATGCAATATTAATTATACTTGCTGGAATTTCTGAAGAAGAAGCCATTCAACTTTATGAAGAAGCAATTAAATTAAAAATGACCGTGATAGTTGAAGTGCACACAATAAACGAGGCAAAAAACGCGTTAAGGTTTACTGAAGCATTAATAGGTATAAATAATAGAAACCTAAAAACTTTAAAGACTGATATCAATACAACTTATGATATTTACAATATTTTAGTTAAGCACAATCAACCATTAATCTCAGAAAGTGGAATTAAGAATAAAGAAGATTTATTAGAAATTAAGAAAAAGACTAAAATTAATACTTTTTTGATTGGTGAATCAATTTTAAAAAATTTAGAGAAAAATAATATTTTTTCGGTTTTATAGTAAAATATATGCTGATTTTATTAGCTTTTTTTACTATTGTTTAATTTAAAGAACTTTTGTAGAACATGTTTGTACTTAATTTGTTCTATGTTAACTAAAAAACAAAAAAACCTGCTTTTATTTATCAACAAAAAGTTGAGATCATCAGGAATATCACCATCCTATGAAGAAATGAAAGATTCCTTAAATCTTAAATCAAAATCTGGGATACATAGATTGATCAGTGCTTTAGAAGAAAGAGGCTTTATTAAAAGACTAGCTCATAAAGCTAGAGCTTTAGAGGTGGTGAAACTACCAGAAACTGCCTCAGCAAATGATATTTATAATAGTTTTTCACCTAGTGTAATTAAAGGTGGATTAGATGATGATAATTCAAAAAAAAATGATGGAAGTGATATTCCTGTTTTAGGAAATATTGCTGCAGGAACTCCTGTTGAAGCAATTCAAAATGAAGTTGCTAGAATACCTCTTCCAAGTAATATAGAGAAAAATGGAGAATATTTTGGTTTAAAAGTTCAAGGAGACTCCATGATTGAAGCAGGTATCAATGAAGGTGATACTGTAATTGTAAAAAAAACAGATACTGCAGATAATGGAAAAATTGTAGTCGCATTAATTGATGACCACGAAGCAATGTTAAAAAGAATTAGAAGAAAAGGCAAAACAGTAGCATTAGAAAGTGCTAATAGAAATTACGAAACAAAAATATTTGGTCCAGATAGAGTAAAAGTTCAAGGAATATTGGTATCTTTATATAGAAACTTTTAATAAAATAGTCTAAACATTTTAGATGTCGAAAATAGCAACAAGATTTGCTCCTTCTCCTACGGGACCGCTACATATAGGTGGAATAAGAACTGCCCTATTTAATTGGTTATTTTCTAAAAACCAAGGAGGCTCTTTTCACTTAAGAATAGAAGACACTGATAAAGAAAGATCTAAAGATGAATACAAAGATCAAATTATTAAATCTTTAAAATGGATAGGTATAAATTATAGTGGGGATGAATTCTTACAATCAAAACAAATTAATAAACATATTAAAGTTGCTAACGAGTTGCTTAAAAATGGAAATGCTTACAAATGTTATTGTTCAACTGAGGAAATTGAAGAACAAAAAAAAAGAGCTAAACAAAAAAAGATCCCTTACATTTATAATAGAAAGTGGAGAGACAAAGGGGAAACTGATGCTCCAAATGATATCAAGCCAGTTGTAAGATTTAAAAGCAAAATTGAAGGATCAACGGTATTAAATGATTTAGTACAGGGAGATGTAAAAATTGATAATAATACTATTGAAGATTTTATTATTTTGAGAAATGATGGATCGCCAACATATAATTTGTCAGCAGCAGTAGATGATCAACAAATGAAAGTTACACATATAATTAGAGGCGATGATCATAAAATTAATACTTTTAAACAAATGCAAATATATATAGCTATGCAATGGGAACTTCCAAATTTTGCACACATTCCATTGATACACACAACTGAAGGCAAGAAACTATCTAAAAGAGATAAAGCTTCAACTCTTGATGACTATTCTAAAATTGGAATAATGCCTGAGGCACTAAGGAATTACTTATTGAGATTAGGGTGGTCTTATAAAGACAAAGAAATATTTACTTTAGAAGAAAGTATAAAATTTTTTAATTTAGAAGGAATAGGAAAATCACCATCAAAATTAGATATAAGTCGTATTTTATCAATGAATGAGCACTATATTAAAAATATTAGCGAGAATGACCTTTTCGATAGATTCAATGAATACTGCAACAACTACAAAGAAAAAATTGAAGTAAATAAAAAAAATAAGATTAAAAAGTCACTATCATTTCTTAAAAATAAAGCGAAAAGTTTAGAAGATATTTACAATAATACAAAATATATATTATTTGATGAAGTAAGTTTTGATGAGAATGACCTAAAACTTATAGATGAAAAATCAAAAAAAATAATTGCTGACTTTGGTAAGGATCTTTCAAAGAAAATAGAAATTAATAAAGAAACACTAGAGCCAATAATCAATAACTTAATAAAAAAATATGAGACTAACTTTAAAGGTGTTGGTCAACCATTGCGAATTGCACTGACAGGTTCAAAATTTGGACCAGGTATATATGATATAATGATCTCTTTAGGGAAAATAGATATTGAAAAAAGATTAAGTAAGATTGTTTAGTAATATTTTGGAAGCTTCTTCTGATGAAGAAGAGGATGATTTTAAATCACTTATAGCTGCTTTTACTTCCAAGAGTTGCTGTTTAATTAGTTCGGGCTTCTTTAGAAAGTAATATGCTGATTTAAATATTTCTTGTGAATTGCAATCTTTTTGAATCAATTCTGGAATAATTTCTTTATCATTAATAATATTTAGCATATTCGCAAACCTAATTTTTAAAAAAAATTTAGCTAAAAAATAATTAATAAAATTCATCTTATATATTATTATAGAAGGTATATTTAATTTACAAACCTCTAATGATACAGTGCCAGATTTTACAATAGCAAAGCAAGATTTTTTTAAAATTTCATTTTTAACTTTATCGTCTGAAATAACTTCAGCATTATGTATATTTTGTTTACTTAGAAGATTATTTAAATAAACTTTATATTTGTCGATGGAATGAAAAACAAAATAAAAATTTTTTTCTTTGTTGTTAAATTTGTTTATAAAATCAAAAAGAATAGGCGCATGTATTTTAATTTCACTTTCTCTACTTCCTGCAAACAATGATATATATATTTTTTTATCATTTAAAAGGTTATCTAATTTAACATTATCTTTAGTTTCATCATCTAATAAAGGATGTCCAACAAAAGTATTTAAAAGATTTTCTTTATCAAAATATTTTTTTTCGAATTTAAATAAAAGTAAAATATGATCTAAATATTTTTTCATTTTTTTTACCCTACCCTCTCTCCAGGCCCATACTTTAGGTGCAATGAAATGAATGGTTTTAATTTTTGGATTAATTTGCTTTACTTTTTTTACCACCCTAAGAGTAAAATCAGGACTGTCTACACTAAACAATATATCGGGTTGAAACTCTAATATTTTTTCAACAGTTTGGTTAATTTTTTTTTTTATTTTAAATATATTTAATAAAACATCAGTAAAAGCTATATAGGTTATTTCTTTAAGGTCATAGATTGATTTTATACCCAATGAATTTAAGTGTTTTCCACCGACACTTAAATATTGAATATCGCTATTAAGAATTTTTAATTTTGAAATAACAGAGGAAGCTATTTTATCTCCTGATGGTTCGCCTGTTAAAATAAAAACTTTTTTCATTTTATGCTAATAAACATTTTATTTTTATTGGCAAATTTTATACATTTTTTTTTATCTAAAATAATATTTTGATTTGATTTTAATACTATTCCATTAATGTTAGATTTTTTACAATCTTTTAATGTATCTAAACCAATTGTAGGCAAATCTGCTCTCAGATCTTGCTTTTTTTTAGGAAATTTAATCAGAATTCCATTTGTATTTTTTAATTTTTTTAAATTTTGCAGCATCTTTTGAGTTCCAGTATATGTTTCTTTTGCAACCAAAAGACCTTTTCTTATAACTAATCCTTGTGTGTGATTATGTGCATTAAGTTTATTTAAATATTTAATACCTTTTTTTATATCCATAATTTCTAATTTACCAGGTTTTATACTTGTATAATTTCCACTGGACATTGTTAATTCTGGATTAAAAAAATTTAATTTTATAACTTTAATATTATGCTCAGCTAGTATTTTAATTAATTCTTTCAATATAGCGGCATCACCTAATTTAAATGCTTTTACAATTCTTGGAAAATAATAAATTCCTTTGAAATCTAATTTTAATTTTGAAATTTTAGGTTTAGATATATTACCAGCAAATATTACTTTTTTACAATTTTTAGATTTAATTATTTCTAAGATTTTTCCAAATCTACCAATACTTATAAAAAAACTATTTTTATCTTTTTTGAACTTATTTTTTTTTGTTAAATCAATAATAAAGTATTTAATTTTTTTTTTTTTTAAATTTTTTAATATTTCAATGGGTAATTTTTTTTCTCCTAAAAATAAACCTATCATTTAATATTTTCTGGAATAGAAATTGGCCTTTTTTTATCTGCACTAATAAAATTAATTATTTTATTAACAAGTTGATTATTTTTTATTTCTGGATTTAAGTTATCAATATTAGATCTAAAATTGTCTGTTTTAAATATTATATTGTAGGCTTCTTGTATTATTTTTATATTTTCATTTGATACTTTTGATCTTCTCAATCCTATAAGATTTAATCCAACTAAATTATTTCTATTTCCTAGCGATAGACCAAAAGGAATAACGTCACTTAATACACCTGTCATTCCACCAACCATTGATGACTCACCAATTCTTGAAAATTGATGTATTGCACAACTTCCACCAATTATAGCATTATCTTGAATTATAACATGGCCACCTACTTGTACATTATTGGCTAAAACTACATTGTTTGAAACATTGCAATCATGAGCAACATGACAGTAAACCATAAATAAATTATTATTTCCAATTTTTGTTATCCCACCACCTTGTTCGGTACCAGGGTTAATATTTACATATTCTCTAAGCTTATTATTATCTCCTATTACTATTGAATTTGTTTCTCCTTTGTATTTTAAATCTTGTGGTGGTGTGCCTATTGATACAAATGGAAATATCTCATTTCCTGCACCTATAGATGTATCACCAATTATATTTACGTGGGAATGTATTTTTGTATTACTGGCAATTTTAACCTTTGGTCCAATAATTGAATAAGGTCCTATTTCAACATCGTCTGCTATTTCAGATGCTTCTGATATTATTGCTGTTTTATGTATCACTAACTAATAAGTAACAAAAATTTTAAAATATGGTTATCAATAAATATTGCTAATTATTTCCTATCAACAATCGTTGCAGCCCATTGTGCATCGGCCATTTTCTTTTCACCGACAAAAGCCTCACCTTTGTACTTCCAAACTCTTCCATGAGATCTTATAGCTTCTATCTTAAGCTCTAATATGCAATTTGGAATAACTGGGTTTCTGAATCTTGCTTTTTCTATTGTCATTAAAAAAACTAATTTGTTTTCATATGTAGATTTATCAATACCATTTGCAGTTAATGCTGCAGCAGCTTGACCAAAAGCTTCTACTATCAAAACACCTGGCATTACTGGTTCTCCAGGAAAATGTCCTTGTACAAAAAAACTGTCTTCTTTTACATTCACTATAGCTGTTGCTGAGTGTAGTTTTTTTATATTTATAAGTTCATCAATTAATAGCATAGGTTCTCTATGGGGTAAGAGTTCTTTGATTTGATTTTTGTTTAATTTATCATTCATTTTTATTTATTTTCCATAATAAATTTTTTAATATCTTTCGCAGGATAGCCCATAACTTTTTTATTATCAGGTATATTTTTTATTACTCCACTGCCACCAGCAATTTTTACATTATTACCAATTTTCAAATGTCCTGAGATACCTGCCTGTCCACCAATCATTACATTATTTCCAATCGTAGAACTTCCCGCGAAACCAACTTGACCTGTAATAATACAATTTTTTCCAATTTTAACATTATGAGCTATATGTACTTGATTATCTAAAAAACAATTATCACTAATTATTGTATTTGATAGTGAGCCTCTATCGATTGTATTGTTGCATCCAATTTCTACATTATTTCCAATGATAACCATACCTATATGTGGATATCTTATATTTGCATTTCTGTTAGGAAAAAAACCGAAACCTTTTTTGCCAATAACAGCACCATCCAATATAGAAACATTTTTCCCAATTATTGATTTTTTAATTATTACATTAGATCCGATATTACAATTATCTCCAATAACAACATTGCTTTCAATTATTGAATTGTGACCTACTGAGGAGTTTTTACCTATTTTAACATTTTTTCCTAAAAGGACATTCAATCCAAATTGAACATTTTTATAATTTTTTTTTAAATTTGTTTTCAATAATTTATTCTCAAATTGATCATTTAATGAATTTGGATAAAAAAATTCTGATACTTTTGCAACTCCGATCAAAACATTATCAACAATAAATTTTGTTTTTGATTTTGTTACAAAATTAGATAATTTTGCAGTTGTAATTATAAATTTTGATTTAGTTAGCTTTAATATATCCTTATATTTTATACTGTGGAAAAAAGTAATATCATTTGTATCAGCCTGGTCTAAATTTTTAATATCATTTAATAAAGTATTTTTATAATTTTTTTTACTTTCAATACTTAAAACTTTTAAAATATCAAATAAATAAATATTATTTTTTTTTTTAAAAAAAGGATTTTTATAAATCATTTTAAAAATCTATTTTAGTTAATTCATTATTTAATAAATTCATAACGGGATTAGTAATATCAAAATCTTTTTTAGCTATTACAATGTTCTTTTTTGGAAAAACCATTGTAATTGATTGATCTTCAACATATTTTGAAATTATTGGATTTAAAGATTTAAGAATAATTTTTGTATATTTTATTTTTTTTTTATCAATTTCCACATTAAATTTTTTTTTTTCATTTCTGTATATTTCAATTTCATTTTTTAATATATTTGCCTGTTTTTCAAATTCATTTTTATCAATTATATTTTTTTTTTTAATTAAATCTTTTTCTTTATCAGTTAATTTTTGTTCAGTTATTTTAAATTGATCGATTTTGTCTTTTTTAATTTTTTTAATATGTTCTGAGATAGACTGACCTGCTGCAGAATTATTTAATATATAATTAATATCTATATAAGCTATCTTGTTTTCTGCATAACCTATTTCAAAATTTAAAATAAATATTAATAATAAAAGTAACTTCTTCATACTAAAATGATGTACCTATTTGAAATCTAAAAGACTCAGTTTTGTCAGTAGCTGCTTCTGAAATTGGAATAGCATAAGAAAATGATAATGGACCGATTACCGTAAACCAATTTACTGATATTCCAGTGGATGATCTTATTTTGTCTGAATCTAGTGAACTATCATAATCTACATGCCAAAGATTAGCAGCATCAAAAAATAAATTAAAATCTATATTTTCATATCCATTTAAAAGATTTGGTAAAGTCGTATTAAAGTTTATTGCTGATCCGTAATTTCCTCCTATATATTGCGTACCATCTTTAGGTCCAATAGATCCTGACTCAAAACCTCTCAATCTTTGACTGGGTATATAAACTCTTTTTGAAACTCTAACATTCTCATCTAATGAATTAACTGACTCAAAGAAAAATTTTGCAGACAGTATTAAGCCATCATTAACCGAGTGATATTTTGAAGCTCTAAGAGCATTTTCAATAGTTGAGTCGTCTGAATAAATAGGAAGTGTTTGTGTAAATTTAGTTAGATAACCATCTGTTGGTTGAAAATTTTGATCTAATTTATTTAATGTTATTCCATAAGAAAAAAGATTTTCAAAATAATCTCCTTCTTGCTTCTTTTTTATTGCACTTGCTAATGATGATGTCTCTAATTTTTCATAATAGTTAGATACATCAATATTGATATATAAGTCATCATATTGCTCAAAACCAGTACCTATCTTAAGACCTGTTCTAGTTGTTTTATATCCACTACTTGACATAAAGTCTGAAGAAGTACTTTCAATTGTAGTATTAATCGATCTATCGGAATTTCTAAAATTAGGATTTATTACACTAAATTTACCTTTAATTTGATCATCAGATAAGGCTAAATTTGTATCTAGCTGTATACCTTTTCCTAAATAATTTTTTTCTTTAATACCCGCCACAACTGTAGATCCATCAGTACCGGTTCCTGCGCCTGCAAAAATTTCACCAGTTGCCGTTTCTTCTACCGTAATATTAATAATTTTAGTATTGTTTTTTGATTTTGAATCTTTAACTTCAGAATTTACAGACTTAAATATTCCTTTTGATTTTATTTCATTAATCGATTTATTATAAAGTATTTTATTAAATGGATCACCTTCATCAACAATAAGAGTATTTCGTATAACCTTTTCCTCTGTAATAAAATTTCCAAATATATTTATTCTATCTACGTAAAATTTTTCACTTTCTTCAAAAAATATATCAATATTAATTTTATTATTATCTACAATTTTTTCTATATAATTAGCGTTAATAAATACAAATTCTTTTTGAAGTGCGGCTTTATCAATTTCATTAATAATTTTTTTTATAGAATTTAATGAGTAAGTTTTGCCTTTTAATTTTTCAAAAACTTTAAAAAAACTTGAAAAATTCTTTTTACTATAATCGTCAGAAACTTTAAGATTTATATTGTTAAAGAAATATTTGTTACCAGCAGATATATTGAATGTTAGAACAAAATTATTATTATCTATAACCTTAGCAGAAGAAGATTTAACTTTAACATTATAGTATCCTTTATTTCTAAAATAATTTTCTAATAAATTTACATCTAATTGAATCCTGCCTTCATTTAAATATTTATTAGAGGATAAAAATTTCCAAAATTTAGTCTCTTCGGATACAATTATATTTCTTAACTTATTATTTCTAAATACTTTATTTCCTATAAATTTAATTTCGCTGATTTTGGCACGTTCGCCTAAATTAAAATTATATATAACGTTAATACTATTATTTTTATTATCTACGATTTTTGTTTCAATTTCAGCAAAGTAAAAACCGTTATTTCTAATTATATTTATTAAAGTATTTTTTTGATCGTTTATATTGTTTTCTAAATATGGGTATTTTTCAACTTTTTTAGTAATTTTATCTAATTCAGAAAGAATTGATTTATTTTTAATTCCATTGATAATTACAGATTGTACAAGAGGATTTTCAACAACTTCAATATTAAGATTACCGTTATTAAAGTTAATTTTTACATCCTTAAAATAATCAGTATTAAATAATTTTTTGAAAGCTTCATTCAAATCTTCTGAGTAAATATCATCAGCAATATTTAATTCAGAAAATAAAATTATTGTTTGTTTTGCCAAACGATCATTTCCATAAACTTCTATTTTTTTTATTATCTCTGAATATACTGTCACAGAATTTAAATTAAAAATTAATAATAAAAAAAATATTTTTTTAATTAGTGAAACACAATTATTTTTCATAAAATTTATTTTTATTTAAGTACGTAATAACTTTATCTACCATAGTTTTAATATCATTTATATTTTTAGGATTGGATTTATAAAATCTTGTAAAATAAGGGTTTTTTATCAATTTTAATATGTTGGTGGTAAGAGAATGATAATTAATTTCTCCATTTAAATATTTTTCAACTAAATAATCATTTATAGTTATTAGTATAGTTTCAAAATAAGATGATTTTTTTGGAAGATTATTCAATATTTTTATAACTGGAAATTTTTTTATATCTGGCTTCGAAAAGTTCAAATTATTTAACATTGATAAGTTTAAATTATTATTATTATAATTAAATATTTTATTTGTATAAAGTGAATTCATTATTGGAACAGCCATATCAGTATCGTGTGCTAAAAATTTAACTAAACCATTTTTAAAATGAACTATTGCATGAATATATGATTTAGGATGGATGATTATTTTAAATTTATTTATATCCAAATTAAATATTTTTTTAGCTTCTATAACTTCGAATATCTTATTCATTAACGTTGCTGAATCTATTGAAATTTTTTTTCCCATTTTCCAACTAGGATGTTTGAGTGCATATTTGGGTTTAATATTCAATAATGAAGAATTTTTTTTATTTAAAAAAGGTCCCCCAGATGCAGTTAGATAGATTTTTTTAATATTTTTAAGATTTTGATTCTTAATTAATGACCAAATAGAAAAATGTTCAGAATCTATTGGAATGAAATTTGTTTTATTTTTCCTCAAAGCTTTATCAATAATTTGCCACCCACAAATTATGGATTCTTTATTTGCTATAGCAATGGTTTTGCTAAATTTCACTGAATCAATTGTAGATTTTAAGCCTGATAATCCGGATATAGCACACATTGTATAATCAATTTTTTTTTTAACAATATTTTGTAATCTATCAAGATTACTATGAACGTTAATTTTAGTTTTACTTAATTTTTTTTTTAATTTAAGATATTCGTTCTCATTTGATATAATAATATTTTTAACCTTTAATAGTTTTGCTTGTTTTAATATTGTTGACGAGTTTTTATTTGTTGTAAGCAAAACTAATTCAAAATCTTTTGGATTATTTTTAATTATATTGAATGTAGTTTTTCCTATTGAGCCGGTTGATCCTAATATTGCTATTTTTTTTTTCATAATTATTAAGGTGTAACAAAATATATATAAATATAAGAAAATGGTAATGCAAATAACATGCCATCAATTCTATCAAGCAAGCCACCATGTCCAGGTATAATGGATCCTGTATTTTTAATTTTTGATTTTCTTTTAAAGAAAGAAATAATAAAATCGCCTATTTGACTAACTGTCGATATTAATAATACCCATATAAATTCACCTTTTGAAAAATATTTTGGGAGATCATCAGCAATTAAAAAAGAGTATTGCAAAAAAAAATAAACTAATATTATTGATAATAAAAAACCTCCAATGGACCCAGCATAAGTTTTATTTGGACTAATTTTTTTATTAATTTTAGGGCCTTTAAATAAGTTTCCAAAAATGTAACCTCCTACATCTGTTGAAACACAAATTAAAATTGTAACTAAAAAGATATAAAGTTCGAAATTTGTATTTCCTCTTAAAAGTATTGTTAAATATATAGATAATATCAAAAAAATAAATCCTGGGATTTTATATATTTTTTTTTTACTCAAACTATTCCACTCATAAGCACCTACAATAAGAAAAATTATCATAAAAAATTTAAAAAAATATGTACCCTTGATTATAAAAAATAAAGCTATAGGGATCAAAATGGTTGAACTAAGCACTCTTTTAATTATCTCAGATTTCATTATATATTTCCAAAATTTCTTTTAATTTTTTTAAATTTTTCAATGATATTTTTATAATCTTTTTCGTTAAAATCAGGCCACATTTTTTTAACAAAAAATATTTCTGAATATGACAGTTGCCATAATAAAAAGTTGCTAAGTCTATTTGTGCTACCTGTTCTTATTAAAACATCTGGATTTGGAATTCCATTAGTATAAAGTAATTTATCAATCGAAGCTTCATTAACTTTAATTTTTTTGGACTTCATTATTTTAATTGCATTAACTATTTCACTTTTGGATCCATAATTTAACGCAAGTATTAATTGTAATTTTTTATTTTTTTTTGTGATTTTTTGTGCAGCTTTTAAATTAATTTGAATCTTTTTTGGAAATTTTTTTATATTACCAATGATTTTTAATTTTATTCCATTCTTATTTAATTCATCGATTTTTTCTTTTAAAAATAATTCTAATAAATTTAATAAAAATTTTATTTCTAAAATAGGTCGTTTCCAATTTTCTGTAGAAAAGGCATATAGTGTTAAATATTTAATATTATTTTTTATAGATGAGGCTATAATTTTTTCAACAGTTCTTAATCCGGCCTTATGACCTAAATTTCTTGATTTCTTGTTTTTTAATCCCCATCTGCCATTTCCATCCATAATTATGGCCACATGCTTGGGCGAACTCATATTGTCATTATTTCTTTTTCTTTTGAAACAACTTTCTCATCTATTTGATTAATATTATTATCTGTTAAATCTTGAATTATTTTTTCATTTTTTTTTACGTCATCTTCAGATATTTCTTTGTTTTTTAAAAGTTTTTTTAATTCATCATTTGCCTCTCTTCTAATATTTCTAATAGAAATTTTACATTTTTCGCCCATTGATTTAATAATTTTTTTCATCTCATTCCTTCGTTCTTCACTTAAGTCTGGAACTGGAAGTCTTATTAATTGTCCATCTATTTGAGGATTTAAACCTAACTCAGATTTTTTTATTGCAGAATCTATTAAAGTAACATTGTTTAAGTCCCATACTTGTATGTTAATAGTTCTTGGTTCAGGAGTTGTTATGCTGGCCAGTTGATTGATTGGCATTTGTTGACCATAAACATCAACTTTGACCAAATCAAGCATACTTGAATTTGCCCTTCCTGTTCTTAATGATGATAGTTCTTTTACAAAAACTTCAATTGTTTTTGTCATTTTTTCTTTATAAAAACTGTCCTTGAACATTATTCTCCAATTTTTAATCTTACAAATTCTTTAATATTTACATCCTTAGAACTAATTTCTGACAATATATCCTTAACTTTCTTTTTTGGTTCCATAACCCAGTCTTGTGTCATCAAACTGTTTTCTTCTTTAAATTTGTTGAGTTTACCTAAACTTATCTTTTTTGCAATTTCTTCTGGTTTTCCTAAATTTTTTAGCTCTTCTGTTATAAGATCTTGTTCTTTATTAATTATTTCCTTTTCTATTTTATCTGATGTTAATGCAATTGGATTTGATGCAGCTATATGCATAGCCAATTGCTTTCCAAATATCTTCACACTATCAGATTGATCATTATTTTCTAACGATACAATTACACCTAATTTTGAAACATTGTCTTTAAGTATTGCGTGTTGATATGAAAAGTTTTTACAATTTGTATTTTCTATAGTTTTTGCTCTACCTATTGTAATTTTTTCACCTATTTTTGCAATTAAGGCTACAAGATTTTCATTAACAGTTTTGTTATTTTCCATTTTTAATTTATTTAATTTTTCTAAATCAGATGAACATTGATTATTCAATTCACTTAACTCTTTAACAAATTCAATAAAATCTTCATTTTTTGCCACAAAGTCAGTTTCACAATTAACCTCTAATAAAGATGATTTATTTTCACCTTCAGAAAGTAAGATTACACCTTCTTTAGCATCCCTTGACATTTTTTTAGAGGCTTTTGCAATGCCTTTGACTCTCAAAATTTCCACTGCTTTTTCTAAATTTCCACTAGATTCTTTTAATGCTTGGTTGCAATCTTTAAATCCTGCTCCAGTAGATTGTCTTAATTCTTTAATTTTTTGAATATCGCTCATTATTAATTTAAATCCAATAATTTATGCTTATTTTAAGTTAATTTATTTTTAGATTTTTTTTAACCGTAGTATCTTCGATGTTTTCTTGTTTTATTTGACTTTTGTTAATTTCTTTGATTTCTAAATCATTATGTTCAGATAGATTTTTTTTTGCACTATTAATTGTTTCTAATAATAAGTTGCAATACAAATCTATCGACCTTCTGGCATCATCATTGCCAGGAATTGGAAAGTCAATACCTTCAGGATTTGAGTTGCTATCCAATATTGCAATAATAGGTATACCTAATTTTCTAGACTCATTTATTGCTAAGGCTTCATAGTTTGTATCAATTATAAAAACAAGATCTGGAATCTTCTTCATTTCAGAAATTCCCCCTAATGATCTGTGCAACTTGTCCCTCTGACTGCTCATTTTAAGAAGCTCTTTTTTTGTAAATCCTCTGTTTTCAGACGATAAATGCATATCAATATTTTTTAATTTTTTTATTGAATTAGATATTGTTCCCCAATTAGTAAGCATTCCTCCTAGCCATCTGTAGTTAACAAAATATTGTTCAGTTTTTTTTGCTAAATCTGCAATAGCATCGGAAGCTTGTTTTTTAGTTGAAATAAACAATATTTTTCCACCTTCTTCTATTGTTTTATAGACCTTTTCTAAAGCTACATTTGTTAACTCTAAAGTTTGTGTAAGATCTAATATGTGAATAGAATCTCTTTTTCCAAAAATATATTTTTTCATTTTTGGATTCCATCTTAAAGTTTTATGACCAAGATGAACACCAGCCTCTAATAATTGTTCAATTGTAATGTTTGGTAATTTCATATTTTTTTTCCCGGTTAAGCCACCACAATTACTGCCACTAAAGGACCGGAGGTTATAAACCACAAATTGTGTGCGTGTTAATTTATGCTGTAATACAATTTTATTTTAAAAAAACAAGTATTATTTTAATCAAAAACTATATTTTCTCTTATTTTTAGTTCATTTATTAACTTATTATCTATTTTTCTCTTATCTTTAAGAGCGAAAGTATAGGTATTATTATCATCTGATATTTTAAAAGTAATTTTAGTTTTGCCATCCTTTTTATTTAAATTTTTTAATTTTTCTAATTTTTCAAAATTATTAATTTTAAAATTTAACTCATCAAATTTAATATCTAAAACTTCTTTTAAAGTCACAACTTTTTTTATATTTATTTTTTTTTGAGTTTTTTCAACGTCAGTATAATTTTTCATAAGAGTTATCATTAATGAATTTCCTTCAAATAATTTTTCTCTATTAGTTTCAAAAATATCTGAAAATATAAAAATTTCAAAAACGCTAGACAAGTCTGATAATTTAATTATAGCATAAGAATTACCTTTTTGAGTCTTTTTTTCTTGGACTTTAAGAACAGTGCAGGCAATATTAGAACTTAAAATATTTTTTTCACTCAGAAAGTAATCATAACTAACAATATTATATTGATTGAATAAAAACTTATATTGATTTACTGGATGATCAGAAATAAAAAAACCTAATGTTTCAAACTCTTTTGTTAATTTGGTATCAATTTGCCAGTCACCAATTTTTTCTAAAAAGTCATCATTAATTTCAAAATCTTCTTCAAATAAATCTATTTGATTTGCCATTTTATTTTCAAAATTATTTTTTGATTTTAAAATAATATTTGGAATTGAATTAAACAATGATTGTCTATTATTATTAATGCTATCAAAAGCTCCTGCTTTTACTAGACCTTCTAATTGGAGTTTATTGATATTTTTAGGATTAGATCTATTTATAAAATCTGAAATATTTTTGTATCTTCCATTTTTGTTTCTTTCATCAACAACATTTGAAATAGCTTCAAAACCGACATTTTTTATAGCTCCTAATGAATATAAAAAATCTTTACCATTTGAAGAAAAATGAGCATTACAAACATTAATGTCTGGACGTACTACATTAATATTAAGTCTTTTTAATTCTTCATAAAATTCACTAAGTTTACTTTGATTTGATAATTCCATAGACATTGAAGCAGCAAAAAATTCATGTGGATAATAAGTTTTTAAGTATGCAGTTTGATAAGCTATTACCGCATAGGCTGCTGCATGACTTTTGTTAAAACCGTATTCAGCAAATGGTTCGATTTTTAAAAAAATTCCTGCAGCAACTTCTTTTCTAATTCCATTTTTATGTGCTCCTTCAATAAATCTTTGCTTCTGTTTTTCAAGTTCAGATCTTTTCTTTTTACCCATTGCTCTTCTTAATATATCAGCTTCACCTGCAGTAAATCCCGATAATGTTTGAGCTATTTGCATAACTTGTTCTTGATAAATTATTACGCCATATGTTGGTTTTAATATTTTTTCAAGCTTTGGATGTAAATAGTCAGGTTCTCTTTTACCATGCTTACATTCGTTATAAATGGGTATATTGCTCATTGGACCTGGTCTATATAATGCCACAAGTGCAATTATATCTTCCAATCTATTTGGCTTCATGTTGATCAATGCTTCTTTCATACCTGAGCTTTCTAGCTGAAACAATCCAACTGTTTTGCCGCTAGATAAGAGTTCATAAACTTCTTGGCTCTCGTAATTAATTTCTTCTATTCTAAATTTAGGATCTAAATTGTTTACTAATTTTTGAGTTTTATCAATTACAGTTAAAGTTTTTAAGCCTAGAAAATCAAATTTTACCAATCCAGCATTTTCTGCTGAATACATATCAAACTGCGTAGATGGAAGTAATAAATTTGCAGAACTATCTTTGTATAAAGGAACAGATTCTGTTAATTTTTTATCAGCAATAACTACTCCTGCGGCATGTGTTGCTACGTTTCTATTTAAACCTTCTAGTTTCAAAGACAATTCTATCAACCGTTCAACTCTTTTATCTTCATGGATAAGCTTCTGTAGTCTTGGTTCTACATTTATGCACTCTTGTAATTTCATTGGTCTAGAGGGATCAAATGGTATCATTTTACATATACTATCTATGAACCCATAAGGAAGACCAAGAACACGGCCAACATCTCTAATTACCATTCTCGCTTTAAGTTTACCAAAAGTAATAATATGGGCTACACTATCTTTATACTTTTTAGTTAAATATTCAAAAACTAGATCTCTTTTTTCTTCACAAAAATCAATATCAAAATCAGGCATTGATATTCTATCAGGATTTAAAAATCTTTCAAAAATCAAATTAAATTTAATTGGGTCTATATCCGTAATAGACAGACACCAAGCAACTAAAGATCCAGCACCCGATCCCCTGCCTGGGCCTACTGGTATATTATTATTTTTAGCCCATTTTATATAATCAGATACGATTAAAAAATAACCGGCATAATTCATTTCAATAATTATTTTTATTTCATGTTCTAATCTTGTTTTGTAAAGTAGATAATCTTTATTAGTATCAAAATCTTTTTCTGCTATTTTATAAAATTTTTTAAATTTATTATTTAAACCTTCATAAGATTCTTTTGTTAATAAATCATTAGTATCAGCATCATTAACAGAAATACTGGGAAGAATTGGTTTTGATGGCAAGGGTTTAAATGAACATCTATAAGGTAGGCCAAAGTTATTTTCTAATGCTTCTGGCAAATCTTTAAAAAGTTCAATCATTTCTTCAGAAGATTTAAAATAATGCTGATCGGACAACTTTAATCTATTTGAATCATTAACATATCTTTTTTCACCAATACACATTAAAGCATCATGTGCTTCATGCATATTTTGATCTAGAAAATAAACTTCATTGCTTGCAACGATGGGTAAATTAAACTTTTTAGAAATATTTAAATTAAAATTTTCAAACTCTTTTTCATTTAGATCATCATGTCTTTGTATTTCAATATAAAAGTCATTTTGAAAAGTATTTGATATTTTGCCTATAATTTCTTCAATCTCATTAAACAAACCTTTATTGAAAAGATTTCCTATAAGACATCTTATAGATCCGCTTAAGACAATTATTCCTGAAGATTTATTTAAAAGATCATCAAAATTACAATGAGGATCGGTAATTTCAGAATTTCCCAAATAAGATTTTGATGAAAGTTCAATAATGTTTTTATAACCTTTAATATCTTTTGCTATAAGAGGTATAATTCCAGTAAATTCTTTATATTTAAATAATATTTGAGTTCCAATAATTGGTTGAGTTCCAACAGATGACAAACTTTCGGAAAACTCTAGTACTCCAGACATTATGCGTGAATCTGAAATACCTAAAGATTGTATTTTGTGAATTTTACAATAATCTTTTAATTGTTCAATTTTAATTGCACCTTCGCAAATAGAGTATTGAGTATGAATTTTAAAATGATTAAATTGCTTGTTAATTGATTCTTTCATTGGTAATTTTCATTTTACCACTAATCATTTTAATTTTACAATCTGCCATATTAGCAAAATATCTATTGTGAGTTGCAAAAATTATAATTTTATTTTTATTTTTTAGGCTTAATAAAAGCTTAAAAATTTGTTTAGCATTTTCAAAATCAAGACTGCCTGTAGGTTCGTCTGCAAGTAAAATTTCTGGGTTATTTATTAATGCTCTTGCAATTGCTACCCGTTGGTTTTCACCTCCTGACAATTCTGATGGAAAATGATTTAATCTTGATGAAAGACCAACTTTTTTAATAATTTTTTTTGCTAGGTAAATTGATTTACCTTGATCATTTGAAATGAGTAAATTTGGCAAATAGATATTTTCGATTGCAGAAAAATCAGATAGTAGATTTTTATCTTGATAAATAATACCTATTTTTTTTGCTCTAATTTTGTCATTTTCTGCTTTTTTTTCAAAGTTAATTTTATTTTTATTAATTTCAATTGATCCTGAAGATGGCGTATCGATCAGAGATAATAAATTTAATAAAGTTGACTTGCCAGATCCGGAAGGTCCAACAATAGAATATATTTTTCCAGATTCAAATTTGAAAGAAATATCATTTAAGACTTTGATGGTTTTATTTTTTTCATATTTTTTACTAATATTTTTAATCTTTATAAAATTATTCATATTTTAGTGTTTTAACTGTATCTAAAGATGAAGCTTTAGAGGCGGGATAGATAGATACAATTATAGTTGTAATTATCGAACATAAAGCAATTAAACTTATAGACTCAAGCTCTATTTCAGCTGGCATTGAATTAAGAAAATATATTTCCTCAGGAAACAAAGTTACATCAAATGTGTTTGAAATAAATTCTCTTATATTTTCAACATAATATGAAAATAATGTTCCCACAATTATTCCAAAAAAAGTTGCACCAGTACCAATAATAAAACCTACTAAAAAGAAAATTTTCTTTATTGACTTATTTGTTACGCCAATAGATTTTAAAATACCAATGTCTCTTGTTTTATTTTTTACTAAAATTGTAAGTCCAGAAATTATATTAAAAGCTGCTACAATTATTATTAAAGAAAGAATTATAAACATTACATTTCTTTCAACTTTTAAAGCAGAAAATAATGATTTATTCATATCGGCCCATGTATAAACTAGCTCATCAGGAAAAAGTTTTGTTAAGTTGGTTTTATGTGCTTGTATAATTTTTGGATTTTTAAAATAAAATTCTAAAAATCTTTCATTTTTATTTTTATCAAAAAAGTTTTCTAGAGTTTTTAAGTTTATATAAGCAACATTTTCGTTATAATCTGATAATCCGCTATCGAAAATTGATATAATTTTAAAAGATTCTTGTTTTGGCAACGAACCTACCAATGTTTGCACTCCAGAAGGAGACATAATTGAAATAGTGTCACCTATATCTACATTTAAATTAAAACTCATTTCTCTACCTATTGAAATAGAATTATTAATTAAATTTTTAGATCCAAAAAATTCTTGATTATTCATAATTTTAAGATCCTTAAAATTATTTTCTAAATATCCTTTCAAAAGTATACCTTTTGTACTATTTTTATTTAAAATTACTGCTTCTCCGTCATTTGAAAATATGTTGCTTGCAAAATCACCGTCATACATAACCTTCAAAGATTTGTTGTAAGGCTTCACAACTGCATGAGCATTAAAACCAACTATCTTGTCAATTAGCTCTGTTCTAAATCCATTCATTACAGACATAACTATAATTAATACAGCTACTCCTAGTGATATTCCTATAAATGAAAAAATAGATATAATGTTTAAGAAACCATCTTTTTTTCTGGTTTTTAAAAATCTTAAAGTAACTTCTTTTTCTATTTGTGAGATCAATTTGATTTAGCTTTATTAATTTGTGATGCTATTTGGTCAATTTTTAATTTTTGAGTTTCTCCACCAACTTCTTTAAACTCAAAAAGATCTCCTTCTGTGTTCTTGCCAATAATTAACTGAAATGGAATACCAATTAGATTGAATTTTTTAATTTTTGCTGAGATATTTTCGTCTGTATCATCAACAATAGAATCTATATTTTTTGAATTTAAGTATTCAAAAATTTTGTTTGATTTTTCTAAATTAGATGAATCATTTTTATTTATCATTGGTATTATTGCGCAGTCATAAGGAGATACTGATATTGGCCATTTCATAATTTCATCTTTATCGTTATATTTTGCTTCAATTATGGCACCAACTAATCTTGATACACCTATTCCATAAGATCCCATTTTAACAAATTCTTTTTTACCCTTAAAATCAACAGAAGCTTTCATTGGTTTTGAGTACTTGTCTCCAAAATAAAAAATATGTCCGACTTCAATACCCTTTGTGTTAACTCTATATTCGCTTGGTACTTTATTCTCAAACTCATCTTTATTAAATTTATCGTCAGTAACTGAATAAAATTTTTCATAATCATTTCTTAGCTTTTCTAACGATGAATTTTCAAGAAGTGTCGAGCTATAATCAACATCAAATATTCTTTTATCTGTATAAATTTTACTCTCTCCAGTCTCGGCTAATATTATAAATTCGTGTGAAAGATTTCCACCAATTGGTCCAGTTTCAGCAGCCATCGGTATTGCTGATAGATTCAACCTCTTGAAAGTTCTTAAATATGATAAAAAAAATTTATTATAAGAAAAAAATGCATCATCATCAGTTAAATCAAATGAGTAGGCGTCTTTCATATAAAATTCTCTACATCTCATAATTCCAAAACGAGGCCTAAGCTCATCTCTAAACTTCCATTGAATATGATATAAAAGTTGTGGTAAAGATTTATAAGATTTAATACTTGATCTAAATATTTCTGTTATTAGCTCTTCATTTGTGGGTCCATAAAGCATTTCTCTATTCTGACGATCCTTAATTCTTAACATTTCTTCACCATAATCATCATATCTGCCACTTTCTTTCCAAATTTCTGATGATTGAATTGTTGGCATTAATATTTCTTGGACTCCTACTCTATCTTGTTCCTCTCTAACTATTTGTTCTATTTTTTTCATAACTTTAAAACCTAATGGTAGCCATGAATAAATGCCTGCGGATGATTGCTTTATCATTCCAACTCTTAACATTAGTTGATGAGATTTAATTTTAGCTTCAGTTGGATTATTTTTTAAAATAGGTATAAATGATTTGGAAAAATACATTAAGTTTGTAAGTCCTTTATTTTAAATATTTTTTTTTTAATAAATACATAAGTATAAAAATTATTAATGTAATTAAAGTAGAATAAGCAAATTTTGTTAATATTTCTGCTTTTTTATCTAATCTTTTATATTCTAACAAGATTAATATTAGCCAATGGTCTTTTACCGGTCTTTAATTTTGTAAATTTTCTACAAGTACTTTTAAGAGCATCTACTAAATTAGATTCTTGTTTTTTATTATTTAAGGAAAATGATTTAACAGTTCTATCTATTTCATTTTCAAGTCCATTTTGAAATTCTTCTTTTTCATAAATTGGCAAGCCTCTGAACGTAATAAGAGGTCTGTTATGAATATTGCCTTTAGGCGTTATTAAAATTGTTGCCTCTATAAAACCGTTTGCAGAAACATTTTTTCTTTCTTTTAAAGAGTGAGAATCTTCTTCAACACTTATTGATCCATCAACATAAATTCTCCCACTTGGGGCTTTATCATAAACCTCAGGTTTGTTTCCTGGGTATAATCTTACAATATCTCCATTTTCAACTTTAATTGGATATGGAACTTGCATTTCTTTAGCAAAATTAATGTGTTCAAACATATGTCTATGTTCGCCATGCACAGGTATCACAGACCTGGGTTTTATCCAATTATACATATCTCTCAGATCTTCTCTATTTGGATGTCCAGATACGTGGATATATTCACTCTCTTCAGAAATAACTTCTATTCCTTCTTTAACAAGTTGATTATGTAGTTTGTATAGTTTTTTTTCATTTCCTGGAATTATTTTAGAAGAAAAAATTACTGCATCACCTCTTTCAATAAAAACATCTGGATGAGTATAATTTGAAATCCTATTCATGGCTCCCATAGGTTCACCTTGGCTACCTGTACAAAGATAAACAATTTTATCTCTTGAAATATTTTTTACATCTCTTGCATCCAAAGGTTCAATAACATTATTTAAATATCCACACTGTCTGGCTGCTTTATAAATTTTATGCATTGATCGACCAACTAAGGCAATTTGTCTACCAATTTTTTCCGCACAATAAAAAACAGTCTCCATTCTTGCAACATTTGAAGCAAATGATGTAATAATAATTCTTTTATTTAGTCTTTCCATAACTTTAAGCATATTTTTTCTAACATCTAATTCAGAACCAGCTCTACCTGCGCTAAATACATTTGTTGAATCACAAATCATTGTGATAACTCCTTCTTTTCCAATTTCTTTTAATCTTTTTGAATTAATATTTTCACCTACTAATGGATCGGGATCACATTTCCAATCGCCAGTATGCAGTATATTTCCAACAGGTGTTTCGATTTTTAGACCATTAGGTTCTAAAATTGAATGAGTTAATGTTACAAATTCAATTTTAAAAGGTTCTAAGTTAATAGTACTATTTAATTCAACAATTTTTAAATAACCTGTTATATCAATTTTTTTTTCCTTAAATTTTTCTGTTATTAAGACTGACGTAAAAGGAGTCGCATATATTTTACATTTAAGCTTAGGCCAAATATGTGCAATCGCACCTATATGGTCTTCATGGGCATGTGTTAAAATGATTCCTAAAAGATCGTCTTTTTTATCAATTATATATCCAGGGTCAGGATATATTAAATCGATACCAGGAATACTATCATCCGCAAAAGTTACACCAATGTCTACTATGATCCATTTTTGATTATCAGGTTTTCCATAAGCAAATAAATTCATATTCATGCCTATTTCTCCAGACCCACCCAATGGACAAAAAATTAATTCTTCTTTCATTTATTTAGATAATACAGCAGCTTTTAAAACACCATTTATAGTTAAGTTTTTTTTAATTATAGTTTTTTTTTTAATTGAATTCTTAAACAAATGTGAATAACCACCTGTAAGAATTATATTAAATGATTTACCCGTTTGTTTAATAATCATTTTAATAATATTGTCAATTAGTCCAACATAACCATAATAAAACCCAGCTCTAATTGCTGAGATAGTATTTTTTCCGATAATACTCTTTGCTTTTTCAAGTTTTATTTTAGGTATTAATGAAGCTTTATCAGACAAGGTATTTAAAGATAAATCAACACCAGGAGCAAGAATTCCACCAATATAAACATCTTTTATAATAACATCAAAATTAGTTGCAGTGCCAAAATCAACTACAATAAAATTATTTTTTTTATCAATAACTGATATTGCGTTAGCCAATCTATCTGATCCAATTTGTTTTTTATTAACATTAATTTTAAGTAATTTTTTAAACTTTAATTTTTTTAACTCGTCACACTTAACTTGTACTAAATTTTCAATTGATTTTTTAATTTCTTTGTAAGCTATCGGAACTACAGAACTAAATAAAATTTTAATTGATTTAGATTTATATTTTTTAATAAATCGTAATTTTTTTACTATATATTTTTTATTTAATAAAGTGGTTTTAATACGTATTTGCTTAATTAATTTTAAATCACTATTAAATAAACAAATTTTAGTATCAGTATTACCTATGTCGCCAATTAAATACATTAAAGAATTTTATCCTTATATTGATTTTCAAAAACTAGCTTAATTTCATTTATTAATTTTATTTTATTAATTTTATTTTTACTATATTTATTTAAATAAGTTGTAGGATATTTTTTTATATCAGGGCTACTTATTATATTGATTCCAACACCTACAATTAGATATTTAAGATTATTTTTAAATATAATTTCTTGTAAAATACCACAGACTTTTTTTTTATAAATCAATATGTCATTTGGTAATTTAATTTGTGTCTTAACTTTTATTTGATTTGTAATAATTTTTTTTAAAATAAATAAATTTATAGAAGTTATTTTTTTTAAAGAAATTTTATTATTAATGATAAAAAAAATTGTAAGAAATAAATTTCCTCTTTTTGATATCCATTTGTTACCTCTCTGTCCTTTTCCCTTTGTTTGAATATTAGCAGATATTATACCGCTTTCTTCACCATTTTTGATTAGTCTAATGGCAGTATCATTGGTACTTTTTATTTTATTAAAAATAAATTTTTTTAGTTTCATTAAATAATATTTATCTTTGAAACTATTTCGGTTAAGCCTCTAGGGTAAATAAAATAAGCCACAATAAATATTGTAGAAAGAATTAATGTTAATTTAAGACCTATAGGGTGATTTTTTTCATACATCTCATTTTCTGGATCAAAATAAATAATCTTTATTATTCTCAAATAATAAAAAGCTGCTACAACAGTTGATAACAATCCTACAACAGCCAGTAAATACATTGACTGCTCAATTACAGACATAAATATATAAAATTTAGCAAAAAAACCTGCTAATGGCGGAATCCCTGCTAACGAAAAAAGAATTATTAAAAATGAAAATGCAAGTATTGGGTGGTTTTTTGATAATCCAGACAGGTCTTCAATTTTTTCAAAATAATTTTCTTTACGTCTGAGCATAAATAAACAACTAAAAAAACCTAAATTCATCACAAGATAAATTGAAATATAAGTTATTGAACTTTGAACTCCTTCGTTGGTACCTACTGACAAACCTGCCAATGCATAACCCATGTGACCTATTGAACTGTACGCTACCAAGCGTTTTAAATTAGTTTGGCCTATAGCTGCTATGGCGCCAAATACCATTGAAGCTATAGATAAAAAAATTATTATCATTTGCCATTGATCAATCATGTTTAAAAAAGGTACATATAAAAATCTAATAAAAACAGTTAATGCTGCTATTTTAGGAAGTATTGCAAAAAATATCGTAATTGAAGTTGGTGATCCTTGATAAACATCTGGAGCCCACATATGGAATGGTACAGCTGAAATTTTGAATGCTAACCCAACCAATATAAAAACAATACCGAATGTAAGACCATATTCAGTTTTATTAGAATTAATCAAAATCTGGTTAAAATTTGTTGTTTCTGTAAAACCGTAAACTAATGAACATCCATATAACAATAAACCTGAAGATAACGCACTTAAAATAAAATATTTTAAACCAGATTCAGTTGACAATATATTGTCTCTATTAAACGAAGCTAAAACATAAAGAGCTAAGGATTGAAGTTCTAAACCCATATAAAAAACAATTAGATCATTGGAGCTTATCATTACCATCATTCCTAAAATTGCACTTAATATTAAAACTGGATATTCAATTTTATTAATTTTAATAATTTGAAGGTATTTAGATGAAGTGAGCATGACAAAGATACCTGATATAATCATTATTGTCTTCATAAAATTAGATAGATTATCTAATTTATAACTTTCATTAAATAATGAGGTCTCAGAAATTGAACTTAAATTATATACAATAGCTAATAGAATAACCAATGCAATAGTTGTTAAGTTATATATTAATAAAGAACTTTTTTTTTTGAAAACTCCTATTATTAAAAAAAGCATAATTGCAATAGAAGTAAAAATTTCTGGTAAAACTAAATCAAGATTTTCCATTAATTTTTATATGCTATGTTGGTTTGAATATTTGCATTATACATATCTAAAACATTTTTTACAGAAACCTCTATAGAATTTATTAAAGGCTCAGGATAAAAACCAAAAAAAATTATAGGAACTGCTAAAATAAAAAGAATTAAAATTTCATATTTTTTTAAATCAATCATTAACTTTATTTCATTATTCATAATTTCTCCAAAAAAGATTCTTTTATAAAGCCATAGCATATATGCAGCACCTAAAATTACTCCTAAACTAGCTATCGTAGCCACTAAAAAACTTTTCTTAAAAGTTCCCATTAATATTAAGAATTCACCTACAAATCCACTCGTGCCAGGTAGCCCAAGGGCACCTAGGGTAAACACCATAAATACAATTGCATATTTAGGCATTATCTGAACCAATCCACCATATTTATTTATTAACCTAGTATGATATCTTTCATAAACTACTCCTACACATAAAAATAATGCAGCTGAAATTAGTCCATGACTAATCATTTGGAATATACTTCCTTCAATGCCTTGTTGGGTCATAGTAAATATTCCTAGTGTAACAAACCCCATGTGTGCAACTGAAGAATATGCAATAAGTTTTTTCATATCTTCTTGCATTAATGCGACTAAAGAAGTGTAAATTATTGCAATTAAACTTAAAAAAAATATTAGCGGTACAAAAAAGTCTGATGCCAAAGGAAATAATCCCAAAGAAAATCTTATAAATCCGTAACCAGCCATTTTAAGTAATATCGCGGCTAAAAGTACCGATCCTGCTGTTGGTGCTTCAACGTGAGCATCTGGTAACCAAGTATGTACAGGCCACATAGGTGTTTTTACTGCAAACGAACTAAAAAAAGCTAGCCATAATAAATTTTGAAATTTGGCATCTACTCCGATTTCATATAATTTTTCAACATCAGTGGTTCCTGTTAACCAATAGATTGAGATTATTGCAATCAACATCAAAACAGAACCTAACAATGTATATAAAAAAAATTTGAAAGCTGAATAAACTCTTCTTTCGCCTCCCCAAATTCCTATTATTAGAAACATTGGTATCAATCCTGCTTCAAAAAATAAATAAAAAACTATTAAGTCTAATGAGCAAAAAACTCCTATCATAAATGTTTCCATTAGCAATATTGCTATTAGAAAATCTTTTAATCTATACTTGATTGTAGCATTTACAGAAATTATACAGATCGGAGTAATGAAGGTAGTTAAAATTATAAATAAAATAGAAATTCCATCTATGCCAACTTTATAATCAACAATACCTAATAACCACTCTCTATTTTCAACAAATTGGAAATCTATAGAGTTCTTATCAAAAATATACCATAGATAAATTGAGAGAATAAAATTTGCTAAAGATATAAATAATGAAACATATTTACTTGCTTGATATTTGCCATTAGTAGAACTAACAAAGAAAATAAATATAGCTCCAATGGTTGGTAATAAAATTAAAGATGATAAAATAGGGAAATTCATTAATTTACTAAAAGCAAGGTTAGAAGAATTGAAAAACCTATAAGCATGATAAATGCGTATTGATATATATAGCCACTTTGAAATTTAACTGCCTTTAAAGAAAAAAACTTTATTAAATTTGATATACCATCAGGCCCAAATCTATCTATTATAGAGACATCAATTTTTTTCCAAAAAAAATAACCAAGTTTTTTTGAAGATTTTACAAAAATAAAATCATAAAGTTCATCAAAATACCATTTATTTTTCAAAAATAAGTAGAAAGGTTTATTTGCTTGAGCAATTTTATTAACCAAATTTTTGTTTTTTACGAATAAATAGAAAGATAATGGAATGCTAAGAATAACTAATATAGGCGTTAAAAATAAAAACCAAACTGGCGGATGCTCTTTGCTTAGTGGTTCTAAAAATTTTATAGAGTTAGACCAAAAATTATAAGATGTTTCATGACCAATAAACAGATCTTTAAATAACATGCCAGAAAATATTGCCCCTAAAGATAATATTATTAAAGGTATGAGCATTATAAGTGGTGACTCATGTATTGTATCAATTTTAAATTTTGAATTATTGTAACTTCCATGAAAAGTTTTAAATATTAATCTCCAAGAATAAATAGAGGTTAACATAGCTGTAAATACTCCTATGCTTGCGGCATAAATACCAATATTATTTCCACTTAAGTAAGCAAATTCAATTATTGCATCTTTGGAATAAAATCCTGAAAGAAATGGGAATCCTGTTAATGCTAAAGTTCCTATTATCATCAATGCATAAGTATAAGGTAATTTATTCCATACACCCCCCATCTCGTTGATGTCCTGCTCATGTTTAAATGAATGTATTACAGCGCCAGATCCTAAAAATAACAAAGCTTTAAAAAATGCATGTGTAAATAAATGAAAAATAGCAACGTTATATGCGCCTACGCCTGTAGCAAAAAACATATATCCAAGTTGACTGCATGTTGAATATGCAATAATTTTTTTTATATCATTTTGTACCAAGGCTACACTTGCAGCAAAAATGGCAGTTGTCATGCCAACTATGGTTATTAAAGCTAAGGCCATTTCTGAATATTCATAAATTGGAGAACATTTGACTACTAAAAAAACACCTGCTGTAACCATCGTAGCGGCATGTATTAAAGCTGATACAGGCGTAGGTCCCTCCATTGCATCAGGAAGCCATGTATGAAGAAATATTTGAGCAGATTTACCCATGGCTCCTAAAAATAAAAGCAAACAAATTAAATTAACTGCATTTATACTAATACCTATAAAAACTAATTCTTTAGTTAATATTTCAGGAATTCTTTGAAAAACTTCATTATAATTAACTGTTCCAAAAAGATAGAAAATTAAAAATATTCCTAAAGCTAAACCAAAATCTCCTACTCTATTAACTATAAATGCTTTTATAGCAGCAGCATTTGCACTTTTTTTTTTAAACCAAAAACCAATTAAAAAATATGAACATAGACCAACACCTTCCCAACCAAAAAATAATTGAATAAAATTATCAGATGTAACAAGAGTTAACATCGCAAAAGTAAATAGCGACAAGAAAGACATAAATCTTGACTTATGAGGATCTTCAGACATATATCCGACCGAATAAATATGCACTAATGACGATATAACTGTAACTACAACTAACATTACCGATGATAAAGCATCAATATTAATAGACCAATTTACTTTTAAAGAACCTGAATTTATCCAAGTAGCAATTAATAAATTGTTAACATATCCATAGTTTATGACTTTAAAAAAAATAATCATAGAAAGTATAGCTGAAATAGATACACACAAACTAGTTAAAGTTTGTGAAAATTTATCTCCAATTATTTTTCCAAAAAAACCTGAAATTATTGACGCTGCTAAAGGTAAAAACAAAATTAAATATTCCATTTTATCCTTTTAAATTATGAATTTCTTCTACTCTTACTGTTCCTGAATTTCTATAATAAACAACTATTATTGCTAATCCTATAGCAGCTTCAGCTGCTGCCACAGTTAAAATGAAAAGTGTAAAAATTTGTCCGCTTATATCATTAATAAAAATCGAGAATGATACTAAATTTATATTTACCGCTAAAAGAATCAATTCTATGCTCATCAAAATCACAATAATATTTTTTCTATTAAGGAAAATTCCAACTATTCCAATAATGAATATTATTGCTGCTAATGTTAAATAATGACCAAGTCCAATACTAAACATCAATTTTAACTCCCTTTTTACTTTCAACTTCAACAACTTCTACTCCATCTGATTTTTCTCTAGAAATTTGCTTAAAATAACTTTGTTTTTTTACTCCAGATCTTTCTCTAAAAGTTAATACGATAGCACCTATCATGGCAACTAAGAGTATAATTCCAGATAATTGAAACAGGTGAATATAATCTGTATAAATTACATTTCCTATCGACTCTGTATTTGTTATTTCTGAATTAATTTTAATATTAATTGAGTCAACTAAATTAGGTTTATATTTCCAACCACCAATAACTATTATTAATTCGGAAAAGATAATTAAGCTTACTAGTAATCCTATTGGAATATGTGTGCTGCTAATATTTGATGAAAACCATTCGTTCTTTTGTTGTGCAACATTTAACATCATAACAACAAATAAAAATAATATAGCTACAGCTCCTACATAAACTATTAGCATTATCATGCCTAAAAATTCTGCACCTATCATAATAAATAAACATGATATGCTTATAAAATCTAATATTAAAAAAAAAACAGAATGGACAGTATTTTTGGACACTGTTACCATAATTGCTGAAAAAATCGCAATAAATGAAAAAATATAAAAGAAAATTGCGTGAGCTACCATTTATTTATCTATGAGGACTATCAGCATTAATATTGGCTGCTAATATGCTTTCCCATCTATCTCCATTTTCTAGTAATTTATCTTTGTTATAATAAAGTTCTTCTCTTGTTTCTGTTGAAAATTCAAAATTTGGTCCTTGTACTATAGCGTCAACCGGACATGATTCTTCACATAATCCACAATATATACATTTAAGCATATCAATATCATATCTAGTAGTTTTTCTGCTTCCATCTTCTCTTTCAGAAGACTCTATTGTAATAGCTTGCGCAGGACATACGGCCTCACATAATTTACATGCAATACATCTTTCTTCTCCGTTGGGATATCTTCTGAGAGCATGCTCTCCTCTTGCTCTTGGACTAATAGAGCCCTTTTCATGTGGGTAATTAATTGTTTTCTTCGGTTTAAAAATTTCCTTTGTTGCAATCAATAATCCTGTTAAAAAGTCAATCATAAATACAGTTTTAAATAATCTTGAAATTTTCATATTAATTAACTGGCAATAAATCAAAATATAATAAGTAACCTGCTGTTAAAACTACCCAGGATAATGATAGAGGAAGAAATATCTTCCATCCTAATTTCATAAGTTGGTCATATCTATATCTTGGAACTGTAGCTTTAACTAAAGCAAACAAAATAAATAAAAATAATATTTTAAGCGTCATCCATAAAGGTCCTGGTATTATATTGAATGGAAAAATATCTATTGGTGATAGCCATCCACCTAAAAATAAAATTGATCCCATAGCACACATTAGCAATATGTTTGCATATTCACCTAACCAAAACATTGCATACATCATCCCTGAATACTCAGTTTGATATCCAGCTACTAATTCCGCTTCAGCTTCTGGTAAATCAAAAGGGGGTCTGTTGGTTTCTGCTAATGCAGATATAAAAAAAATTACAAACATTGGAAATAAAGGAATAATAAACCAAAGTTTTTTTTGGGCCAAAACAATATCACTTAAATTTAATGAACCCACACATAGTAAGACATTTATAATTATTACTCCTATAGAAACTTCATAAGATATCATTTGAGCTGCAGATCTTATTGAGCCTAAAAAAGGATATTTAGAATTAGATGCCCATCCACCCATGATTATCCCATAAACACCTAATGATGAAATTGCAAATAAGTAAAGGATACCTACATTAATATCTGCTAATACAAATGTTTCGCTAAATGGTATTACTGCCCAGGCAACTAAGGCTAATGTCATCGTAACGATTGGAGCTACAATAAATATAACTTTATTTGAACTTGCAGGAATAATTATTTCTTTAAACATATATTTTAAAGCATCAGCTAAAGATTGAAATAAACCAAAAGGCCCAACAACATTTGGTCCCCTTCTTTTTTGAACAAACGCCCACACTCTTCTATCGAGCCAAACTATTATAGCAACAGCGGTTAAAACAGGTATTAACAAAAATGAAATTTTATAAATTTCAAATAACAAAATTTCTAAATATTCAATCATTATCCAGTTGCTCCAGTATTTTTTGTAGTAATTTTTAAATTTTTACATTCAGTCATTGTTTTAGATGATCTTGCTATTGAGTTAGAATGATAATAATCAATTTCATCGACATCAATGATTTCCTCAACAAATTCATATTTTGGAATATCAAAATCATTCTTATCTTTATGTAATTTTAAATAATTTAACATTGCATTCTCTAATTCATCTTTATTTTTATACAAACTTTTTCTTTTTAAAGAAGCAGATAGTTCGTTAATAATTTGCCAATCTTCTTTAGCATCTCCAGGTGGGTAAGATGCTTTATAGGCTTTTTGCATTTTTCCCTCTAAATTTGTAAAATAACCATCTTGTTCGGTATAGGCAGCTCCAGGTAAAATAATATCAGCAATTTCCGCCCCCCTATCTCCGTGGCTTCCAATATATATTATAAATTCATTCTTTTTTTTAAATTTTAAATTATCTTGTCCAAACAAAAATATTACCTCAAATTCATTTTTTTTGATTTTTTCTAAGGTGATATTTTTTCCATTTTTTGAACTTAAAATTTCAAGATCATATGAACCTACAGTAGATGCGTTATTAGATAAAATATTTAGTGAATTCCAATTATCATTTATTTTATTACTTAAGAATAAATATTTTTTAAGCTCTTCAAAAACAAACATAGCAGAATTCATTTTAAATAATGATTGACCAATTATAAATATTGGTTTTTGACTTTTATTTATATTATCAGATATTATTGATTTATTATTTATAATATCATTTATTGTTTTTGTAGAATTGTCTAAAACCGTATAAGGGTATGTAACATCGCCCAAATCGCCTAGAGAGAAAATTTCTATATTATTTTTCAAATATGCTTTTCTAATTCTTGAATTCAATATTGTTGCTTCATATCGTGGATTTGTTCCTATTAAAACGATAAGATCAGATTCTTCTATACCTTCGATTTTTGAATTAAATATATAATTATTTCTACTATTTGTATTTACATAAAAGTTTTCATTTCTAGAATCCAAATTTTTTGACTTAATTGTTTTTTCAAAAAATTCTTTGATTGAAAACATTGTTTCCATATTTGTCATATCTCCAGTTATTCCTGATATTTTATCTGAATGTGTTGATGAAATTTTTTCAAATATTTTTGAATAAGCTTCACTCCATGATATTTTTTCAAATTTCTTTTTTATTTTACAATAAGGAGAATCTAATCTTTGATTTTTTAAACCATCACAAGCATATCTAGTTTTGTCTGAAATCCATTCTTCATTGATTTCTTCATTGATTCTTGGTAATATTCTTTTTACTTCCCATCCATAGGTATCAATTCTTATATTTGATCCAACAGCGTCCATAACATCAATAGATTCTGTTTTTTTTAATTCCCAAGGTCGTGCTTCAAATACATATGGTTTTGAGGTTAAAGCTCCTACAGGACATAGATCAATTACATTAGCTGACATTTCTGATTCCATTGCTTTTTCGAGATAGGTCGTTATTTCCATGTTTTCTCCTCTTCCAATTGCACCTAGTTCGGGAACACCAGCTACTTCGGTTGAAAACCTTATGCATCTAGTACAATGAATACATCTCGTCATTTGTGTTTTTATTAATGGTCCCATAAATTTTTCAGGTACATATCTTTTGTTTTCTTTAAACCTACTTTTATCAATTCCATAAAACATTGATTGATCTTGAAGATCACATTCACCACCTTGGTCACAAACTGGACAATCAAGAGGATGGTTGGCAAGCAGAAATTCCATAACTCCTTTTCTTGATTTTTCAACTTTTTCTGTATTTGTTTTAATAACCATTCCATCTGCAGCAGGCATTGCACAAGATGCAATGGGTTTTGGAGATTTTTCCATTTCGACTAGACACATTCTACAATTCCCTGCTATAGAAAGTTTTTCGTGGTAGCAAAACCTTGGAATTTCTACACCCACTTGTTCACAAGCCTGTAAAACTGTTAATCCTTCTTCAATTTCAATTTCAGTGTCATTTACCTTTAATTTAAGCATTTTCTTTTTCTAATAAGTGTTGATCTACTAAATATGGAACATTTTTTTTCTGTTTAACAACTGGATCAAATTTATTTCTTTCAAGTATTTCTTCTTTAAAGTTTTTAATTAACCCTTGTACAGGCCAAGAAGATCCCTCACCAAAAGCACAAATTGTATGTCCTTCTATTTGTTTTGTAACATCCATTAACATATCTATCTCGTCTCTTGTTGCCTCACCTTTTGCCATTCTTTCTAACATTCTCCACATCCATCCAGAACCTTCTCGGCACGGAGTACATTGGCCACAACTTTCATGTTTATAAAATCTGGCAATTCTTGCCATACATTTAATTATATCTTGATCTTTATTTATTACGACTATGCCCGCAGTTCCAAGTCCAGTTTTGTTTTCTGCACAATAGTCAAAATCCATTTTTATTGTTTCGCATGTGTTTTTTGCTAACAATGGCATTGATGATCCACCAGGAATTACTGCTTTTAAATTATCCCACCCCCCGACTACTCCACCTGCGTGTTTTTCAATTAAAACCTTCAAGGGCACACCCATTTCTTCTTCAACATTACATGGATTATTTACATTGCCGGATATGCAATAAATTTTAGTACCAGTATTCTTTGCTCTACCGAGAGAAGAAAACCACTTTCCACCCTTTCTTAGAATAGTTGGGATAACCGCAATAGTTTCAACATTGTTAATTATAGTTGGACACCCATACAATCCTATTAAAGCTGGAAAAGGAGGTTTTAATCTTGGTTGTCCTTTTTTTCCTTCTAAACTTTCAAGTAATGCTGTTTCTTCACCACAAATATACGCTCCAGCACCATAGTGAATATAAATATTAAGATCCCAACCTGTTCCTGATGCATTTTTTCCTATTAAGCCCTTTTTATATGCTTCATCGATAGCAGTCTGTAGTTTTTTGCCTTCATTAACATATTCGCCTCTAATGTATATATAACATGCGTGAGCATTCACTGCATAAGCGGCGATTAAACAACCTTCAATTAATTTGTGTGGTTCAAATCTTAAAATATCACGATCCTTACAAGTTCCAGGTTCTGACTCATCTGCGTTTATAACTAAATAATGAGGTCTTGATCCAACTTCTTTAGGCGCAAAAGACCATTTTAAACCTGTAGGAAAACCTGCTCCACCTCTACCTCTTAATTCAGATGTTTTAATTTCATTAATAATCCAGTCACGTCCTTTGTCACATATATCTTTGGTATTATTCCAATCACCTCTTTCTCTTGCTGAAATAAGATCTGCACCAAAATCATTATATAAATTTTTAAAAATTCTATCTTCGTCTTTAAGCATTGTTATTATCCACTAAAGTTTTTCTTAAATTTTCAGGTTCGGAACTTAATCTTCCTCTATAAGAACCAGGTTTTGGTTTTTGATTACTATTTATTAAATCTATTATTTTTTCTAATTTACCTGAATCTAAATCCTCAAAGTAATCCTCATTAATTTGTACCAACGGTCCATTTACACAGGCACCCAAACATTCAACTTCTATCCATGAAGATTTACCATCTCTAGATATTTCAGACTCATTATTTGATATCTTTTTTTTACAAACATCGACTAATTTATAAGCCCCTCTAATCATACATGGTGTTGTTGTGCATATTTGAAAAAAAAACTTTCCCACCGGTGCCAAGTTATACATAGTATAAAATGTTGCAACTTCATAAACCTTGATATAAGGCATCTCTAACATTTTGCCTATGTATTTCATTGCTGCTAAAGGTATCCAATTATCATTTTGTTTTTGAGCTAAATAAAGTAATGCCATAACTGCACTTTGTTGTTTGCTTTGAGGATAATTTTGAATTAATTTTTCAGATAGTACTAAATTTTTATCATTAAATTTAAAATTTTTTGGCTGATCTTTATAAATTTTTTTTAAACTCATCTATCAACCTCACCAAAAACTATATCCATTGATCCAAGTACAGCTGGTACATCTGCAAGCATATGGCCTTTGATTAAATAGTCCATTGCTTGTAAATGAGAAAAACCTGGTGCTCTTATTTTGCATTTGTAAGGCTTGCTTGATCCATCAGAAATCAAGTAGACTCCAAATTCACCTTTTGGTGCTTCCACAGCTGCATAAATTTCATCTTTATCAACTCTGTAACCTTCTGTAAAAAGTTTAAAATGATGAATTAAGGCTTCCATTGACTGTTTGATTTCTTTTTTTGGTGGTGGGCTAATTTTACCATCATTTGTTTTTACTGGCCCTTTTGGCAAGTTAGAAAGGCATTGATTTATAATATGCACACTTTCTCTCATTTCTTCAATTCTGCATAAATACCTATCATAACAATCGCCATTTTTTCCTACAGGAATTTTAAATTCTAATTGATCATAACACTCATAGGGTTGTGATTTCCTAAGATCCCAAGGGACTCCTGAGCCTCTTAGCATAACACCAGAAAAAGAATAATCTAAGGCATCTTGCTTTGATACAATGCCAATATCAACATTTCTTTGTTTAAATATTCTGTTATCGGTTAATAATTTTTCAATATCATCTATTATTTTTGGAAATCTGTTACAAAATTCTGCTATTTCTTTATCAAGTCCTTTTGGCAAATCTTGATGTACCCCACCTGCTCTAAAATAATTTGCATGAAGACGTGATCCTGAAACTTTTTCATAAAAACCCATTAATGTTTCTCTTTCTTCAAATCCCCACAAAGTTGGTGTTAAGGCACCAACATCCATTGCCTGTGTTGTTACATTTAATATATGACTTAAAATTCTGCCAATTTCACAAAAAATAACTCTTAAATATTGAGCTCTTATTGGTACATCAATTTTTAGAATTTTTTCTATTGCCAATGCAAATGCATGTTCTTGATTCATTGGTGCAACATAATCAAGTCTATCAAAATAAGGTACTGCTTGCATGTATGTTTTGTTTTCAATAAGTTTTTCTGTTCCTCTATGAAGTAATCCAATATGAGGATCGGCTTTCTCAACAACTTCCCCATCTAATTGTAAAATTAATCTTAAAACTCCATGGGCCGCAGGATGTTGGGGTCCAAAATTTAGATTAAGTTTTTTAATTTCTTTTGGCATTATTTTTTAGTCTGTTCTTTTATATATTTTGTCCCTTCCCAAGGACTTTCGTAATCAAAATTTCTGTAATTTTGCTCTAATTTTACTGATTCATAAATTACTTTCTTTTCTTCTTCGCTATAACGGACCTCATTATGGCCAGTTAAAGGAAAATCTTTTCTTAAAGGATGTCCTTTAAAATTATAATCAGTTAAAATTCTTCTTAAATCAGGATGATTTTTAAATTCAATGCCGTACATATCAAAAACTTCTCTTTCCATCCAATTTGCAGAGGGAAATATAGATGTTATTGATGGTACAATTTCACCATCTTTGATATTGCATTCAACAACTATTCTTAAATTATTTTCATGACTTAAAAGTAGATAAACTAGTTTAAACCTTTTATCTCTTTCTGGATAATCTACGGCAGTAATGTCTATTAATTGTTTAAATTTTGTAATAGAATTTGTTTTAAGGAATATTAATACTTCTGTTAAATAATTTTCCTCAATATCAATATAAATTTGATTATGTTTTATTTTTGAATTTACAATTTTTGAAGTAAGCTCAGAATTAATTACTTTTTCAAGATTGTTTAAATTTTCCATTACGATCTATCTGGCAACCGATCCTTTAGATCTTATTTTTTTTTGCAACTGCATAATTCCATAAAGAAGCGCCTCAGCAGAAGGTGGGCATCCGGGTACATAAACATCAACAGGAACTATTCTATCACAACCTCTTACTACTGAATATGAATAGTGATAATAACCCCCACCATTCGCACAACTTCCCATTGATATTACATATCTGGGCTCTGGCATTTGATCATATACTTTTCTTAAAGCTGGCGCCATTTTGTTAGTTAACGTTCCTGCAACAATCATTACATCAGATTGTCTTGGTGAGGCTCTAGGAGCTGCACCAAATCTTTCAAGATCATATCTTGGCATTGAAGTATGCATCATTTCAACAGCACAACATGCCAAACCGAAAGTCATCCAATGTAAAGATCCAGTCCTTGACCAAGTGATCAAGTTATCTAAAGAAGTAGTTATGAATCCATTATCACTAAAATCCTGCGCAAGTTGTTTAAATTCTTCCGGTATCTGATTTTTTTTTTCATTTAAATTCATTTTATTCCCAGTCTAATGCTCCTTTTTTCCACTCATAAATAAATCCTACTGTTAGGATAAATAAAAAAATCATCATCGATATAAAACCAAATAAACCAATCTCTCCTAGGGAGATTGCCCATGGAAATAAAAAAGCAATTTCTAAATCAAAAATAATAAATAGGATTGCTACTAAATAAAATCTAACATCAAATTCCATTCTTGAATCATTAAAAGGTTCAAATCCACACTCGTAAGCTGAAAGCTTTTCTGGATCTGGATTTTTAGGTGAAGCTAAATAATTTATAGCAATAAATATTATACTTAGCCCAAGAGCTACTATCAAAAATAAAATTATAGATAGATAATCATTTAAAAAATCCGCAAGCATATTTTGTTTTTTTTTATATTTAATTCTACGAATAAGAAAATTCTGATAAGAATTATATTATAAGCAGATATTAATCATTTTAAAGCATTATTAATTAATAATCTAATTAGTTAAATCAATATATATGCACATTTAAGTTAAGTAATAGTGAAATATGGTCACGTTAAATACTATTAAATTTGTAAAATTTGTTTTTTTGAGAATCGTTATCAAATTTTGGCGGGAGTGAAGGGACTCGAACCCTCGGCCCCGTGCGTGACAGGCACGTGCTCTAACCAACTGAGCTACACCCCCAATTTTGGTGGGCAGTAAAGGACTCGAACCTTTGACCCCCTCGGTGTAAACGAGATGCTCTACCAACTGAGCTAACCGCCCAAAATCTTGGTACTAATACATCAACAAATTAATAATGTAAATTGTTTATTACTGAATGCTGGCTTGAGATTTTTCGTCTTTTTTTGAATCAGATATTTTATCTACCTCAGTCCATTCTACAGGTTTAAGTTCTTTTGTTAAAGCTAATTTTAAAACTTCATCTGCACTTTCAACAGGAATGATTTTAATATCTTCTCTTACTTTTTTGGGTATATCTACCAAATCTTTTTCATTTTCTCTTGGTATTAAAACTTTTTTAACTCCTGCCCTATGTGCTGCTAATAGTTTTTCTTTAAGTCCTCCTATTGGAAGTACTTGGCCAGTAACTGTAACTTCACCAGTCATCGCAATTTCTCTATCAACTGGAATTTTTGTAATTGATGAAACAATTGAAGTTACCATTGCAATACCAGCTGAAGGTCCATCTTTAGGAGTCGCTCCTTCTGGAACATGTATATGAAAATCTTTTTTTTCAAAAATTGGAGGTATAATTCCATACTCTAAACTTTTTGATCTAACAAATGATTTTGCTGCTTTTACTGACTCTTGCATTACATCTCCTAATTTACCAGTTATTTGCATTCTTCCCTTACCCGGCATATTAACAGTTTCAATTTTTAAAATTTCTCCTCCAAATTCTGTCCAAGCTAATCCAATTACAATCCCTATTTTGTTTTCTGCTTCTAGTTCTCCAAATTTAAACTTTTTAACTCCTAAAAACTCAGATATATTTTTTTCATTTATTTCGACATTGTTTTCTTCTTCATTAACTACTTTTTTTACAACTTTTCTTGTAACTTTAGAAATCTCTCTTTCTAAATTTCTAACGCCTGACTCTCTTGTATAATTTCTAATAATTTCTTTAATAGTTCCTTCCTTTAAATCCATTTCACCTTCTTTAATACCATTGTCTTTAATTTGTTTTGGTAACAAGTATTTATTTGCTATGTTGATTTTTTCTTCCTCAGTATATCCAGGTATTCTAATTACTTCCATTCTATCAAGTAATGGGGGTAAAATATTTAATGTGTTTGCAGTCGTAACAAACATTACATCTGACAAATCATAATCAACTTCTAAATAGTGGTCATTAAATGTTGTGTTTTGTTCTGGATCTAAAGCTTCTAGCAATGCAGATGAAGGATCGCCTCTATAATCATTTCCAATCTTATCAATTTCATCTAGTAAGAATAAAGGGTTTTTAGTTCCTGCTTTTTTCATCATTTGAATAATTTTTCCAGGTAAAGATCCTATATAAGTTCTTCTATGGCCTCTGACTTCAGCTTCATCTCTTACTCCACCCAAAGACATTCTTATAAACTGCCTATTTGTGGCTTTAGCAATAGATTTTCCCAGAGAAGTTTTTCCTACGCCCGGAGGACCTATTAAGCATAAAATTGGACCTTTTATTTTTTCCATTCTTTTTTGAACCGCTAAAAACTCAATTATTCTTTCCTTTATCTTTTCTAATCCATAATGATCTTCATCTAATATTTTTAAAGCTTTATTTAAATTAATTTCTACTTTATCTTTTTTAAACCAAGGGACATCGATCATCCAATCAAGATAGTTTCTTACAACTGTAGCTTCAGCTGACATGGGGCTCATATTCTTTAATTTTTTTAATTCTGCCATACATTTTTTTTCAACTTCTTTTGGCATTTTTGATTTTAGAATTGATTTTTTTAAATTTGTTGTTTCATCTTTTCCATCTTCAATTTCTCCAAGTTCTTTTTGAATTGCTTTCAGTTGTTCATTTAAATAATATTCTCTTTGAGTTTTCTCCATTTGCGTTTTAACTCTACCTCTTATTCTTTTTTCTACTCCAATTATACTTGTCTCATTTTCCATTATCTTAATAATATTATTTAATCTTTTTTTAATATCTAGAGTTTCAAATATTTGTTGTTTTTCTGAAATTGTGCAATTTAAATGTGATGCAATGTTATCAGCTATTATAGAAGAATCTTTGAGTTGTTTAATATTGTTTATAGTTTCAGTTGAAATTTTTTTATTTATCGACGTAAGTTTCTCTAATCTTCTAACTGCTGTAAGTGCTAGAGGCAAAAGATCTTCATTATTATTTATAAATTCTTTTTGATATTCATATGAACAAGAAATAAATTTTTCACCATCTTTAAAATCAACGATTTTTACTCTTTTAATTCCTTCTACTAAAACTTTTACAGTACCATCAGGTAATTTAAGTAATTGTAAAATATTACTTTCACAGCCATATGAAAATACATCATTTTTTTTAGGATCATCTACTTCAGAATTTTTTTGAGTTACTAGTACAATCTTTTTACTGCCTTTCATAACCTCATTTAGTGCAGTAATTGATTTATCTCTTCCAACAAATAAAGGGATTACCATACTCGGAAATACAACTATATCTCTTAGCGGTAACAAGGGTTGAGTAATTTTAACTTCCATCCAGTAAATATGGTTATAAAAATTAATATTGCAATAGAAAATAAAAGTTTATTAACTATTTTTTATGCTGCCGACGTTTTATCTGGTTTCGTTTTGTTCTTAGAATGTACGATTATGGGTTGGGAAATTCCTTTTGCGGCACCTGAATCAATGATTATTTCATCTATATTTTCTTCACTTGGTAAATCAAACATAGTTTTTAACAATATATTTTCTAGTATAGATCTCAGTCCTCTAGCACCAGTTTTTTTTTTAATTGCTTTATTTGCTATTTCTTTAATTGCATGATCTTTGAAAACTAATTTGGCCCCTTCCAGTTTAAATAGTTCTTGGTATTGTTTGATTAAAGAATTTTTTGGTTCTAATAAAATTTGTATTAATGATTTTTCATCTAAATCTTCAAGTGTAGCTGTTATGGGCAATCTACCAATAAATTCTGGGATCAGTCCATATTTTAGTAAATCTTCCGGCTCTAAATTTTTCATCCATTCACCAGTTTTTTTGTCTTCAATGCTTTTTACTTCAGCGCCAAACCCTATTGATGACCCCTTGTCTCTTTGAGAGATTATTTTATCTAATCCGGCAAATGCTCCGCCACAAATGAATAAAATATTAGTAGTATCAACTTGTAAAAATTCTTGTTGTGGATGTTTTCTTCCACCTTGTGGAGGCACACTTGCTATAGTTCCTTCCATAATTTTTAATAATGCCTGCTGGACTCCTTCTCCTGATACATCTCTAGTGATTGAAGGGTTCTCGGATTTTCTGCTAATTTTATCTACTTCATCAATATAGACAATTCCTCTTTGTGCTTTCTCAACGTTATAATCTGCTGATTGTAACAATTTTAAAATTATATTTTCAACATCCTCACCAACATACCCTGCTTCGGTTAAAGTTGTTGCATCTGCCATAGTAAAAGGAACATCTAAAATTCTTGCTAGGGTTTGAGCTAATAAAGTTTTTCCACAACCGGTTGGTCCTACCAAGAGAATATTTGATTTTGATAATTCGACATTCTTGCTTGCTTTATTTTCATAATTTAATCTTTTATAGTGGTTATGAACAGCTACAGACAAAACTTTTTTTGCATGATCTTGTCCTATCACATAGTCATCTAAAACTTTACAAATTTCTTTTGGAGATGGAAGGCCATCTTGGTGTTTAACAAAAGTATCTTTACTCTCTTCTTTAATAATATCCATGCATAACTCAACACACTCATCACAAATAAAGACTGTTGGACCTGCTATAAGTTTTCTAACTTCATGTTGACTTTTTCCACAAAAAGAACAGTAAAGTATATTTTTATTATTATTGCTCATAATTTTTTATCGAATCACTTTCATTATATTATTACAGTTAAGTATATTTAATCAAGTACAGGTTGTTAACAAACCATATATTGTTATTTATTTTCTTTTATCTACTACTTCATCTATTAAACCAAAATCTTTTGCACTTTCTGGAGTCATAAAATTATCTCTTTCTAGTGCTAATTTGATTTCATCTACCGATTTATTTGTATGTTTAGAATAAATTTCATTTAGTCTTTTTTTTAAAGATAAAACTTCATTTGCATGTATTTCTATATCAGTTACTTGTCCTTGAAAACCTGCAGATGGTTGATGAACCATAATTCTCGAATTTGGCAAAGAAAATCTCTTTCCTTTTGCTCCTGCAGCTAGCAAAAAAGAACCCATACTTGCAGCTTGTCCAATACATAAAGTGCTCACTTCAGGTTTTATATATTGCATCGTATCATATATACCAAGTCCAGCTGTTACTAGTCCTCCAGGACTATTAATATATAAAGAAATTTCTTTTTTTGGATCCTCTGATTCTAAAAATAATAATTGTGCTGTAACTAATGATGCAACCGTATCGTTGATTGGGCCAACAACAAATACAATTCTTTCTTTTAGTAACCTTGAATAGATATCATAAGCTCTTTCTCCTCTACTCGATTGTTCAACAACCATTGGAATTAAATTATTCATATGTTCAGATAATTTTGATGTCATAAATTGATTCGATCTACTTATACAACTTGTGATTACTTTTTGCTAACTTTATTTCTTGACTTGGTTTTCTTTACAGCTGGTTTAGCTTTTTTTACTGGTTTTTTTTTTGATGCTGATGATTTTTTTTCTTCTTTATGATCATGGTCGTGGTTATGATCATGCGAATGTTTAGATAGACTTTCTTGTTCTTTTATATTTTTTTCATTTTCTTCTTTTAAAATTTTTTCTGCTTCTTCTTTAGAAATTTCTTTTTTATTAATTTTTGAATCTTTCTTAATTTGATTTATAATTTTTTCTTCATAAATAGATCCTCTAATACCGTCTATTGCTGATGGATTTTGCTCATAATATTCTTTAACCATCTTTTCCTGTCCAGGCATCATTTTAAATTGTTTTTGTATTTCTGAATTAACCTCTTCTTGAGAAACTTTAATATTATTTTTTTCTCCAAATGCATTTAATATTAATCCAGTTTTAATTCTTTTTTTAGCCTGGTTTTCTAAAGATATTTTATTTTTCTTTAACTCTTCATCTTTCATTCCTTGTGATAAGATTTTAACTTCTTGCTCTATTAAATTTTTTGGTAAATTTTCTATTTTTTGTTTATCTAACTGTTCAAGAATTTGTTTTTTAGAAATCATATCAAGTGAGTTCTTAAATTCCTCATTAATCTGTTTAGAAATTAATTCTTTTAAATTATTTAAATCTTTTGCACCTAGTGTTTTAGCAAAATCATCATTTATTTTTACTTCTTCTGGATTCTTGACAGCTGTAATATTACATTCAAAAACTGCTTTTTTATTTACCAATTCTTTTTCTGGAAAGTTTTCTGGTAGTACTACTTCTACTTTTTTACTATCGTTTTTCTTCACTCCAATCAGTTGTTTATCAAAGCCTTTAATAAATAAATCCTTTCCTAAGACTAACTGTGTTCCTTTGCCTTCGTTTCCTTTAAAATCTTTTCCATCAACCTTTGCTTTATAATTAAAAATGACTAAATCTTTATTTTTTGATAAATAATTTTCATCTGCATCTTTAAAATTATTTTGTGTATTGGCAATTTGTTCTATTCGTTTATCAGTTTCTATAGGGTTAATTTTTACAACATATTCATCTATTTTAATATTTTTTAGTAAACCAATCTCTACATCTGGAAGTTCTGTTACTGAAATAATATATTCAAGATCTTTACCTTCACCAAATGTTTTAAGATCTATCTTTGGCTGTCCAGCAGGTTTTATTTTATTATCTTCTAAAGCTTTTGTGGTTGTTTCTTTTAAAACTTTGTCAATTACCTCTCCATAAACAGCTTTACCAAATTGCCTTTTTAGAATTTCTGTTGGAACTTTTCCAGGTCTAAATCCTTTTAGAACGACATCTTTTCGAATTTCCTCATATTTTTTATTGAGATACCCTGAAATAGTTTCCTTATCTACAAAAACTTTAATATCTTTTTCCAAATCTTTTTTATTTTCAACTGTTACTTTCATAATAAATAATGGTAGGCGAGAAAGGACTCGAACCTTCACAGCTTGCACTATTGGTTCCTAAGACCAACGCGTCTACCAATTCCGCCACTCGCCCAAATTATTGCTGCTTTATATATTATTGTTCTAATTTGTCCAATCAGAATAATAGTGTAAAAAGATATAAATATATAAAAAAAAATGATTGTTTCACCTTGCATAAGTATCTGTAAAACTGATCCTGTAACTGGATATTGTTATGGATGTGGAAGAAACAATGAAGAAAAAAAAAAATGGAAGGATCAAAACACAGCAGATGATTGGAAAAAAACAAACATAGAAGAAATTCAAAAAAGAATGGAAGGCTGGCAATTAAAAAGTTTTAAAGAGTCTTACAATCATAAAACAAGACATGGAATTTCTTTATTAAAAAAGAAAATGATTAATGAAACAAAGTAATATAGCAATTTTAGTTTATATAGCTGGAGTAATAATTGGTGCCTTATTTTTTGATATTTGGGGTGCTGAAACTAACATAAAAAAGGGACTTATAGCTTTAGGCTGGACTGCTCTTTTGATAGTTGCACTTTTTTATGCAGATAAAAAAGATCAATAATACTGTTTTTGAAAAACTAAATAAAAAAATTGTAGCATGTAATAAATGCTCAAGGTTAGTTAAATTTAGAAAAAAAATTTCAACAGAAAAAAGAAAACAATATATTCATGAAACATACTGGGGAAAACCTATCACTGGATTTGGTGATCAAAAAGGAAAAATATTATTCGTCGGCCTAGCACCAGCTGCACATGGAGGAACTAGAACTGGAAGAGTTTTTACAGGAGATAGATCTTCTGAATTTTTGTATAAATGTTTGCATAATGCAAATATTTCAAATAAATCAAAATCAGAACATAGAAAAGATGGTTTAAAACTTAAAAAAGCATATATAACAACTGCTCTTAAATGTGTGCCTCCAGAGGATAAGCCGCTAAAAAAAGAATTAGATAATTGTTTTAGTTTTTTTAATTCTGAAATTTCATCTCTTAAAAATTTAAAAGTTATTGTTGCATTAGGCAAAATAGCCTTTGACGCATGTACATATTTCTATAAATCAAAATATAAATTTAATGAAAAAATTAATTTTACTCATAATAAAATTTATAAATTGCCTGGAAACATAATTCTTGTTGGTTGCTATCATCCTAGTCCTAGAAATGTAAACACTGGAAGGATTAATGAAAAAAAAATGACAAACTTATTTAAGAAAGTTCTAAAATTATCTTAATTCATTACTAATTGTTTTTCCAAAATTGAAGGAATTTTTATTGGTTTTCCTTCATTGTTAACTGTAACTAATTTAAGTTTAGCTTTAACTATTAATTTATCATCTTTCTTTATATTTTGGATTATAACAAAAGATGCTTTGCCAAATGATTCAATCGAAGAATAAATTTGAATTTTATCTTCTAACTTGGCTGGACTAACGTATTCAATGTTACATGATTTGACAATTATTAGTGTTTTGTGATGCTCTAATATTTTTTTATTACTCAATCCAACTGACTCAATCATTTCAGTTCTAGCTCTTTCCAAAAATTTTAAGTAATTTGAATAATAAACAACTCCACCTGCATCAGTATCTTCATAATATATTTTAATTTCGTGTTTAAATTCTTTCTTCATTAATTAATCATATCAAAATAGTATTTTTTTTAATACTAATCATTTAAATTATGAAAATTTATATTATTTGGTTAATTGGAGTAATAATTTGGAACTATGGCTTTCCCAAAGCAAGTCCATTGGAAGATGTTTTGGTCGCAGTTAATTTATCTCTTTTAAGTATTGTTTTAAAAAAATATTTAGTTAAATAATTATTCTGAAGAAAAAAATATATTTTGATAATAACTTATAGCTGTTAGTTTTGAGTTATCAGTATCAGTCATAATAGCAATACCATCAATTTCATTTACATCTAAATCATGAAATTTTTTAAAGTCATTCTTTACATTGGCCTTAACGGTAACCCATTCGTTTATGTGTTGTTTTGTTGTAGACAGAACATTGTCTACTGATTTTTTTGTGTAAGGACTTGGCCAATTTTCACCAACGTTACTATTGCTAGAAAATACATAATTAATAGCCCTATTAGATAAAGGTGTTGCACCTGTTTTTTTAATAACAAAAACTCTTCCTGCAAAATCATGTCCTTTTTTAGAATTTTCATTAATACCATCTAAATTTTTTTCTACCTTCCAAGTAATATTTATAATTGGGGTAGAATTTAAATTTATTTTTATCTCTTTTCCAAGACCAGATGCAGCGTTTTCAGCATTAGCTTTCAAATAATTACCATTTTTATTACTCCCAATGGTATAAGTTGTTTTATTATCTGCTCCTCTTACTTTTCTAACTTTTAGAATTTTTAATTCTTCCTTTGTAAATTTAAAAGTTTGTATTTGCTCAGCTTTAACTGGTAAAATTACAAAAAAAATAATAACAAATAACTTAAATAAATTTTTCATAAACATTTTTTATAAATAACAATTTTTTTCCAATGATTTCTAATCTAAAAATAAATTATGGCAATAATACAATCTTTGGAGCTGAGCAAGTTCCGTCATGAATTTGTTTAAAAGCTTGAGCTCCTTCTTTAAGATCCCTATATTCTATCCAATTTAAGTCTCCTATCTCTTTATTTGCCAAAATATGAATGGTATTTTCAAAATCTTTATTTGTATAACAATAAGTTCCTATAAATGTTATTTCTTGAAGTGTTGCTTTTCTAAAATTAAAATGACCCGATGGTTGGGTAAGACCTATATGGATAATACAGCCACCTGGTTTAACTACAGATATCGCTTGTTGCCTTGAAACTTCTAAACCAACAGTATCAAAAACAATATCGAAACCATCTACGTTTACTTCTTTATTTGAGGGATTTACTAACTTGCTATCAGTATAATTTGAGCATTCTTTTAATCTTAAGTTGTTTGGGTCAGATATTGTAATGTTATTGTTGCCTTTTATTTTTGATAATATTAAAGAACAAAGTAAACCAATTGCTCCTGCTCCTTGAACTAACGTTCTGCATTCAGAAAGTTTTTTTTTTGAAGATATCTCAGCCATCAATACAGCATGCAGCGAAACTGCTGTTGGCTCTGCAACTGCCGCTTCTTTGATATCTAAACTTTCTGGAATTTCATAAATATTTTGATTAGGAACTGTTATTAGCTCTGCAAAAGCTCCTTGTCTTTCATGGGGCCTATTCATTCCTAAAAGAACACGGTCTTGGCATAAATGCTCTCTACCTTTGGAACAATATTCGCAATTCCCGCATGTTATAAGTGGATTAAGTACGGCTGTTTTATCTTTAAATTTTCCATTTAAAATTTTCCCACTGACTTCATGACCTAATATTAAAGGAGGAATTCTTCTTTCATCTTTTCCATGATATGCATGCATATCAGATCCACAAATACCTGAAGCATGGACTTTTAGAATACTTTCTCCTTTTTTTTCTAAAGGATTTTTTTCTTCTCGGTAAGTTAATTCTTCAATTCCTGTATAAACTAAAGCTTTCATAATTAATCGTTATTTAGAAGAGCGTATAATGAAAATGAAACAAAAGCTCCTATAATCCATCCAAAAGATTCTAAAAAAGTTAGATTAGGATTCCATATTGTAGAAGCTGAAAAAATAAATCCGATAATTAGAGAATAAATTGCTTTATAATTCCATCCTGCAGAATAAATATATTCGGTATTATCCTTAGGATAAAATAATTCTTTATGGTTAATCTTTTGTTCTTTAACAAAATAATAATCAGCAACAACAACTCCAAAAATCGGTCCAAAAAATGCAGTTAAATTATCAAAGAAAAATATTGCGCTTGATTGTTTAAATATTGATAACCAAAAACCTCCTATTAATAAACCAAAAAAAATAATTATATAGCTTGCTTTATTTAAAGTTAATGAATTAGGTAAAAAATTAATTAATGCATTTTGTGAAGGCACAAAATTTGCAATTAAATTAGTTGAAAGCATAGAAACTAAAATAAATATTAATGAAAACACAGTTAAAACACTATTGTTAAATTTAGCAATTATATCATTTGGATTAGTTAACAATCTTTCTGTTGAAATTGAATTTTTTGTTAAAATTATATCTGCACCAATTGTTAATACAAGAGCAAAAAAAGAAAAAAATATTAAATTAAAAATTAAACTAAAATTTCCAATCTGCATTTCTTTCTTATTCTTGGCGTATCTTGAAAAATCACCATAGCTAACAATAAGTATCGAAAAATATGCAAACATTGTTCCTGTTATATAAAAAAGAGGTAAAATATTTTTTTTTGCAATTACATTTTCTATATTTGTACTAAGCAGTAATGAATTAACTAGTTCATTATAATTTTCAGAAATTACCATTATGAAAAAAATAATTAGACCAAAGTACACAAAAAATGCAGAAAATTTTATGAAAATTCTGTTGGTCTCTGGACCTTTGGTAAATAAATAAAGTTGAAACAATAATGTAATAAATAATGAAAACCAATCTAGTGGGTTTAATCCAAAGAAAAACATTAATAAATATTCATTACTGAGAATTTGGTTATCTATTTGATATAAAAATATTCGAATTAGATATCCAATAGATTTTGAAATAAAAAATGTTTGGACGCCAAACATAAATATTCCTATTAATCCTCTTAACATCCCTATGTATCTTGCTCCATTAAAGCCCATTGATAATCTAAGTATTACTGGAAAAGGCAAGCCACTACTTTGAGAAGTTTTGCCTATTAAGTTTGTAAAAATAAAAATTAAAAATGTTGCTATCAAACTGCCAGATAAAACAATTATAGAGTTTAAATCATACAATAAATAAAATGATGCTATCAATGAGAAGCCTATTACACTCTGAGTATTTATTGCCCAAAAATTGAAATAGTCTGATGAAGTCCAATTTCTGCTATTGGGGTTAACCGATACAAGCTCCCAGTTTCTTAATGTAAATTTTTCTTTTTCTTGATTCACTCTATTATATTAAACAAATATAATTTACTGTCCATATAAGACATGTGGCAACCAAAGTACAATTTTAGGAAATACTATAATTATTATTAATCCAATAACTTGGAGGACCATAAATTGCATCATGCCAAGATAAATATCTTTTAAATCCCACTCAGGAACAACTCCTTTTAAGAAATAAGCAGAAAGCGCAACTGGAGGAGAGAGCCAGGCGGTCTGGAGATTTACCGCAACAAGAATGGCAAACCATGTTAGATTAAATCCTAGAGCTTCTATTAATGGTAGTATAATCGGAACTATAATCATAACGATCGGTACCCATTCTAAAGGCCATCCTAATAAAAAAATAACCACCATAACTATAGCTAAAATAAAATATTTATTCATTTCTAAAGATAATAAAAACTCAGTTAAAAGCATTGGAGTACCAAGTCTTGCAAAAACAGCTCCAAAGAAATTAGATGCTGCAACTAGAACCATAATTAATGCGGAAATTTCTAAAGTTTTAACTAGAGCATCTTGTAATTTTCCTAAAGTTAATTTTTTATAAGCAAGTGATAATAATAAAGCTCCCATAGCACCACATCCAGCAGCTTCTGTTGGTGTTGCAAAACCTAATAAAATACTTCCTAAAGCTGCAAAAACTAATGCAGCTGGCGGAACTAAGCCTAAAAGAAATTCCCTCCACACAACTTTCATACTTTTGGCTCGTAAATGTTTAGGCAAAACAGGTCCTAGCTTTGGATCCATCATGCATCTAATTGTTGTATAAGCCGCGTATAAGCTAGCAAGAAGAATTCCAGGTATTATAGCTGCTGCAAATAAATCAATAACTGGAATTTCCATTATAGGCCCCATTACAACAAGCATAATGCTTGGAGGAATTAATATACCCAATGTTCCTCCTGCTGTAATTGTTCCAGCTGCTAATTTAACGTCATAACCAGATCTATTCATAGATTTTGCAGCCATAATTCCTAATATAGTAACTGAAGCACCAACAATACCTGTTGCTGCTGCAAAAATTACTGAAACAAATAAAACTGCATAATAAAGTGAGCCTTTAACTCTAGCTAACATCAACTGGAATGCAGAGAATAGTCTTTCCATTAAACCAGCTTGTTCCATCATAATACCCATAAAAACAAAGAGTGGAACGGCGGCTAATGTTTGCTCGGTCATAACCATAGAAAATTGTAGAGTCATTAAATAAAATACAATTTTTCCAAAACCTAAATAGCCAAAAACAAACCCTAAAAATATAAGTGTAAAAGAAATTGGGAAACCTATGAATATTGCAAATAGCATTACTCCTATTAAGATAAAACCAAGTATTGCTGGATCTATTAATTCTGCTAACATTTATTTATTCCCTGGCCAACGACCTTTTCTAGCCGCATAATAACTTTTCAATAATTCAGATACGCCTTGAATTAGTAATAAAACAATTCCAACCCATAAGCATGCTTTTATAGGCCACATAAATGGCATCCAACCTGAGTCCATTGCTTTTTCTCCTCTTTTGAATGACTCGTATACGAATATATTTGTCATATATAAAAAAACAAAAAGTCCTGGAAAATAAAATAAAATATAAAGCACAAAATCAATAGTTCCTTGAGTTTTAACTTTAAAATTCCTATATAAAAAATCTGCTCTTATATGAACACCTTTAGATAAAGTGTATCCAGCTCCTAACATGAATAACGCACCATAAAGAAATCGGCTCATATCATAAGCCCAATAAGTTGGTGCTAAAAATAGTTTTCTAGCAAAAACTTCATAGGTCATTGTAAGTATAAGAGGTATGGCTAACCAACAAACAATATTGCCTACCCACTTACTAAATAAATCAATTTTTGTAATAGACATTGCCATCCATTTAGACATATCTTTTGGCATTTTTCCTGAACCGCCTCTTCTTTCAGCGATCATTTCATCGGAAATATCTAATTTTACTTTGTTTTTTGCCATAAAAAATTTTAAAAAAATAAAGCGGACTAAAATTAATTAGTCCGCTTTATTGTAATTACATATAGTTTAAATAAACTATTTTTACTTCAATGTTGCTGCGTGAGCCATTCCTAGCTTAGCATTTGACATTTGAGCTCCACTCCAAAATGGAACAGCTACATCAGCAAAAGCTTTTTGTGAGTCCCAAACTTTTTTGAAAAATGCATTTTCTGCTGAATTTTTCTCTAAAGTTGCTTTAGCTGCTGCCATATATTCTGTGAAATAATCCGAAGGAGTATTTTCTAGAATAACTCCATGCTCCTCGGTTAGTATTTTTAAAGCTTTTCCATTTTCATATATTCTGTAACTTAAAGATTTTGCCAAAGAAGCATTAGCTGCTACTTCCAAAGATTTTTTTTCATGGTCTGATAAAGATCTGTATGTGCTACCAGTCATATAAAAATCAGCATTAACCACTACTTGGTGTAAACCTTGTAAATAGTAATGTTTTAAAACTTTTTGGAAACCAAATACCATATCAGGTTTAGGGCAGCACCACTCCGCTGCATCAATAGTTCCTGCTTGTAGTGCTGGAAGAATATCTCCACCGCCCATCGCTACAGAAGCAATTCCAATGTCTTTATAAGTTTGTCCTGGAATTCCTGGAGGAGTTCTAAACTTGTAAGTTCTAAAGTCATCCATATTTTTAATCTGTTTTGGAAACCAACCTAAAGCTTCTGGTCCTACAGGTTGAAGCATAAATCCTTTTATGTCTCTTCCCATTTCTTTCCATAATTGGTCGTAAAGTTCTTTACCACCTGCATATTGAAACCAAGATAAGAAAGCTAAGTTATCGATACCTACACCTGCGCCCGCAACTGGAGAACCGAACAACATAGAAGCTGGATGATCTCCCCAATAGTGTGTCCAAGCAAAACCACAGTCGATCAAGCCTTTGTCAACAGCATCTAGAGTTTCCTTACCACCAACAACCGTTCCTTTTGGCATAATTTCAAATTTAAGTGAACCACCTGTTAAAGCAGTAACTGTATCTGTGAAGTCTTTTAACATTACAACTTCATCAGCTTTAGCACTGATAACAGTTTGGCATTTTAATGTTTTTGCAGCATTAGCATTAGATATAAAACCAAAAACTAATGTAGCAGCAAATAACGTTGAAATGATTTTTTTCATTATTTTCCCTCTTTATAGTTAAATTTAACGAACGGCATACTTGCAAAATTATCTTTCTGGCACAAGAGTGAAATTAGATTTTTTTTCTCAAAAAAAGCTTTAAATAGCTTAATAATTTAAAATAAATTATAATTCTTCTAAATGGAAAATTTTGACTTTGTAATAATTGGCGCTGGCTCAGCAGGTTGTGTTTTGGCTAATAGATTGTCTGAAAATTCAAATAATAAAGTTTTACTCCTTGAAGCTGGTGGAAAAGATAATTATCCATGGATTCATATTCCAGTTGGTTATTATAAAACAATGCATAATCCTAAAGTTGATTGGTGTTTTCACACAGAAAAAGATGAAACTATGAACAACAGATCAATCAGATATCCAAGAGGTAAAACTCTTGGGGGTAGTTCTTCTATTAATGGTCTTCTTTGGATAAGAGGTCAAAGCAACGATTATGATAATTGGCGTCAACAAGGTAATAAAGGTTGGGGTTGGGATGATGTTCTTCCATATTTTATAAAGTCCGAAAATAACGAATTAGGAAAAAGTAAATTTCATAATGATAGTGGCCCGATCATGGTTGCTAATAAAAAAATAAAATTGAAAATGTTAGAAGAATTTATAAATGCTGCAAATGAAAATGGCATACCTAAAGTAAATGATTTTAACACAGGAGATAACTATGGCGTTGGTTATTATCAATTTACCACAACTCATAGTCACAAAGGTCTAAAACTAAGATGTAGTGCAGCAAAAGGATATTTAAATCCAGTTAAAAAAAGACCTAATTTAAAAATAATTGTTAAGGCTCAAGTTAAAAAAATAAATTTTCAAAATAAAAAAGCAGTCAGTGTTGACTACTATTATGGAGATAAATTAATCAATGTAAAAGCAAATAAAGAAATTATACTTTCGGCAGGCTCAATTGGATCTCCTCATATATTACAAGTATCTGGCATTGGTGAAAATTATAAAATTAAGGATTTAGGAATCAAAATTGTAAATGAATTAAAAGGTGTTGGAAAAAATTTGCAGGATCATTTGATGTTCCGTCCAGTTTATAAAGTCAAAAACCTTAAATCACTCAATAAAAAAATTAACAGTTTTATAGGTTCTGCACTAATTGCTTTAGAATATATTTTTAAACAAAGTGGACCTATGACAATGGGAGCAAGTCAAGTATGTGGCTTTGCTAAGAGTGACTCTTCTAGGGTAACTCCAAATTTGCAATTTCATGTTCAGCCAATTAGTACAGACATATTAGGTGCAACTAAATTACATGATTTCGATGGTATAACTCCTACTGTTGCAAATATTAGACCAACGAGTCGAGGAGAGATAAGTATAGAGAGTAATGATATAAGAAAATATCCTAAAATAAAAATGAACTATCTTTCTACAGAAGATGACAGATATGTGGCAGCCCAAGGTTTAAAACTTATAAGAAAGATAATGCTAGAAACAAAAACTTTTAAAAAATATGAAACAGAAGAATACAGACCTGGAATTAACATAAAAGATGATGAAGAATTAGTTAAAGCTGGAAGCGAGTATACCCAAACAATATTCCATCCTGTTGGAACTTGTAAGATGGGTACTGATGAAAATTCTGTAGTAAATGACAGACTATGTGTTCATGGAATAAAAAATCTTAGAGTTGTTGATGCCTCAATAATGCCAAATATTACCTCAGGAAACACAAATGCTCCTACTATTATGATTGCAGAAAAAGCTTCGGATATGATAATAGAAGACAGCAGATTATGAGTGAACAAATTGTAATATTTTTTCAAATTGTATTCATAGATTTAGTTTTGGCTGGTGATAACGCTATTATCATTGGTATGGTTGCTTCAAAGTTTCCTTTAGACCAAAGAAAAAAAATAATTTTTTGGGGTATAGGGGTAGCAATTATATTAAGAATAATTTTTACACTCTTAACAGCTTACTTGCTTCAAATAACTGGTTTAAGATTAATAGGTGGAATTCTTCTACTTTATATTTGTTACAAATTATATGTAGATGTGATTAAAAATAGCTCTAACGATAATGAGGATATAAAAGTTGATAATTCATCTTTTTTGAAAGCCATTACAACAGTTATTTTAGCTGACATAACAATGAGCTTAGATAATGTTTTAGGAGTTGCTGGTGCTGCAAGAGATCACTACACGTTATTGGTTTTTGGATTAGTATTATCTATAATTTTAATGGCAACTGCGGCAACACTTATTTCAAAATGGATAAAAAAATATAGATGGATTGGATGGATTGGTTTATTTGCTATTTTATTTGTAGCTATTGAATTGATATATACTGATATAAAGCTATTTTTATAAAATATGTATTTAAAAAAATATAACCTTAAAAATAAAATTGCTCTAGTTACTGGTGCAGGTAAAGGTTTAGGTAGAGCTTGCGCTATAGCTTTAGCAGAAGCAGGAGCCAATTTATTAATAGTTAGTAGAACAAAAAAAGATTTGGATCAGGTATCAAAAATAATTAAAAAATTTAAAGTAAAATGCAAATCTTATGTTTGTGATATAACTAATTATAATGAAATTAAAGAAATAATTAATAAGCAACCAAGAATAGATGTACTAATTAATAACGCTGGAACAAATATTCCAGAACACTTCACAAAAGTAAAAAGAAGAAACATGGAATTTCTTGTTAAAGTAAATACTGTTGCTGCATTTAATATAGCTCAACTGTGTACCTTAAAAATGATTAAAACAAAAAATAGAAAAAAAATTGGTGGCTCTATAGTAAATATGTCATCTCAAATGGGACATGTTGGAGGGTCAATAAGAAGTGTTTATAATATGAACAAACATGGTTTAGAAGGGCTTACAAAAGGTATGGCTATAGACTTGGCAAAATATAATATAAGAGTAAATACCGTTTGCCCAACTTTTGTTGTAACCCCAATGACAAAAAAATTTCTCAAAAATAAAAAATTTAGAAGAGACACATTAAATAATATTCCTCTTGGTAGATTTGCTGAAATGCCTGAGATATCTTCAGCTGCAGTTTTTTTAGCTTCAGATGCTGCTTCAATGATAACAGGAACTTCTTTACTTGTAGATGGTGGATGGACAGCAAAATAATAAAATATACCTTAATTTTTTTTTTTATTTGTTTTAATGTTAGTGCAGTTGAGTTTGAGGGTAAATTTATCCAAGGACATTTTATAATTGGTCAAACTGAACCAAATTCAAAAATCATAATAGATAAAAAAGAAATTAAGGTTTCAAAAGATGGATTTTTTGTTTTTGGAATCGATAGGGACAGAAAGTTTGATATTTTAATAACCAGTATATCTAATGGGAAAAAAGAAAAAATAATAAAAAAAGTCTTTAAAAGAAAATATAAAATCCAAAAAATTGATGGTTTGCCAGAAAATAAAGTAACTCCTCCTGCGGAAGTGTACAAAAGAATAAAAAAAGAAAATAATGCAATTGGAGAAGCTAGAGCTATTAATTCGGATCTTAACTACTTTCAAAATAAATTTATTATGCCTTTAGATGGAATAATTACTGGAGTTTATGGAAGTCAAAGAATACTGAATGGTAAACCAAAATGGCCTCACTATGGAATTGATATTGCAGCTAAGCAAGGCACTCATATCAAATCTTCTGCGATTGGAATTGTAACTATGGCTGAGGATGATTTATATTATACTGGTGGAACAGTAATAATGGATCATGGGCATGGTATTTCAACAATTTACTCCCATTTAGAGAATGTTTTAGTTGATGTTGGAGATAAAATTAATCAAGGAGATATAATAGGAACTGTTGGCTCTACCGGAAGATCTACGGGTCCACATTTAGATTTTAGAATTAATTGGTTTCAAACACGTCTAGATCCTATGACTGTATTAAATTAATGGGATTACATTTTACAAAAGAAGAGTATTCTAAAAGAAAAACAAAAGTAATACTATCAATGAAAGAGCAAGGTATAGATGCTCTTTTAATGTTTAAGCAAGAGTCCATGTATTGGTTAACAGGATATGATACTTTTGGTTATGTTTTTTTCCAGACTTTAGTATTAGATCAAAAAGGAAATATAATTTTACTTACTAGAGCGCCAGATTTAAGACAAGCTCAAAATACTTCAAATATTAACGATATAAGAATTTGGGTTGATAAAGATGGATCTAAACCAACTGATGATCTTAAAATAATTTTAAATGAATTAGATCTTAAAAGAAAAAAAATAGGAATAGAATATGAAGCTTATGGTCTTACTGGTAGAAATACTTTATCTTTAAATAAATCTTTAGAAAATTATTGTTCAATTGAGGATAAATCAGATCTAATTAATAAATTAAGGGTAATAAAATCAAGTGAAGAAATTATTTATGTAAAAAAAGCTGCGAAACTAGCCGATAGAGCTTTAAATGAAGTTTGGAAATTTGCAAAAACTGGTGTTAGTGAATCTAAAATATTAGCTGAAATGAATAGAGTAATCTTTGAAGGTGGTGGAGATTATCCTGCTAATGAATTTATTATAGGTTCAGGAAAAAATGCTTTACTTTGTAGATATCAAGCTGAAAAACAAATTTTAAAACAAAATGATCAATTAAGTATAGAATGGGCTGGAACATTTAGACATTATCATTCTGCCATGTTTAGAACAATACCAATAGGATCACCTGATCCAAAGCATTTTAAAATGTACGAAGCTTGTTTTCAAGCCTTAAAAAATTGTGAGAATAAACTTAAACCAGGTAATAAAGTTGGTGATGTATTTGATGTCCACGCTAAAACTTTTGACGATCTTGGTTATAAAAAATCAAGAATGAATGCTTGTGGTTATTCATTAGGATCTACATTTTCTCCTAATTGGATGGACTGGCCAATGCTTTACACGGGAAATCCTTATGTCATTCAACCGGGGAATGTCTTCTTTATGCATATGATACTTATGGATTCTGAAAATGAACTAGCGATGAATTTAGGTGAAACTTATCTTGTGACAGAGAACGGTAATGAAAGATTAGGTAAACAAAAACTTGATCTTGTTATACTGTAATTCATATGAAAAAATAATTAATAAACCATCTGATTTTGTTGATGAGTCAATTGATGGACTAATTAAATCTCATCCAGAAATTTATTGTCTAGCAAAAGATAATTCCAGAGTAATTACAAGAGCTTCTAAATCATCAAATAAAGTTGGATTAGTTACAGGTGGTGGTTCAGGGCATTTACCAGTATTTACTGGATACGTTGGTAAAGGTCTATTAGATGCTTGTGCAATAGGTTCAGTATTTGCATCCCCTTCGGTTGATCAAATAGCATCTGCTATTAGAAACGCAAACAATGGTAATGGTGTTCTATGTATTTTGGGAAATTATGGTGGCGATGTAATGAATTTTGAGATGGCTTGTGAAATTGTTAAAGATGAAGGAATTGAAACTAAAACTGTAATAGTTGCAGATGATATCGCCAGTGCAAAAAAAAACGAAAAAGAAAAAAGAAGAGGTATCGCTGGTATGATATTTGTATTTAAAGTTGCAGGAGGGTTTGCTGAGACAGCTGCATCTTTAAATGATGTTTTAAAAGTCGCAAATGAAGTAAATAATAATATTAGAACTCTTGGGGTAGCTTTGTCTCCATGTATATTACCTGAAGCTGGCAAACCTACATTTGAACTTGGAGAAGATGAGATTGAAATTGGAATGGGAATTCATGGAGAACCAGGTATTTCAAGAGAAAAATTAAAGTCAGCAAACTCATTGGTGGATGATATTTGTGAAAGAATGCTAAAAGATTTTGATCTTAGTCAAAATGAAGAAATTTGTTTAATGATTAATAGTTTAGGAGCCACACCTCTTGAGGAGCTTTATATAGCATCAAGAAGAGTAATTGAAAATATTTCAAAAAAAAAAATTAAAATATTTAAAAATTATGTTGGTAGATATGCAACATCGATGGAAATGGCAGGAATGTCAGTTACTATTTTAAAATTAAATAATGAGATTAAAAATCACTTAACAGCAACAAGTAATTGTCCATTCTGGACAAATTAAAATGATAAATAAAGAAATTTTAATCAATATACTTAAAAAATTATATGAACAATCAAAAATTTGTCACGATGAATTTAATTCTGTAGATGGAAAAATAGGAGATGGCGACTTAGGAATTACAATTCTTCATGGTTTGGAAGAAATAATTAATAATATTAATAACTTTACTGATGATTTAGGTTCTAACTTTATGATTTGTTCTAAATCATTTGTTAAAAGATCTGGTTCAAGTTTTGGAACATTAATAGCTTTTTCATTAATGAATATATCAAAAAATTTTAAAGAAAAATCAAAAGGTAATCATCAGGATATTATTAATATTTTTCAAACTACATTAAATACAATCAAGGAAAGAGGAAAAACAAAGTTGGGTGATAAGACTATAGTTGATACATTAGATTTAGTTATAAAAAAATTACAAAATAATAAAAACTACCCAACATTAATTAAATTAGCAACTAAAGAGGCAATTGAAAATTTTAAAGGTAAAAAAATATTAATTGGAAGAGCCAGAATGTTTGAAGAAAAAACTAAAGATCTCGACGATCCTGGTATGTATGCGTTGTACAAACTTTGCCAAATTTTTTAGTATAATTAATCAATTTAAGAAAGTTTGTTAGACAAATGTTCAAACACTTTTTCTGCAGAAAGTTTATTTAAATCAGAAACTTGTATCGCTTTAAATTCATCTCTTTCAATACTTTGTAAAAATGCTGATGTATGAGAACCAAATAAAGTTAAACCCTTTGAGCCTAAATGAGCAGCTATATGAGCGGGACCAGTATCATTTGCAATCACAAATGAACTTTTTTTAATTAATGCTGACAATTGTGGGATATCAAGCGATTTACCATTATCCAATATACACTCTGCATCAATTTTTTTTGTCTCATCAATTTCGTCAGGCCCTGGTGCCAAAACAATTTTATAATCATCTTTATATTTTTTTTTAATTAAATTAATCAGATCGTTGTAATAAGGCCATCTTTTTAAAGTTAAATGTGATGAAGCAAATGGGAACAAAACAATATACTTTTCAAGTTTAAAGTTAGATATAATTGATTTTATATCAGAACAGCTCCAAGTAAAATCTGGAAACAACGTATGGTTTGTATTAATTCCAGAATTTTTTAACTGAAAATCAAATCTTTCTAAAACTGGTTTTTTATCAAATTCTTCTTTTGAACTATTTGAAGGAAGAGTTGTTTCTGAGGATGACCAAACATTTAAATTTGAATTTGGAAATAAGATTCTCTTATAAAAAGATGTACGTTTAGAGTTTTGAAGATCATAAACTTTAGTAAATTTGTATTTATTAATAATTTTCATCAATGAATATAAATAAAATAAATTAAATCTTGAAAGGCGTTTATCTATAATTATTTCATTAATATTTTTATTTTTTTTGAATAAATCAAGATAAGGTTTCGTAGTTAATAAGTAAATTTGATCATTAATATGATTTTCAGAAATGTCTTGAATTGCACCACTAGCTTGGGCTATATCTCCTAAAGAGCCATGTTTTATAATTAGAATATTGGACATATTTATAACAACTTAACATACTATAAATCTTTATGAACAAAATTCTAGTTGAAGTATCAGTTGGTGAACTTTTGGACAAGTTATCAATTCTTGAAATTAAAAAAGAAAGAATTAAAGATTCTGAAAAGCTTAAATTTATTAATGATGAATACCAAATATTAAAAAATGAACTTGATAAAAATATTAAATTAGATACTGAATTAGAAAAACTTTTTATTGCTTTAAAAAATATAAATTCTAAATTATGGATAATTGAAGACGACAAAAGAAAATGTGAAAAAGATTCTGACTTTGGAGAAAATTTTATTAGATTGTCTAGAGATGTGCATTTTTTAAACGATACCAGAGCTAAAATTAAATCTGATATTAACAGTCAAACTGGATCAAAAATTAAAGAAATTAAAGAATATACTAATTATTAAAACTATATTTTTTTTCTAAGAATTTTATTAAACTGTGAATAATAAAAGTCATAAATAAATAAATTCCCCCTGCCACAATAAATACTTCGATAGGTTTAAATGTTGTAGAGATTATATATTTTGCAACTCCAGTAAGATCCATTAAAGTTACCGTACTAGCTAAAGAAGTTCCTTTAAGCATTAATATTATTTCATTACCATATGCGGGCAAGGATTGTCTGATTGCTATTGGAATTTGAATTTTGTAAAAAATAATTTTGCTTGAAATTCCAAGACTTTTACCTGCCTCTATAAAGCCTGGTTTGATTGTTTGAAATGCTGACCGTAAAATTTCTGAAGTATACGCACCAGTATTTAAAGCAAAAGCAATAATTGCACACCAGTAAGGTTCTTTTAAAATAACCCATAGCACTGTTGATCTTAAATATTCTATCTGGCCTAATCCAAAATATATAATGAATATTTGTACTAAAAGTGGAGTTCCTCTAAATAAATAAGAATAACCATAAGCAAATTTATTTATTATTGGATTTTTATTCATTCTCAAAATAGCAAATAAAAGACCAATAATTAATCCAAAAAACAAAGATGCTGACAATAATTTTAATGTTATTAAAGTTGCATTAATAAGCTTTGGAAAGCTGGTAATCATTAATTCAAAATCCATTAATATCCCCTACTGTATTTAATTTCTAATTTATTTATTAATTTCATACTTAAATATGTCAGTAATAAATATAAAACTGCTGCAAATGAGTAAAAGAATAAAGGATCTCTTGTTGATCCAGCAGCAATATAAGATTGTCTCATTATTTCAACTAATCCTGTAACTGAAATAAGTGATGTATCTTTCAAGGTTATTTGCCAAACGTTACTTAAATTTGGAATTGCTAATCTTAACATTTGTGGCAAAACAATTTTGTAAAACTGAATATGTTTTTTTATTCCTAAAACTTTTGATGCTTCAAACTGACCTTTTTCAATAGACTGGATTGCGCCTCTAAAAACTTCTGTGGAATATGCTCCAGAAATTATACCGATTGCAAAAGAACCAGTTATAAATGCATTAATCTCAATATATTCATAGTATCCAAAAATAGAAGCCACAAACATAATTGCACCACTACCTCCAAAAAAAAATAAATAAATGACGAGAAGTTCAGGAACTCCCCTAATAACAGTAGTATAACAATTTCCAATTAAATTTAAAAATTTACTTTTAGATAATTTTAGGGGTGTGAAAATTAATGCAAATATAAATCCTATTAACATTGCTGTAATTGATACAGCCAATGTCATTAGGGTTGCGTAAAAAAGCTCATCTCCCCAACCTGTTTTTCCAAATGCTAGAATTTCCATAAAGACTGGCGACTATATATTATAGTCGCCAAATCTAAAATTAATTACATAGATGCGTCGAAACCAAACCATTTGGTAGCAATTCTACTAATATCTCCATTTTTTCTTGCTTGATTAATAGCTTTGTTAAATACCTTCAGCAGTTCTGCATCTCTTTTACCGATGGCATCATCACCTGCTTGTCTAAGACCAACTCCAACACCATTACCAAATGCTCCACCCGAAAATGTAGGACCAGTTAAAACAACAGCTTCACCAGATTTGTCAGCATAATCTGTAAATGCAACAGCAGCTGCTAGAGCAGCGTCACATCTTCCAGATGTTAAGTCTAAATTTACTTCATCTTGAGTTTTATATGTTCTAACATCAACAGTTCCAACATCACCTGAGTCTAAAAAGTTCTGGTGAATAGTTGCAGTTTGAACACAAACAGTTTTACCAGCTAAAGCTCCTGTTAAAGTTTTAAGAGCTTTTGTTACATCAGATCCGCCTAAAGATAAATTTATTCCCTCTGGGGTATCCAAACCTTCAAGACTTGAACCTTTCATTACAGCTAAAGAAGCTACTTCATCAGCATAACCTTGTGAGAAAGTAATCGTCTTTTTTCTTTCATCTGTAATTGACATTCCAGCCATTATCGCATCAAATTTTCTCATCACTAAAGCTGGTATCATACCATCCCAATCTTGCTCAACAATTTCACATTGTCTTCCAATATATCTGCAAAGCGTGTAAGCTAACTCAACTTCAAATCCGATTAATTTGCCTGAAGCATCTTTTGAGTTCCATGGAGGATATGCGCCTTCAGTTCCTATTCTAATTTTATCATTAGCATAAACGCTACCAACAATTAATAAAGAAGCAAGAACCGAAAAAATAGTTTTTTTGAATATATTCATTATTTCTCCTTTTAATTAAAAAAAATATTATTTCACAAATTTACAGAATTAAAAAGAAAAATTAATGATTGATTGAAGAGGAAAAATTCCACGAACAATCAAAGCTTGGTATATAAACTCTTGATAATTTTGTATTTCCAAAGCTATGGTTGAATACATTCATCCAATTTTCTACTTGTTTTGGTTTTTTATCTTGGCTTCCTACTTGAGCAGTAATGACTCCTTTGGGTTTTAATATTCTAACTAAAGAGTCCATATTTTTTGCAGCTAGATCTATACAAAATTGATCATCATTTAGATCAACATAAATTTGGTCATAAGTATCGTCCTTAACTGATTTTATACTTTCAAATGCATCACCCCAAACACATTTAACCGAATTTTTTTCAGAAGCTTTTTCTCCAATCTTGCTTAAATGTTTATCACAAACTTCAACTACCTCTGGATCTAGTTCGTACCAATCAATAAATCCAAAATTTTGTGAAATACATTCTCTAGCAACTCCTCCGTCTCCGCCACCAATAATTGCAGCCTTCTCTTTCTTGGAGTTTAATTTTAATCCTGAGTTGACAAATGTTGAGCTATATAAATGCTCATCACTCTCTGCTACTTGTATCTCATTATCTATGAAGAGAGATGTACCAAACTGCTCTAATTCTAAAATTTCAACATATTGACCAGCTTTAGATTTAAAATTTTCTAATACTTTGTTAACCACATATGATTTATGTAGGCCCGGAGAACTATAGTTATCATGATATAGGTCAACTGTATCTCTATTAAACTCTTTTTTAATTATATGAGTATGTTCTATCTCATCCTTAATTACATCTATAGCGACAGATGGTGAAACTTTAGCACAAGTAAAAAAATCAAAACTGATAATTCCTTTTTCAGGAAACGTATGAAAACTTATATGACTTTCAGCCAATAAAGCGACCAAAGTAAAACCTTGTGGTTCAAACTTGTAATTTGATATTTCTAAAACAGTTACTTTGGCTAATTTTGCAATTTTATAAACTAACTTTTTAAAAAATTCTGGACTATATTCTTTGGTAGTTCCTATGATATCTAAAGTTAAGTGTTCTCCTACTTTTGTCATCAATGATTCCTTTTAAAATTAAAATAATCAAATTTTTACTCTTCTTTCAAATAAAAAACTAATATAATAATTATTAAAGGAGAAAACTTTGAGAAATAATTGGTTCAACTCAGAAGCTAAAAAATATATTAATAAATATAAAAATCTTGGTCATTCAAAAGATATGGCTTTAAGAGTTTATACAACTAGATTACTGGGGAGAAATAGTGAATTAGTCCTTCATGGAGGAGGAAACACTTCTGTTAAAACTAATATTAAAGATATAGACGGTAAAAAATATGATGTTTTATGTATAAAAGGTAGTGGATGGGATATGGCTGAAATAGAGCCCGAAGGTCTTCCTGCTGTAAAATTGCAACCTCTATTAGCATTAAAAAATAAAAAAAATCTTTCCGATGAAGATATGGTTGCATATCAAAAAAGAAATTTAATAAATATAAAATCCCCAAATCCTTCAGTTGAAACATTTCTTCATGCATTTTTGCCATTTAAATTTGTAGATCACACTCATTCAGATGCAATTATGAATGTTACAAATAGACCAAATGGTCTTAAATTTTGCAAAGAAATATTTGGCAACAAAGTTAGCATCGTTCCATATGTAATGCCTGGTTTTGATCTAGCAAAAAAAATAAACGAAGTTTATTCAAAGAATCCTAATATAAATTGTTTAATACTACTTAATCATGGGATTTTTACTTTTGCTAATGATGCTAAGCAATCTTATGACTTAATGATTAAATATGTTTCTGATGCGGAAAGAGCAATAAAGAAACTTAAATCAAAAAAGATAAAACAAATTAAAAGATATAAAACCAAGTTTAACCCTCATGAAATTGCGCCAATTTTAAGAGGATTACTATCTGAAAATAAAGATCAAAAATTTATAATTAATTACAGATCAAATAAAATATTAAATTATTTTATTAATGGTAAAAATATCAAAAATTATTCTACTAGAGGAACTGCTACGCCAGATCACGTAATTAGAGTAAAACCTTTCCCTCTAATAATTTCTCCCAAACAAAATTGTTCGATTGAAGATTTCAAAAACTTAGCAGAAAAAGCTTTTAAAGATTACAGGAAAAAATATATCAAATATTTTAACATTAATAAAAAAAAGGTTAAAGAAAAGAAGACAATGCTTGATACTTCGCCAAGAGTTATTTTGGTTCAAAATGTTGGATTGTTTAGTATAGGCAATAATCTGAAAGCCGCTAAAATCGCAGGTGATTTAACAGAAACAAATGCAAGAGTAATTTCATCTGTTGAAGAAACTTCAAGGTATAAATTTATACCTGAAAAAGACCTTTTCGATGTTGAATATTGGTCTTTAGAACAGGCTAAAATAAAAAAAGCTAAAAAAATATTAGAAGGAAATATTGTTGTAATAACTGGTAGTGCTGGTGCAATAGGTTCTGCTACTTACAAACTTTTTAAAAGTTATGGTGCTGAAATTGTTCTTCTTGATTATGATTCACAAAAAATTAAAGAATTACAAAAAAATAATCAAGATCTTTGTTTGCATTGTGATGTTACTAATAAAAATAGTATTGCCAAAGCATTTAAAAAAATTTGTGAAATCTATGGTGGAATAGATATATTAATATCTAATGCTGGTACTGCTATTGGAGGATCTATAGCTGAAATAGAAGATAAAATTTTAAGAAAAAGCTTTGAGGAAAACTTTTTTTCACATCAAAATTGCGCCTCTGAGGCTATTAGAATAATGAAAAATCAAAACATTAATGGATGTTTGTTATTTAATATTTCCAAACAGTCGGTTAATCCTGGTAAAAACTTTGGTCCTTATGGTCTTCCTAAATCTGCACTTTTAAGTTTATGTAAACAGTATGCTGTTGACTATGGATCTTATGGTATAAGATCAAATGGAATTAATGCTGACAGAATAAGAAGCGGTTTATTAAATGAAAATATGATTAAATCAAGAGCAAAAGCTAGAGAGGTTACAACTGATCAATATATGAAAGGAAATTTACTTTTAAATGAAGTAAAAGCGGAAGATGTGGCTATGGCTTTCTTTCATTTGGCTGTATCAAAAAAAACCACAGGTGCTGTTCTTACTGTTGACGGTGGAAACATAGCAGCTTCTTTAAGATAAATTATCTATATTTTTTTCTTTGTTAAATATTTAATAAATAGGTAGCTAAAAATACTTCCAACTATAATCAATATATATTGATAAAATTTTAGTAAAATAAATACTATAGGAAGTTCTTTTTCTTCTGGATTTTTTAAAAAAAAATTATTTGTTCCATCTTCATATATGTCCACAGGACCAAATAATAAATATATTCCATAAACTAAAATATAAATTGAAGGTAAAAGAGATATAAATGACAGAATTTTATTTTCTCTAACAAAACTAATAAAATTTCCTGATACTCCTACTAATACTAAGCTTGCCAAAGAAAAAGTTAAAGGTGTCATTTTAGAAATATTCTATATTAAATTTAAGATAAATTTAACAGTCTTATTGATTTTTTATAAAAATTATTTGGCTTGATTTTCTTTTAAATTATATAGAGAATAAGCATTATAAATTATGTCAGATCAACTTAAATACTTTTTAGAAGAAAATAAAATGCCAAAAACTTGGTATAATATTTCCGCAGACCTTCCAAAACCAATGGAGCCACCTCTGCACCCAGGAACTTTAAAACCTATAGGTCCAGATGATTTAGCGCCATTATTTCCAATGGCTTTAATTGGACAAGAGGTTTCGCAAGATAGAGAAATAGAAATTCCAGAACCAGTAAGAAATATTTATAAACAATGGAGACCTTCACCTCTATTTAGAGCAAGAAATCTTGAAAAGTTTTTAGATACTCCTGCAAAAATTTATTACAAATACGAAGGTGTAAGTCCTACAGGAAGTCATAAACCTAATACTGCAATAGCACAGGCTTTTTTTAATAAAGAAGAAGGAACAAAAAAAATAACCACAGAAACAGGTGCTGGTCAGTGGGGAAGTTCTTTAGCTTATGCATGCCAAATATTTGGCATAGAGTTAGATGTCTACATGGTTAAAATTAGTTTTGAGCAAAAACCTTATCGTAAATTAATAATGCAAACATATGGTGCTAGATGTGTAGCAAGTCCATCAAATGAAACAGAAAGTGGAAAAGCAATATTGTCTAAAGATCCTAACAATACAGGTAGTTTGGGTATTGCTATCTCGGAAGCAGTTGAAATGGCTGCAAAAGATCCAAATACAAAATATTCTCTTGGAAGTGTTTTAAACCATGTATTAATGCATCAAACCATAGTTGGTAATGAAGCATTGCTACAAATGGAGATGGCTGGAGATTATCCTGATATATTGGTTGGTTGCACAGGTGGTGGAAGTAATTTTTCAGGATTAGTATTTCCATTTCTAGGAAAAAAATTTAGAGAAAATAAAAATACGAGAGTAATTGCTTGTGAACCAAAATCATGTCCTTCTTTAACAAAAGGTAAGTATGTTTATGATTTTGGTGATACAGGAAGATTAACTCCATTAGTAAAAATGCATACATTAGGATCTCAGTTTATACCACCAGCTACTCACTCGGGTGGTTTGAGATATCATGGAATGGCTCCAATGGTCAGTCATTTAAAAGAAATTGGTGCTATTGAAGCTCAAGCATTTGGCCAAAAAGAATGTTTCGCAGCAGGTGTAAACTTTGCAAGAACTGAGGGAATAGTTCCGGCTCCAGAAGCAACTCATGCAATAAAAGGTGCGGTTGATGCAGCTTTGGAATGTAAGAAAAATGGAGAATCTAAAACAATTTTATTTAATTTATGTGGCCATGGTCACTTTGATATGAAAGCGTATGGTGATTATTTTGATAATAATTTGTCAGAAGATAAATATGATGAATCTGGAGTTAATAAAGCTTTAGAAGAGTTGCCTAAGATAGCATAGATTAGTTCTATGCTTATAAATAATATATATATAAATTTTAATTTTAATAAAAACTTCTATTAATAAAATCAAACTATGTATTTTATAAATCCATTTAAAGGGTTAAGGCCAAAAGAAGAAAACGCTGAACAAGTGGCTATTACAAGCACAGACCATTTATCAGAAGAAAAACTATCAGATTATAAAAAAAATAATCCATGGAGTTATTTAAATGTTTTTAGTGCAGAAAATAAAACTAAATCAAAAGAACAATTTGAATTAATGAAAAAAAATTCGATATTAAAAAAAGATGAAAATTCTTGTTTTTATGTTTATAAAATTTCTGATAAAGACCATGATCAAATAGGTATAATTGGCACTGCAAAATTATCGGCATATGACAATCTGCATATAAGAGGTCATGAAGAAATTTTTTTAGAACGATCTCAAAAAAGACTTAAACAAATGGATAATTTAAATGCTCAAATAGGTCCTATTTACACAATTTACCCTGATAATACTGAATTAGATGAATTATTGAGAAAAGAAGTTCTATCCAAACCTGCTTATTCTTTTGAAGCATTAGATAGATGTAAACATGAAGTTTGGATTATAGAAAATAAAGAGAAAGTTCAAAAAATATCTGATCTTTTTAATACCATTAACCGTATCTATATTGCTGACGGACACCATAGAATGGAGGCTTTGTCTAAATTATCTGAATTTAAAAAACATAGTAATCACAACCATACAGGTGATGAACTTTATAATTATTTTATGGTTGCTATATTTTCACAAAGCCAAGCTCGTTTACTAGATTACAATAGACTAATTAAAGATTTATATGGATATTCAGAAATAGACTTTATCGATAAAATAAAAAATAAATTTCATGTAAAACAACAAAATTCTCAATTTAAACCTAAAAAACCACAAACTTTTGGAATGTATTTAAAAAAAAAATGGTACTCTTTAGAGTTAAAAGAAGCTCCAGAAAATATATTTCATATCATTAATTTAGATATAAATTTACTACATCACTATCTATTAGAACCTACGTTAGGAATTGGAGATCCAAGATACGATGATAGAATAAATTTTATAGCTGGTTTTCATGGATTAAAAGGTATTGAAAATAAAGTTGATTCTGGAGAAGCAGAGGTTGGTTTTGCATTATTTCCAACTCAAATAGAAAATATAATTAATTTTGCTGATAAAAAATTAAATATGCCTCCTAAGTCAACTTGGTTTGATCCTAAGCCACTTGATGGACTAATAGCGTATGATTTTGAGTAAAAATTAAATTAAGTTTTTATTACTGCGTCAATTACTCATTTTTATTTCTATAAAATATATATAAAAAAAAACATGATAAATTATTTAAAATAATAATATATCGTTACAATACATGGAAAAGCCAAGCTTAAAACCAAATAACCCAAATTTTTCAAGTGGTCCTTGTTCAAAAAGACCCGGTTGGAGTTTAGATGCTCTAAAAGATACGCCAATTGGCAGATCTCATAGAGCGAAGGAATGTAAAGATAAACTTAACGAAGTAATAATAAAATCAAAAAAAATTCTTGGTCTGCCAGATGATTATCATCTTGGAGTTATGACAGGCTCAAATACTGGTGCATTAGAAGCTGCACTATGGTCTTTACTGGGATCTAGAGGAGTAGATGTTATGGCTTGGGAAAATTTTGGAAAAGATTGGGTAATAGATATTTTAGACCAGTTAAAAATAAAAGACGTAAATAGTTATGTTACAGATTATGGAATTCTTCCAGATTTAACAAAAGTAAATTTTAAAAACGATGTAATTTTTACATGGAATGGAACAACAGCAGGTGTTCGAATTCCAAATGGAGATTGGATACCAGAAGATAGAGAAGGATTAACAATATGTGATGCAACCTCTGGAATTTTTGCTATGGATATTGATTATAGCAAACTAGATGTAATAACTTGGTCATGGCAAAAGGTTTTGGGAGCAGAAGCTGCTCATGGAATGTTGGCGCTATCACCAAGAGCTGTTGAAAGACTAGAATCCCATGTGCCACCTTGGCCAATACCTAAATTGTTTAGATTAGCAAATAAAAAAAAATTAATTAAAGGTATTTTTGAAGGTGGAATTATAAATACACCATCTATGATTTGTGTTGAAGATGGATTAGATGCTCTTAATTGGGTTGAATCAATCGGTGGTACTAAAGAATTAATAAAAATTTCTAATGAAAATTTAAGAATTGTTGAAGATTGGATTGATAAGAGTGATGTTTTTACATTTATGTGTAAAGATAAAAATCTTAGATCATCAACAAGTATTACTGTATTAATTAAAGACGAATGGTTCACTAAACATACTGAAGAAGAACAAAGAGCAGTACTAAAAAAGGTTTTCTCAACTTTAGATGAAGAAGGTGTCGCAAATGATATTAATGGATATCCTAAAGCACCTCCCAGCATAAGAATATGGGGTGGATCGACAGTACAAAACAGTGATATAAAAGCTTTATTACCTTGGATAGATTGGGCTTATAACACTGTGAAACAAAATGCCTAAAGTTTTAATCTCAGACTCAATGAGCAATATTGCTCAAAAAATTTTTGAAAAAAATAATATTTCTTTTGATGTTAAAACTGGATTATCCGAAGAAGAAATAATTAAAATTATACCTGAATATGATGGAATGGTAGTTAGATCGGCTACAAAAGTAACAAAAAATATAATGGAAGCTGCAAAAAATTTAAAAGTCATTGGAAGAGCTGGCGCAGGTGTTGACAATATAGATTTACCGACTGCTAAAGAAAAAAATATGATTGTTATGAATACACCTGGAGGAAATGCTAATGCTACAGCTGAACATACATTTGCTTTGATCATGTCAGTCTTAAGAAAAACTCCTTTTGCAAATGAAACAACTCATAAAGGTCAATGGGAAAAGAAAAATATTAAAGGAACGGAACTATCAAAAAAAACATTAGGCATAGTTGGATTTGGAAATGTTGGAGTAAGACTAAGCAATCTTGTTAAAGGTTTTGATATGAAAATTCTAGTAAATTCAAAATCTCTTGAATCTAGAAAAAGCGAATATCCACATGTAGAAAATGTAAATTTTGAAGAGTTGATTGCAAAATCCGATATATTAAGTTTTCATTGTAAAGCATCTGCGGATGGAAAACCAATGCTTACTAAAGATCATTTAAAAAAAATGAAACCAACTTCTTATATAATAAATGCAGCAAGAGGAAATATAGTAGATGAAAATGATTTAAATGATGCATTAAATGAAGGTCTTATAGCAGGAGCAGCAATTGATGTTTTTTCTAAAGAACCTGCAAAAGAAAATGTTTTATTTAATAATTCAAAAGCAGTACTTACACCACACATTGCAGCATCGACAACTGAAGCTTCAATAGTAGTTGCTGAAATGGTAGCCAATCAAATTTCAGATTTTTTATTAAACGGTGTAAAAAAAAATACTGTTTAAATTAAAGCATAAAATTCATATATCCAATAGTTTGATCTGCAGAATTCTTTACTTTAATTTTTTTAAATTTTTGAAGTTTTTCTTCATCAATAATCTTTAATTCAGATATTAATCCAGCAATAGCAACCTCAGCAGCTCTTGATGCACCATCATCAATTTTAACAACTAAAGCAGATTTTTGTTCAGGAATTATTGCAACAAAAACTCCTTCTGCTCCGTTTTTAAAAAATATTTTTCCTTTTGAAATTTTTGTTAAAGCACAATTAGCACTATTAGTTCCTCCAGTTATTTCAGGAAATTTTATACAAGAGTCAAAAATTCTTTTTGCAGTATTAGAGTTTTCATTTAGCTGATTATAATCAGCAATTTTTGCCATAGCATAAGCAAACTTTTTAATAGGAATTAATGGATTGGGTAATGTGCAACCATCAATACCTATTTTTTTTATTTTATATTCGGCTAAATGCTCAATTAAACTAATCAGCTCTTTCTGTATTGGATGATTATTTTGATTATAATTTTCAATAGTAAAACCTTTATATTTACTTACAGCTAAATGACCACAATGTTTACCAGAGCAATTATGAAAAATTCGTCTTTTTATTTTAGAATTTATTTTTGCTTGAAATTTGTCTTCTAGATTCCATGGCCAATCAGGTCCACAGCTAAGATTTTCCTCATCCAAATTAATTTTATTCAGCCATTTAGTAATCATTTTTTGATGAAAGGGCTCTGAGTGATGAGATGCTGATGTTAGTGCTATATACTCATCTGTTATATCTAATGCTTCGGCAACACCATCTTTGTATAGATTTAAAGACTGTATAGGTTTTAAAGCTGATCTTGGATATATTAATTTCTCCGTGTCCCCCCACTCTTTTAAAATATCTCCGGAAGAATTAATTAATACAGCAACTCCTTGATGGAAACTTTCAACTTGATCACTTCTCGTAACTTCAACCATTTTAACTGATTTCATATAATTATTTATTAAATAATTTTTTTAAACCCTCAGTGGACGCTTCGCAAATACCTTTTTCAGTAATTAATCCTGTCACATATTTTGCTGGTGTTACGTCAAAAGCTAAATTCATGGTTTTGCTTTTATTGGGATAGATTAATATTTTCTTAATATTGCCCTCATCATCTTTACCTTCAATATGAGATAATTCTTCTGAATTTCTTTCCTCTATAGGAATATCTTTATAATCTTTAATATTCCAATCTATAGTTGAACTTGGAAGAGCTACATAAAAAGGAACTTTGTTATCATATGCTGCTAAAGCTTTAAGATAAGTACCAACTTTATTGCAAACATCTCCAGTTGATAAAGTTCTATCAGTTCCAACAATGCACATGTCAACATCGTCTCTTTGCATTAAAATTCCACCTGTATTATCTGCAATTATTGTATTTGGAATTTCTTCTTCATTTAATTCAAATGAAGTTAAATTAGCACCTTGATTTCTTGGTCTTGTCTCATCTACCCAAACATGAATTGGAATTCCTTTTTTATGAGCATGATAAATTGGAGAAGTTGCTGTACCCCAATTAATTGTTGCAAGCCAACCTGCATTACAGTGTGTTAGTATATTTACAGTATTTTTTTTTTTATTATAAATTCCTTCAATTATTTTAAGCCCATTAATTCCGATACTTTCACAAAATCCTACATCTTCATCACAAATTTCTTTAGCTTCTTTAAGAGCAACATCAAATAGATCTTTACTATTAATCATTGATAGTTTGTTAT
>JBJLDH010000007.1:0-98547 GCA_045567255.1 Candidatus Pelagibacter sp. | reverse complement strand
ACTTTTGTTTATTTATAAAGCTTACTTATAGTTGAAGAATAAGGTGCGTCAATTGATAAGTATATTAATAAATTTAATATAATACTTTTAAAAAATGGGATCAGTTATACAGCTAAAAAAAGAGATAAATAATTCATATTTAGACTTAAAAAACTCTGTAGAGGACAAATTAGCCTTGGTAGAAGAAAGAATAATTTCAAAATTATCGAGCAATGTAGATCTTGTACATAAGATGACCGAATATCACCTTGGTACTGGTGGAAAAAAATTAAGAGCTCTACTAACATTAGGGAGTGCGAAGCTATCTGGATACAACAAAGGAGGAAGAGATATTAATTTAGCAGCTTGTGTAGAGTTAATTCATGCTGCAACACTCATGCACGATGATGTTATTGATAACTCGGAAATAAGAAGGGGAAAAAAAACATTAAACAGTATTTGGGGTAATCAATCTTCTATTTTAGTTGGTGACTATTTGTTAAGTAGATGTTTTGAAATGATGGTTGAAGATGGAAATCTAGAAATTTTAAAATTACTATCCTCAACTTCTACAGAAATTGCGCAAGGAGAAGTTTTACAATTACAGCATAAAGGTGAAATAGATATACTAGAAGAAACTTATTTTAAAATTACTTCATCTAAAACAGCAGCCTTATTCTCAGCGGCAACTAAGGTTGGTGCAATATTAGGAAAGAAAGAAGCAAAATATAAGGAAGCTTTGGAATTTTATGGAAAAAATATTGGATTAACTTTTCAGATAGCTGATGATGCTTTGGACTACAATTCTAATTTAAAACTATTCGGCAAAGAAATTGGAAATGATTTTTTTGAAGGCAAAGTTACACTTCCAATTATATTATTATATCAAAAAGTTTCAAATTCTGAAAAAAAATTATTAAAAAATTTATTTAATAAAGAAAAAAGAGACAAGGAAGAATTAAACTATGTATTAAATTTAATAAAAGAAAACAATATTATTAAAGACTGCTATAAAAAAGCAGATCATTTTATCAATCTAGCATCTAATGCTTTAAGTATTTTTGAAGACTCTAAAGAAAAAACAATATTAAAAAATTTAACTACGTTTAGTATTGAAAGAAACTTTTAAGGACTTAGTAAAATTTTTTTCCAACTTTCATTAACCTTTAAATACTTTAGTCTTTCGTGAATTCTATTGTCGCCGTCTAACCAAAATTCTACTTCACTTGGATTAACTCTCCATCCTGACCAATGACTAGGTCTTGGAACCTTGTCATCTTTAGGAAATTTAAATTTATAATCTTCAATTTCTTTATTTAATTGCTCCCTATTATTTAAAATTGAACTTTGTTTAGATGCCCATGCCCCAATTCTACTTCCATAAGATCTAGAATTATAGTAATCATCTGCTTCCTGGTCACTAACATTGCTGGCTTTGCCTGTTATTCTTATTTGTCTTAACAAACTTTTCCAGTGGAAACACATAGATACATTCGGATTGTTCTTTATCGCATTACTTTTTACACTATTTAAATTTGTATAAAAAACAAATCCACTATTATCAAAACTTTTAAGCAAAACCATGCGAACAGAAGGAATTCCGTTGTTGTCGCTAGTTGCCAAAGATAAAGCGTTAGGATCATTTAATTCGGATTTTTTTGCGTCTTCAAACCAATTTTTAAAAAGTGAAATTGGATTATCTTCATCTTTAAAGGATTTATTAAGGCCTAGTGAGTTTTTTTCATTCATAATTTAAACAAAATAATTTATATAATAAATTAATGTCATTTAATACTTTTGGAAAGATATTTCGTTTCACGACTTGGGGGGAGTCCCATGGGCCTGCGATTGGTTGTATTGTGGATGGTTGTCCGCCAAATATTCAAATCAAGGCAGAAGAAATTCAGAAAGAACTAAATAAAAGAAAACCAGGACAATCCAAGTTTACTACTCAAAGAAAAGAAGATGATAAAGTAGAAATTTTATCAGGTGTGTTTGAGGGTAAATCAACTGGAACACCTATTTCTATGATTATTTACAATAAAGATATGAGGTCAAAAGACTACGGAAAAATAAAAAATAAATTTAGACCAGGTCATGCAGATTTTACGTATTTTCAAAAATATGGAATTAGAGATTATAGGGGTGGTGGCAGACAATCAGCAAGAGAAACAGCCGCAAGAGTAGCAGCGGGAGCGATAGCAAATAAAGTTCTACAAACAAAGCTTGGAAAGAAATTCAATGTTGTAGGAGCTGTAACTCAGTTAGGAATTTTAGGATGTGACCTAAGCAACTGGAAAGATAAATATATTTCAAAAAACCCTCTTTTTTGTCCTGACAAATCAGTATTAAAGTTATGGGAAAAATATTTGTTAGGTATTAGAAAAGCAGGTTCTTCATGTGGGGCTATAATTGAAGTAAGAGCAAGAGGTGTACCTGTGGGTTTGGGTGCACCAATATATTCTAAACTCGATATGGACTTAGCTGCGGCAATGATGAGTATAAATGCTGTAAAAGGAGTTAATATTGGATCTGGTATGAATTCAGCTCAATTAACTGGTGAACAAAATTCAGATGAGATGTCTAAGAAAGGCAAAAAGACAAAATTTTATTCAAATAATGCAGGAGGTATATTGGGTGGAATTTCCAGTGGACAAGAAATAGTAGTTTCTTTTGCTGTTAAACCAACTTCTTCTATTTTAAGCCAAAGAAAAACTATCGATAAATTTGGAAAAAATACATCAATATCAGTTAAAGGTAGGCACGATCCCTGTGTTGGAATCAGGGCAGTTCCAATAGGTGAAGCAATGATGCATTGCGTAATTCTGGATCATTACCTTTTAAATAAAGCTCAATGTGGCAATTAATTAATTTTTTTTATTAAAACTTTTGAGTTTAAAGCCTCTAAAATTTTTAATTCTATAGATTTAGCATCTAATCCAGCATCTTTATACATTTCTTCTGGCTTGTTATGATCTATAAACTTGTCTGGTAAAATCATTGATCTAAATTTTAAATTATTATCAAGTAGATTTTTTTCATTTAAAAAGAAGTTAACATGAGATCCAAAACCTCCAATTGCACCTTCTTCAATTGTTATTATAACCTCATGATTTGTGGCAACTTGCCAAATCAAATTTTCATCTAAAGGTTTAGCAAATCTTGCATCTACAACTGTTAAATCAATTCCTTTTTTTTTTAGATTTTCTTCTGCAATTAAACATTCTTTTAATCTTGTACCAAAATTCAATAATGCTACTTTTTTTCCTTCTTTGACAATTCTCCCTTTTCCAATGACTAGTTTTTCAGTAATATCGGGCATATCCATTCCTACGCCAACTCCCCTTGGATATCTAAATGCACTTGGTCTATCGTTTATATCAACTGAAGTATTAATCATTTTGACAAGTTCTCCTTCATCACTTGCAGCCATAACTATAAAATTTGGTAAAGTTGATAGATAAGTTATATCAAAAGATCCTGCATGAGTAGGTCCATCAGCGCCAACTAGTCCCGCTCTATCAATTGCAAATCGTACAGGTAAACTTTGAATAGCTACATCATGAACTACTTGATCATAGGCTCTTTGTAAAAATGTAGAATATATAGCGGCATAAGGTTTAAAACCTTCTGTAGCCAAACCTGCAGCAAAAGTAACAGCATGCTGCTCTGCTATACCAACATCAAACATCCGATTAGGAAATTTTTTTGAAAAAATATCCATACCTGTTCCAGATGGCATTGCAGCAGTAATTCCTACAATCTTGCTGTCTTTTTCAGCATGCTTAACCAAAGTATTAGCAAAAACTTTTGTATAAGCAGGGATATTAGATTTAGATTTTTCTTGAATGCCTGTTTGAATATTAAATTTTGAAACACCATGATACTTATCATCAGATTTTTCAGCATATTCATAGCCCTTACCTTTTTGTGTTTTTAAATGAATAAGGATTGGTCCATTGTGCTTTGAGTCTCTAGCATTTTTAAGAATTGGCAACAGCACATCTAAATCATGTCCATCTATAGGGCCAATATAATAAAATCCTAATGAACTAAACAAAGTTCCACCTGTTACCATTGATCTTAAAAAATCTTCTGCTTGTCCTGCTTTTTTACTAAATCTCTTAGAAAATGATGAAATAATTAATTTTATAGTTTCTCTTAAATTAAAATAAATCTTTCCTGAAAAAATTTTTGCTAAATATGATTTCATTGCACCAACTGGTTTAGCAATTGACATATTGTTATCATTTAAAATTACAATCATTTTAGTTTTTGCATCTCCAGCATTGTTCATTGCCTCGTATGCCATACCAGCACTAATTGCTCCATCACCGATGACTGCAATGACTTCTTCATTTTTATTAGAAAGTTTATTTGCTGTTGCAATTCCTAAAGCAGCTGAAATTGACGTAGAACTATGAGCAGCTCCAAAGGGATCAAATTCACTTTCTGATCTTTTGGTAAAACCTGAAAGACCATTTCCTTGTCTCAATGTTTTTATTCTATCTTTTCTACCTGTTAATATTTTATGAGGATAAGATTGATGTCCAACATCCCAAATAATTTTATCATTAGGAGTATTAAAAATATGATGAATAGCAACTGTAAGCTCTACTACTCCTAAGCCAGCACCTAAATGACCTCCTGTTTGCGAAACTGCTTCTATCATTTCCTGTCTAAGCTCTTTAGACAAAGTTTTTAATTCTTGCGTTGATAATTTTTTAATATCAGCTGGAAAATTTACATTATTTAGTAATTTATAGTTTGCCATTTTAATTTGTTCTATTTAAAATAAATTCAATTGTCTCTCTAAGATTATTAGATCTTTTTTGATATTTAGCTAATTCACTATAAACATTTGATTTTAATTTTTTGGAGTATTTAATCGTATTTTTATATCCTAGTAAACTGATTAAAGTTGCTTTTCCTTTTACAGCATCTTTCTTAGTTTTTTTTCCCGCTATTTTTGTACTACCAGAATAATCGATTAAATCATCAGCAATTTGAAATAATAAACCTATATCTTCGCCAATTTTCTTAAATTTATTAATTAGATTATTTCTATTAACAATTATTAAAGGCGCGACACAACAAAAACTAAACAATCTTCCTGTTTTTTTAATTTGCATATCTTTAATTTTATTAAGTGAAATTTTTTTATTTTCAAAATTCAAATCAGAATATTGCCCTCCCGCTATACCTTCGTGACCAGAGCAATTAGAGATATATTTTATGATTAAAATTTTTTTTTTGTCACTAATTTTTAAATTTTTATTTGTTAATATTTCAAAAGCTAAGGTTAAAAGAGAGTTTCCAGCTAAAACTGCAGTGGACTCTCCATATTTTTTATGAGTACTTAGCTTTCCTCTTCTTAAATCATCATTATCCATGCATGGTAAGTCGTCATGAATGAGGGTGTAAGCATGAATACATTCTACTGCAGCACCTATTTGAATTAAAATATTATAATTTATATTAAAAATTTTTCCTACATCAATTAAGATCTTAGATCTTATTTTTTTACCGCCAGGCAATAATCCATATTTCATTGATTTTAATAAATCTGTTCTTTTTTGTAATTTTAAATACCTTTTTAAAAATAAATTTGTATCTTTTGCAATTTTATTTAATTTTTTTTTCATTTTTCTGTGAGATTATAGTTTTAATTTTAGATTTCGTATCTTCAGAAATTTCTTTATTTGTTTTATGAAATTTTTTTTCAATTACGCTATTTAATTTCAATAGTTTCTGATACTCATTAATTGAATTTTCTAAATCTTTTTCATTTTCTAACTTTTCTATAATTTCGTTAGCTAGATCAGTTAGCTCGTTTAAAGACTTAGAAATAATATCATCTGGCAAATTTTTTTCATTCATATATTAGTTGGTATTATTATATGAAAAACAATCTTTCAAATATTAAAAAAGCCATAAATTATTTAAATAATAATGAATGTATAGGAATTCCTACTGAAACTGTATATGGATTAGCAGCAAATGCTTATTCTGATAAAGCGACATTAAAAATTTTTAATTTAAAAAAAAGACCAAAAAAAAATCCTCTGATTGTTCATTATTATAGTTTAAATGATTTGAAAAAAGATTGTTTGATAGATTTGAATTTTCTTAAATTGTATAGGAGATTTTGCCCTGGTCCAATTTCTTTTGTTTTAAAATTGAAACATAATAGTTGTATTTCAAATAATGTAACAAATAATAACAATACTATAGCCGTAAGATTTCCTAAACATAAAATGACACGAAGTTTATTAAAAAATTTGGACTATCCACTCGCTGCACCAAGCGCAAATTTATCTAAACAAATTAGTCCAGTTTCAAAAAGTGATGTTATCGATGAATTTGGAAAAAAAATTAAGTTTGTTCTAGATGGAGGGCAATCAAAAATAGGTGTTGAGTCTACAATTGTAAGCTTAATTGGAAAATTGAAAATATTAAGAGTCGGAGGGATAGAGAGAAATTTAATAGAAAAGTTTCTTATCAATAAAAATAAAGTAAAAAATAAGAGAAAAAAAATTGCCGTTCCTGGTCAAGGAAAAGTCCACTATTCTCCTGGAATTCCAATAAGACTAAATATTAAGCATCCAAAAAAGAATGAGGCTTATATCTTAATTAGGGAAAGAAAATATTCCAAAAAAAATTTTTATTATTTAAGTAAGACAAAAAATCTTAAAGAAGCAGCCAAAAACTTGTATAAGACTTTAAGAATAATTAAAAAAAATAAATTTAAAAGTATAGCAGTTGAAAAAATTCCCAATATAGGATTTGGCGAAACAATAAATGATAGATTAACTAGAGCCTCAAAATAATTATGCAAAATTTAGTTGAAGTAAAAAATTTAAAAAAAAGTTATGGTTTAAAAGAGGCTGTTAGAGGAATTTCTTTTAAAATAAAAAATGATGAAATTTTAGGTCTTCTGGGACCTAATGGCTCTGGAAAAACAACAACAATAGGAATGATGCTGGGATTGCTAAAGCCTTCTAATGGAGAAATAATAATAGATGGAAAAAAAATTGAAGAAAATAGAATTGAAATTCTAAAAAAAATTAATTTTATTTCTCCTTATATTGAGCTTCCGAAAAAACTAACTGTTAGACAAAACTTAATAGTTTATGGAAAATTGTATTCAGTTTCAAATATTAAAAATAGAATTGAGTATCTTTCGGAGAAATTAAGATTGGGCGATTTATTAAATAAAATTACTGGAGAACTTTCATCAGGACAAAAAAATAGAGTTAGCTTAGCAAAAGCTTTAATTAACAAACCAAAAGTTTTGTTATTGGATGAACCCACTGCCTCTTTAGATCCTGAAATTGGTGACTTTGTCAGAACATTTTTGGAGGACTACAAAAAAGAAATGAAAATTTCTATATTATTAGCCTCACATAATATGAATGAAGTAACTAGATTATGTAAATCAACATTAATGATGAAAGATGGTGTTATTATTGACAGTGGAAGCCCAGAAGAATTAATTAGCAAACATGGTAGACAAAATTTAGAAGAAGTGTTTTTAAAACTTACGAGGGATAAGAATGAGTTTAATTAGAATTTATGGTCTTTTTTTAAGGCATTTTTTTTTGATAACTCGGTCTTTTCCAAGAATTTTAGATTTAATTTATTGGCCATCAATACAAATAACATTATGGGGTTTTATATCTAATTTCTTTGCCTCTCATAGTTCCTATTACAACAATGCTGTTGGAGTAATTTTAACATGTGCTATTCTTTATGATTTTTTATTTAGAACAAGTATTGGTTTTAACATGTTATTTTTAGAAGAAATTTGGAGCAGAAATTTTACTAATTTATTCATAGCCCCAATGAAAATTAGTGAAATAATTACATCTCTTGTGATTACAGCTTTGATAAGAGCTTTAATTGGATTAATACCAGCAATAATTTTAACATCACCACTTTTTGGAATATCAATATTAGATCTTGGGATATATTTATTTTTTCTTTTTCTAAGTTTATATATTTTTGGAATTACTTTAGGAATTTTAGTTTCTTCTGGATTATTAAGATTTGGGCCTTCCTTTGAAAATATTGCGTGGTCTACAATGTTTTTATTAGCTCCATTTGGCTGTATATACTATCCAATTGAAACTTTACCAGAAATATTTCAAACAATTGCATATGCCCTTCCGCTTGTTTATGTTTTTGAAGAAGCAAGAAACATATTAATTAATAATTCTATTAATTTAGAAAATTTATATACAGCTTTAAAATTAAATGCTGCTTATTTAGTATTAGCAATAACTTTATTTTACTATTCTTTTAGTGTAGCAAGGAAAAAGGGTACTTTAATAAATATTGGAGAGTAATGGTGCGCCCGCAAGGAGTCGAACCCTGAACCTCCAGAGCCGAAATCTGGCGCTCTATCCAGTTGAGCTACGAACGCATATAGTATTAATATTATAAATTATGAAAAATATCACTAAATTAATTGTTGGAGAGGCTGAAAAAGAAATTAGAATTGATTTATTTTTAACGAATAAAAAAAAAGAATTAAGTAGGACAAGAGTAAAAAACTTAATTTTAAAAGAAAATCTTAAAATAAATAATTTAGTAGTTAAAGATCCATCAAAGAAAGTATCTAGCGGTGATAATATTATTTTTGAAATACCAGATCCAGAGAAAGCTTCTTTAAAGCCTTATGAGTATAAATTAGACATAGTACATGAAGACTCAGATCTTATTGTGATAAATAAAAATGCTGGTATATCTATGCATCCTTCTGTTGGGAATTATGATAACACAATTGTTAATGCATTAATGAATTATGATAAAAAATTATCAAGCATTGGAGATGAGTTAAGACCAGGAATTGTTCATAGAATTGATAAAGACACTTCAGGATTAATAGTAATTGCAAAAAATAATATTTCACATGAAAATTTATCTAATCAATTTGCAAATCACTCTATAGCTAGAGTTTATCAGGCATTGATTTGGGGTAAGCTAAGACCTCAAATTGGAAGAATAGAAACATTTATAACGAGAAGTACAAAAAATAGACAAATGATGGAAGTTGGAATTACAAAAGGAAAAAAAGCAATTACAAACTACAAAACACTAGAAATTTTTGAAAATGATAAAGTTCCAACTTTAAGCCTAGTTGAATGCAGACTTGAAACAGGGAGAACTCACCAAATAAGAGTTCATATGAGTCATAAAGGAAATAATATTTTAGGTGATAAAAAGTATAAAAAAAATTTTAAAAAATTTAAAAATATAGATCCTGAAATTGAAGAATATATTCTAAAACTTAATCGACAGTTCTTACACGCTAAAGTTCTTGGATTTAACCATCCTAAATCTGGAGAACGTATGGAATTTTCGTCAAATTTACCCTCTAATTTAGATAATATTTTAAAAAAACTAAGAAAAACAAATAAATAAAAGCATTGTAAAATTTAAAATCTTAATTAAATAAATACCGACTATGAATAAATCAACTTATAATTTACCAGCTCTTTCTGATGAAGGTGGCCTTTCTTTATATCTGGCGCAGATTAAAAAATTTCCAATGTTGGATGCTGAGGAAGAATTTATGTTAGCTAAAAATTGGAAAACAAACGGAAATGTTAAATCAGCTGAAAAATTAGTAACAAGTCACCTAAGATTAGTTGCTAAAATAGCGATGGGATACAAAGGTTATGGTTTACCTTTAAGTGAAATGATTTCTGAAGGTAACGTGGGTTTAATGCAAGCAGTTAAAAAATTTGAACCAGATAAAGGATTTCGATTAGCAACATATGCAATGTGGTGGATTAAAGCATCAATCCAAGAGTATATACTTAGATCTTGGAGTTTGGTTAAAATTGGAACTACCACTGCACAAAAAAAATTATTTTTTAATTTAAAAAAGATTAAAAATCAGATTGCTCCAAGAGCAGAGGGTGATCTAAGACATGAACATGTAAAAGACATTTCAAATAGATTAAATGTAAGCGAAGAAGAAGTTGTTTCAATGAATAGAAGATTATCTGGAAAAGAACAATCTCTTAACACGCCAATAGGCGAAGATGGTGATGAATGGCAAGATTGGGTAGTAGATAAAGAAATGGACCAAGAGCTTAAATTTGCTCAAAACGAAGAGATAGAAAAAAGAAAAGATCTTTTGCAAGACTCTATTAAAATTTTAAATGAGAGAGAAAAAGAAATTTTACGATCAAGAAGACTTACGGATGATCCTATAACACTTGAAGATTTAAGTAAAAAATTTAAAATCAGCAGAGAAAGAATTAGACAAATAGAAAATAAAGCTTTTGAAAAACTGCAAAAGCATATGCTTAACTCTGCAAAATCAAAAAATCTGCTTCCCGCAAACTAATTTTGAAAAGGATCTTCCACTAATATTGTATCATTTCTTTCGGGACTAGTTGATATACTTGATATCTTTGTCTCTATAATTTTTTCCAAATCATTAATATAAATTTTTGCATTTTTTGGCAGATCATTAAAATTTTTTATCCCTTCAGTAGATGATTTCCAGCCTTCATAAGTTTTATATACAGGTTTAACTTTTAATTGTTCATCAGATGCTGCAGGTAAATAATCAATTTTTTTACCATCAATTTCATATGCAACACAAATTTTTATTTCATCTAATTCATCTAACACATCAAGCTTAGTTAATGCTATTCCATTAATTCCAGAAATTTTTATCGTTTGTCTAACTAAAACACCGTCAAACCAACCACATCTTCTTTTTCTACTTGTAACTGTTCCAAACTCTTTTCCTTTTGTTCCTAAGATTTCACCAATTTCATTTGTTAATTCTGTTGGAAAGGGTCCTTCTCCAACTCTTGTTGTATAAGCTTTTGTTATGCCTAAAATATAATTTATAGAATTTGGACCACATCCAGAACCAGTTGCAGCAGCTGATGCAACGGTATTGGAAGATGTTACAAATGGATAAGTTCCATGGTCAATATCTAACAAAATTCCTTGAGCTCCCTCAAATAAAATTTTTTTATGTTCTTTTTTGAATTCTTCAATTTTTTTCCAAACAGGTTGTGAAAATTTAAGTATTTTTGGAGCAATTTTTAATAGTTCTTTTTTTAAATATTCTTTTTCAAAATTATTTTTTCCTAAACCTTTTCTAATTGCATTATGATGTATTAATGCATTATCTAATCTCTTATCAAGGTTTTCTTCAGAAATTAAATCCATAATTCTTAATGATCTTCTTCCAACTTTGTCTTCATACGCAGGCCCAATACCTCTTCTTGTTGTACCTATTTTTGAATTTCCAGCTAAGTCCTCACGGATCTCATCCATTTCTCTATGAAATGGAAGAATTAAAGTTGCTGCCTCAGAAATTATCAAGTTATTTTCATCTACATTAACTCCTTTTGATTTTATCTCATCTATTTCATCAATAAGAGCCCATGGATCAATTACTACGCCATTGCCAATTACAGAAATTTTATTTTTTCTGACAATTCCAGATGGTAATAATCTTAATTTGTAAGTTATACCATTTATAACCAAAGTGTGACCAGCGTTATGACCCCCTTGGAACCTTATTACAACATCAGCTTCACTCGAAAGCCAATCTACTATCTTGCCTTTTCCCTCATCTCCCCACTGGGAGCCTACTACTACAACATTTTTCATTTAACTCTTTTATTAATAGTAATTGTATTTAAATGGTTTATTGGTCCATGACCTTTTCCAAAATCTGGTCCTGAACGTATAGCATGGTTAACATAATTAATTGCCATTTCACAAGATTTCTTTAGAGTTTTTCCACATGAGTAAAATGTTGCTATTGCACTTGATAGTGTACACCCTGTTCCATGTGTATTTTTAGTATTATATTTTTTACTATAAAATTTCGCTATTTCATTTTCATTTACCAAGATATCAGTAACAAGTTTTGATTGCATGTGTCCTCCTTTAATTAGAATATTTTTAGCACCCATACTTAATAATTTATTTGCTGCAAATATCATATCTTCTAAAGTAAATATTTTTGTATTTGAAAGAATTTCTGCTTCAGGAATATTTGGAGTTATCAAAGAAACCTTTTGTATTAATTTATTCTTCAATATTTGAATTGATTTTTTGTCAATAAGTGTAGCCCCACCTTTGGCTATCATAACAGGATCTAAAATAATTTTTTTTATTTTTATTTTATTTAAAGATTTAATTACAGAATTAATTACTGGTGGAGAGTGCAACATTCCAATTTTTATTGCATCGGGCCTTATATCATTTGACGTAAATTCAATTTGTCTCGATATTTCATTTGCAGGGATCGGAACTATAGATAAAACACCAGTAGTATTTTGAGAAGTAACTGCAGTTATTGCTGTCATTGCGTATGAGCCAAGAGATGTTACAGTTTTAATATCTGCTTGTATTCCTGCGCCTCCCGAAGAATCGGATCCTGCAATAATCAATACTTTAGAATTTATTTTCAAATTACTAAATAGATTTTTTTACAATATTTATACATTTAGAAAGCAAAGTTTTATTTTCACTTTCACACATTATTCTTATCTTGGATTCTGTACCTGACTTTCGAACCAACATTCTGCCTTTTCCTTTAATTAAATTTCTAGCAATCTTTATCGCTTTTTTACACTTGGCACTATTAATTATTGATTTATTTTTAACTACAATATTTTCTAAAATTTGTGGAGTCGGTTTGAATTTATTAAATAAATTACTTGCCTTTTTACCTTTTCTAATCGAAAATAAAATCTCTAAAGCAACCATTAGCCCATCTCCAGTAGTTGCGTATTTACCAAGAATAATATGACCAGATTGTTCTCCTCCTAAGTTAAATTTATTTTTTTGCATCATTTCTTTAACATACCTATCACCAACATCTGATCTTAAAAAATTTATTTTTTCTCTTTTAAAAAAATCTTCTAAGCCATAGTTAGACATTTGGGTTCCTATGACACCTCCTTTTAAAATTTTTTTTCTTTTCCATCTTTCAGCAAGCATAGCAATTATTTTATCTCCATCTATTATATTGCCTTTTTCATCACATATAATTATTCTATCCGCATCTCCATCTAAAGAGATGCCAATATCAGTTTGGTATTTTTTTGTTAAACTTTTAATTTTATTTGGAAAGGTAGATCCACAATTATCATTTATATTTAATCCATTTGGGGAACTTCCTATTTCAAAAACTTTTGCACCAAGAGATCTTAATAATTTCGGTCCAGACTTATAGCCTGCACCATTGGCACAATCTATTGCAACCTTTAGACCTTTAAGATTAAATGAGGCGGGGAAATTCTTTCTTAAAATTTCTATATATTTATCCGTTCCATTTTCTAACCTTTTTACTCTTCCTAGAATTTTGGGTTGAGATAGATTGTTGACAATTTTAGAGTCTATCAATTTTTCAATTTTTGCTTCTATTTTATCAGAAAGTTTTAAACCATTGGGGCCAAAAAGTTTTAAACCATTGTCAAAATATGGATTATGTGATGCTGTAATCATTATACCTAAATTGGCTCGCATTTTTTTTGTTAACATTGCAAGACCATTTGTTGGTATAGGACCTAGTGTATACACATGCATTCCAGCCGATGTTAATCCTGAAACTAGTGCTGGCTCTAAAGTATATCCTGAAAGCCTAGTATCTTTTGCAATTATTGCCGATTGTTTATTTTTTTTTATATTTTTAAAATAGGTACCAGCTGCTAATCCAAATCTAAAAAACATCTCTCCATTAATCTTACTTTGATTAACTCTTCCTCTTATACCGTCTGTTCCAAAATATTTCTTAGTCATTAACTTAGTTGTAACTTTTTAAATACTTTAAGTGCCTGATTAACCTCATTAACATCATGAACTCTTAATATTTGTATACCTTGCAAAGAAGAATATATACATGATGATACCGTTCCTCCAATTCTTTCTTTGCTATCATTATTTCCTGAAAGATCTTTTATAAATTTTTTTTTCGATAAACCTAACATTATTGGAAAACCTAAAGAATGAAAAATAGAAATTTGATTAATTAGAGTAATATTATGTTTCAAATTTTTACCAAAACCAATACCTGGATCCAAAATTATATTATTATGTTTTATATTTTTTGCTCTAATTAATTTTAATTTTTTTTCAAAGAAATCATAAATATCTAAAAGTACATTTTGATAACTTGGATTTATTTGCATAGTTTTTGGTATTCCTTTCATATGATGAATAACAAAAGGAATTTTAGATTTTTTTAATATTTCAATAGTATCTTTGTCATAACTTAACCCTGAAACATCATTAACCAAACTCACTTTATAAGGTAGGCTTTTTTTTATAATAAAACTTTTCCTTGTATCAAGAGAAATAATACATTTTCGTTTGCTTAAATTTTTAAGTTTAGATCTAATTCTTTTCCATTCTTCTTTTGGATCTACTTCTTTTGCCCCAGGCCTTGTTGATTCTCCACCTAAATCAATTATTTTTGCACCTTGACTCAATAACTTAAGAATTTGTCTATCTGCTAGTTTATTATTTAAGAATTTTCCTCCATCTGAAAAACTATCTGGTGTGATATTTAGAATTCCCATTAAAATTGGAATATTTCCAAATTTTAATTTCGAAAATTTTTTTATTTTTGTAATATTTTTTAAATCTAATAAGACTTTTTTTTTAATTTTTATTGGTAACTTATTTATCTTTTTTATACTTATAATTCTTTTCGATTTTCTAGTTATTAATTCAATACTATCAAATGATATTAAATTATTACCATTTAAAGGTAATGAATTTTTTTGGGTAATTTTTTTTTTTGAATTTGAACCGTAATAAAAATTACACGCTCTTGTGTAATATTTTTCCATTAAAGCTATTAATGTACAATCTTTGGTTTCAAGCCTATAGAGCCTAAAGCTGAGTTTTGTTCATCTTCCTCAATTTTTAAATCTTCTTTGTTTTGAGGGTAGATATTTTTATTTATTAAGTCTTCAATTTCAGTTCCAGATAATGTTTCGTAAGTCAATAAGGCTTTTGCGAGCTTATGGAGGTCATCTATCTTTTCTATAAGTACTTTTTTTGCTCTTTCGTATCCCTTATCTACAATTTTTCTTATTTCGCTATCTACTTTTTTTGCAGTCTCTTCTGACATATTTTGTTGTCTTGCAACAGATCTTCCTAGAAATACCTCTTCTTCATTTTCGCCATAAGCAACTGGACCTAGCTCTTTGCTCAAACCAGCTCTCATAACCATAGCTCTTGCTCTTTTTGTTGCTTGCTCTATATCACTAGCCGCGCCAGTAGTTACTTTATCTTCACCAAATATTATTTCTTCAGCAACCCTTCCTCCCATAGCTATAGCCATTTGAGCATGTAACTGTTCTCTAGTTTGTGATACTTCATCTCTTTCTGGTAATTGCATAACCATTCCTAATGCTCTTCCTCTTGGAATTATTGTAGCTTTATGTATTGGATATGCGGCTTTCTCGTTAATTGTTACTATAGCATGTCCAGCTTCATGGTATGCAGTTAATTTTTTTTCTTCCTCAGACATTACCATTGATCTTCTTTCGGCGCCCATCATTACTTTATCTTTTGCTTCTTCAAATTCTTGATAAGTAACAATTCTTTTATTTTTTCTAGCCGCTAGCAAAGCTGCTTCATTAACTAAATTTGCTAAGTCAGCTCCTGAAAAACCAGGAGTGCCTCTAGCAATAGTTCTAAGGTTAACATCTGATGCCATGGATATTTTTTTTGCATGAACTTTTAATATTTTTTCTCTTCCGATTATGTCTGGATTTGAAACAACAACTTGCCTATCAAATCTTCCAGGTCTTAATAGTGCAGGATCTAATACATCGGGTCTATTTGTTGCTGCTATTATTATAACTCCTTCATTTGTATCAAAACCATCCATCTCAACTAATAACTGATTTAAAGTTTGTTCTCTTTCATCGTTACCACCACCTAATCCTGCGCCTCTGCTTCTTCCAACAGCATCTATCTCATCAATAAAGATGATGCATGGAGAATGTTTTTTTCCTTGTTCAAACATATCTCTAACTCTTGATGCTCCAACTCCTACAAACATTTCAACAAAATCAGATCCAGATATTGTGAAAAAAGGAACTCCGGCTTCACCGGCAATTGCTCTTGCTAATAGAGTTTTACCAGTTCCTGGTGGGCCAACTAATAAACAACCTCTAGGTATTTTTCCTCCTAGTCTACTAAATTTTCTAGGATCTTTTAAAAATTCAACTACTTCCTCTACCTCTTCTTTTGCTTCCTCTACTCCAGCAACATCGTTGAAAGTCACCTTATCCTTTAATTCATTCATCATTTTAGCTTTGGATTTTCCAAATCCCATTGCTCCACCTTTTCCTCCTTGCATTTGTCTCATAAAAAAAATCCAAACAGCAATCAATAGTAACATAGGAAACCATGATAATAATATTCCTAGCAGAGAAGGCATTTCTTCTTCTAAAGGTCTTGCAGAAATACTGACCCCTTTTTCACTAAGTTTTTGGATTAAATTTGGATCTTCAGGAGCGTAGGTATTAAATTTCTCTCCATTAGAAAAAACACCTGCAATATTTTTTCCTTGAATTTCAACTTTAACAACTCTTCCATTATCTACTTCTGATAAAAATTCAGAAAAAATAATGTTATTTTTTGCACCGATTGATCCTTGAGGATTTTTAAACATATTATATAGCCCTATTGTTAATAGAACTATAATTCCCCACATAATTAAATTTTTGAAATTCATTTACTTGATAAAATAAGAATTATTATTAATTAAACAAGTGTCATTTTTAAAAAAAAACACCTAAATACCTAAGATTCCCTTGAAATAATGATTGATTTATTAACTTTTTCAAAAACACATCCAGATAAAGTTTTTTTCTTAAAATTTTGTGAAATATTTATACTTTTAATTAAATTTAATATTTTTTTACCTCTAGAATAGCTCAATTTATTTCCAATAATATGTATTAATTTAGAGAAAGATCTAAATACTATTTCGTCAGGTTGATTAAAAAAAATTTCATTAATAATTATATTTTTGTTTTTTATTATTTTTGAATTTTCTTTAATATTTTTATTTACATAGAATTCAATTGTATCATTAGCTTTACTTAGATTTTCAATTGTAAGTTTGAATTTTTCAAAAGTTAAACCATATTTATTTAGTTGATTAATCAATTTTCTTATTTTTATTCTTAAAAAATCTTCATTTTGATTTGAAGGATCTTTAATGCTAAAATTAAAAGTATTTCTAGTTACATATGACAGGTCTTTTTTAGAAATTGATAATAATGGTCTTAAAACATGCACATTCATATTTTTCATAATTTTTGTTTTATTACTTTGAAAAGAGCTCAAACCTTTTAAACCTGAGCCCCTAAGTAATCTGATAAAAAAGTTTTCAAATAAATCATTTTTTTGGTGAGCAGTTAAAACTAAATTAGAATTATTCTTTAGAGATTTGTTAAAAATTAACTCATACCTTTTTTCCCTAGCTTTGGCTTGAAAATTCGAGGAAGTTTTATTCTTTTGCCAAGTCAATATTTCACAATTTATTCCAAATTTTTTTAATTGTTTTTTGGTTTGTATAGCTTCTTTTGTAGAATTGGCTCTTAGTTTATGATCAACGGTGAAGTAAAGATAATTTAAATTATTATTTATAGAGTGGCATTTTGCTAAAAATGCCAGTGCCATACTGTCTGGTCCACCAGAAACTGCAATGCTTAATTTATTTAAATGACTTTTTCCTAAGTTTTTTTCGAATTGCAAATAAATTTTTTTTATTCTAAGATTTTTTAATTTTTTAAAATAAAAATTATGAATTTTCTTTTTGGCACTCAAATTTCTTTTCTTCATATTTTGCCTTTTGAAGCACTGATTGAGTTGCGTTTGGATATTGCTTTTTAACACCTGCAATCATTAAACAACCCTGGTCTTTTTCTCCTATCTGAACCAATGATACTCCAAGTTTTAATAAATTTATAGGTGCCTTTTCACTTTTTGGATATTTTTGATAACCTTCTAAATAGGCAGAGGCTGCATCTGTATACAATTGTCTTATCCTAAATGTTTCGGCATACCAATATTGTGCATTACCTGAAAGTTTATTGTTAGGATTGTTGTCTACAAATTCTTTAAATGCTCTTTCTGCCATGTTATAATCTCCTACTTTTAAAAAGCTTGTCGCAAACTCATATTGTTCTTTAGGTGTTACATTTGGTAATATTTTTTCTTCTGTTTGAAAAACCTCTGTAATAACAGTTTGTGTTGTGTCTACCGATTGTATAACTTGAGTCTCACTTTTGTCTGTCATGTCTTCATAGGATATTGAACCTAAATCTTGTGGTTGGTTCGAACCTGGTAATATTTTTTTTTCTTTTGTTTTAGATTCAGTCAGCGTTTGAGAGTTGCTATCATTTATAACCAAATTTGAATTATTTTCTAATTGTTGAAAACGTAGTTGAGTATCTGCTTGGATTTTGGAGAGTCTAGAAGATAATTTATCTAATTTAAAATTAATTTCTTCATATCTATTTGTTAAATCCTGAAACTGTTTTTCTATCTCAGAAAGTTTTAATAAATGTCTTGTAAGAACATCTTCTGAGTCAGTGCCTAGCGAGTCTTGGTTTGAAGAAACTTTTGATGAATTTGAAAATGATTCTGAATATACAGCTCTTTCTAAAGTTCTTAAGTCTTTCTGAATAATATTCAAAACTTCTTTAATGTCAGTTGTATCAGCTAATAAGTAATTAAATGTTGAAAAAAATAAAATTGTTATGAAAATTAATGGCTTCTTTAGATTAAGACGCATAAATATATTAGTAATTAAAAAAATGGCAAAAAAAAGACCCTATTACAAATATAATTTGCAACAGGGTCTTAAAATTTATTTATCAATTAGCTTTAACTGAGACTGATCTTCTATTTTTTGACCAAGACAAAGGGTTCGATCCTGAGTCTACTGGTCTTTCTTTTCCATAACTAATTACTGAAATTCTATCAGCTGAAATTCCATATGTCATAAGATAATCTTTAGCAGCGTTTGCTCTTCTTTCTCCCAATGCTAAATTGTATTCTCTTGTCCCTCTTTCATCTGCGTGACCTTCTACTACTATGTTTACGCTTGAATTTTCTCTTAACCATGCAGCTTGTTTTCTTAAAGTGTCTCTTGACATTGTTGTTAAAATTGATTCATTTGTAGCAAAGAATACTCTATCTGGAACACCTTTGGCTAAATACTCAACTGTATCGGTTCCTGTGAAAACATCACCCTGAATTTGTGAGCCTATTTCCGATGTTGTTGTTGTTTTTTTAGATGCACAAGCAGATACAACTAAACTTAATATAATAACTAGAAAAGTATTTTTTAAAATGTTGCTTAAATTCATTAATGCTCCTTAGTATTTTATTAGAACTTTTTCACAACTAATTAGAGGTTTCAAGCATAAAAATCAACTGAAATTGCTAAATTTGTATTAAATATTGGTTAATTGCTCAATAATGATGACCAAGATGGGTCAGAGGCATCTTTTTTTGTTGGTACCATTCTTTCGTTATATCCTGTTAAGTCAATAGACCAGAGTTTTGCGCTAAATCCTTCTCCTTTACTATTGGTTTTTGTTTCCCTATAAAATATAAGAACTCTTCCATTTGGCGACCAAGAAGGTGCTTCTTGGTAAAAATTCTCAGTCAGTAACCTTTCACCCTTACCGTCTGTTCTCATAACTCCAATATAAAATTTTCCTTTATGTAGTTTTGTAAAAGCAATTAAATCACCTCTTGGAGACCAAACAGGGGTTCCGTATAGTCCTTTCCCAAAAGAAATTCTTTTTACATTAGAACCATCACTGTTCATTACATATATTTGTTGATAGCCACTTCTATCAGAGTTGAAGGTTATAAATTTACCATTTGGAGAATAAGAGGGAGATGTGTCAATAGAAGGATGATTGGTTATTCTTTCAACTATTCTGTTTTCTATATCCATTGTATAAATATCAGAGTTCCCATCTTTAGCAAAACTCATAATTATTTTTTTTCCATCAGGTGAGAACCTGGGTGCAAATGTCATTCCAGGAAAATCGCCTACTACCTCTTGAGTCCCTGTTTCAATATCTAATAAGTAAACTCTAGGTAAATTTCTAAAATAAGAAAGATATGTTACCATCTGATTTGTAGGATTAAATCTTGGTGTTAAAACAAGTTCATTACCTAAAGTAAGATATTTTGTGTTAAAGCCATCCTGATCCATTATTGCAAGTTTTTTTATTCTTTGTGTTTTTGGGCCTTCTTCTGAAACATAAATTATCCTTGTATCAAAATATCCTCTTTCTCCAGTTAATCTTTCATAAACTTTATCAGTTATTATATGTCCAACTCTTCGCCAATTACTTGGGACAGTGGTAAAAGATAAAGCTAACATTTCTCTTGCTGCTAATACATCCCATAATCTAAACTCAACTTTTAGTTTATTATTATCAATCAAAACGTTTCCAGTAATTAATGCTTGAGCTTTAATCAAAGACCAGTCTTCAAACCTTGGTTTTAGATGAGCAATATCAGGTTTTTGTAAAAACGCATCTTTACTAAGTGGATTAAATAATCCAGATTGTTTTAAATTATTTTCTATGACTATAGAAATTTCTGCACCTAGGTCTTCTAAATTTAATTTTTTTTGAGATTTTTCTTTTGATTTTTTATTTTCATAAAGAGGAGAAACAGCTATTGGCAACGGATTTAGATTTCCTCTTGTAATATCCACTTCTATAAGAGAAAAAGAGTTTGAGGCATTAATCAAAAAATATAAATAAATAGCTAAAAGTATTTTTATTATTTTCATTATCCTCCCAACATTTCTCTTGCATCAAAGTTTAATTGAAGATTTTTCCATCTTTCGTATCCACTAGTTGGGACTTTTAATGGCTGACACAATTGAATGGCTCTTAATGCGCTTTCTGCAAGAACCTTATAAAATCCTTGACCGGGCATATTCATTCTTGCGTGATCCAATATTTCTGTTTTTACCAATGTTCCATCCGGTTTTAATTTTAATTTAATTCTGACTAATAAATTTTCATTATATGGTAAACCTAAAGGTATACTCCAACAACCAAAAATTTGTGCTTTTAAAGCATCTTCTTCACTTAAAGTTAATTTAGAAAAATCCATAGATGAGTCTTGAGATTGAGTTATTTTATCTAACTTTTTATTTGTTTCTCCAAAATCTTCTTTCGATTTATCAATTAATGCTGCAATATTATTTGGATCAAATAGTTCTTTTTTTTCAAATTCTGAAACTTGTTTGACCTTTGAATCTTGAGTATTTGTTTTTATTGTTTCTTTAATTGTTTTTTCTTTTTCAATTTTTTTTGAAGGTTTTTGTTTTTTTTCTTCTTTTAGTTGAATTTGTTTTTTTTCCTGATCGGGCAATGCAATTGCTTCTAGTTTTTCTTTCTTTGCTTTTTTTATCTTATTTTCTGGAGTTGGTGTTTTTTTGGGGGCAATTTCTTTAATTTTTGCATTGTTTTTGTCTAAACTAATTTTTTTATTTTTTTCCTTTTTAATTTTTTTTGGTGGAGCTTGCTCCGAAATCAGTTTTTTCATTATTTTTTTTTTTAACTTTTTCAATTATTTTTTTTGCCTTAGGTGCAAATGGAATATTTGTAAGTTTTCCAATTTCTATTAGCTCAACAGAAACTAATGGAGGAACATCAATTGGTTTTTTTGCAATAAACGGCAATGTGAATATGCTTAACATAATGATACCTAAATGAAAACCTGAAGAGATGAATAGACTTCTCAACATTTATCTTTCTTTATAAGGTTCCGATATAAGGGCTACTTTGGTAAATCCAGAACCTGATAGCATTCCCATTATTTCAAGAACTCTTCCATAATTTATAGTTTTATCTCCTCTTACAAAAATTCTTGTATCGGTTCTGTTATTTGAGACTGCAAGAATTTTTGCAATTATTTTTTCATATTCTACTTTAGTTTCTTGTATAAATATTTCACCTTTAGCATTTATTGTTAATGTCAAAGGTTCTGTTTCCTCAGGCAAAGTGTCTGCTGATGTTTCTGGCAAGTCAACTTGTACTCCTACTGTTAATAGAGGCGCTGTTACCATAAAAATAATTAAAAGAACTAACATTACATCTACAAAAGGAGTTACATTTATTTCGCTAATTGGTTCTTTTTCTGAACGTCTTAACTTAAATGCCATATTAAATTATTGAAATAAATCTCTTTGAAAAATTTTCTAGCTTTTGAGAATATTTTTTTGAATCATTGCTAAACTTATTGTAAGCAACGACTGCTGGTATTGCAGCCAATAAACCTAGGGCAGTCGCAAATAATGCTTCGGCAATACCAGGAGCCACAATCGCAAGACTAGTATTTCTTGATATTGCTATAGATTGAAAAGAATTCATAATTCCCCAGACTGTTCCGAATAAACCAATGAACGGTGCTGTTGAACCAACTGTTGCAAGAAAAGTATAATTTTTATCAATAATATTCATTTGTTTTTCAATGTTAACTTCTAATATCCCAGTTAGTTTTTCACTTAAATTTGATCTTGATCTAGACTTAATAACTGTCTGCATTGATACTTTAAAAACTTGTGCCAATGGGTTGTCTAATGAAGATGGTAAGTTATTATAAAATGTTTCTGCTGATTTAGATTTCCAGAACTTTTCTTCAAACTCTTCTGCACCTTTATTTATTTTTCTAAACATCCTTATTTTATCGAAAATTATTGCCCAAGAATAAACTGAGCTTGCTATTAATATTATTATGACAGACTTTACTATTACGTCTGCTCTTATAAATAAACTTATTATTGAAAAATCAGTATTGCTAGCAAGACCTACAGCTTGTGATGTTATATCAGCTTCCATTTAAATGATTTCACACTAAAATGTGTCATGAATTTGACTATAAAACTGTTCTATTTATTATTTTTTATAATATTTTCATAAAAACTAGCAATTAATATCGCATCTGCTTTATTTGAATCTTTTTTCTTTGACAAAATAGAAGAAATTTTTGGAAACATTTCTATTGCTTTGGTTCTACTCGCGTCTTTATGTGTATTAATTAATTCAAAATATTTTTTCCATTTTACAGGCCTAATAAAAAAAATTGGCAATTGCATTGCAGCACAAATTCCTTTGATAACACCAAATGATTGACCAAAATTAAACATACTAGTCACACCTTGTCCAGGCATAGCTGAAACTTGTTCTACTACAACATTTATGTTCTGAGAGTCATATTTTTTTATTCTGTAAGATAATTCGTTATACATTTGGTGTCCATTAACTTGCCTTTTATTTTTTTTCCCTTCAGCCATCGTTGGCATCTCAAAAACATCTATAACTTTACCATTTTCAAAGAAACAAATTGCACCATTAATTCCAGGATCTATTGCAATTATTAGCATTTAATTTCCAAATCTCGCATTTGTAAAAATATTTTGAACATCATCATCTTCATCAAGTATTTCTAAAAATTTAATCATATTATCTTTTTCTACTTCATTTAAATTAACTAAATTTAAAGGTATCCATTCTATTTCGGTTGAAATAAAGTTTGCAATATTTTTTTCTAATTTTTTTTTAACTTCATAAATCTCATTCATATTCGTATGAATTTCGTGATATTTATTGTTTGAAATACATTCTTTAGCGCCTGAATCAATGGCAAGTTCAAAAATTTTATCATCTCCTAATTCTTTTTTATCTATTTTTATAATTCCTAATTGTTTAAAATTATGAGAAGCTGCGCCTTGCGTTGCAAGACCACCTCCATTTTTTTGAAACAAAGTTCTTATTTTGGATGCAGTTCTATTTTTATTATCAGTCAAAGTCTCAACTATAAATGCAGTTTTACTTGGTCCAAATCCCTCGTATCTTATGCTCTCAAAATTTGAGTCGGTATTGATAGAAGATTTATCTATAGCTCTTTCTATATTGTCTTTAGGCATATTAGCAGATCTTGCAGTTTGTATAGCAGATCTCAATCGAGCATTCATATCAGGATTTTTGTCACCAAGTTTAGCCGCAACAGTAATTTCTCTAGATAGTTTAGAAAAAATTTTTGATCTTTGCTTGTCCGCTTTTCCTTTTTTATGCTTTATTCCAGCCCAATGAGAATGACCTGCCATAATTAATAATTATTTTTTAATTCTCCACCAAATATAAAACTATTAACGTTAATTGCCAAACCATTTTCATGATTCCCTTCAACAATCACCCCTGACAAAGAAACTTCTCCAGTAGCAGGAAAATGTTTTGTTGCTTCTTTTTTTAAAAATTTGTTGATTGAGTTTTGTTTATCCATTCCAATTACAGAATTATAATCCCCACACATACCTGCATCAGTTAAGTAAGCTGTGCCATTCTTTAAAATTCTTCCATCGTTTGTTGGCACATGTGTATGTGTGCCCACAACTAATGTAGCCGAACCATCAAAAAAATGTCCCATAGCCATTTTTTCACTTGTAATTTCTCCATGAAAATCAACTATTAAAAAATCATATTGATTTTTAAGCTTATTTTTTTCTAAAAAATTTTTAGCTGCAGCAAAAACATCATTGCATTTTTTCATAAAAATATTTCCCATTAAGTTTAAAACACCAATTTTAAATCCTTTTTTAGAATGAAAAATTTCAAAACCTTTACCAGGTGAATCTTTAAAAAGGTTTAAAGGTCTTAGCAATCTTTTTTGTCTAATTATAAAATCATAAGTTTCTTTTTGATCCCATACATGATTGCCTGTTGTGATCACATCGACGCCTGAATTTATTAATTCATTGGTAATATTCTCTGTTATTCCCACTCCTTCTCTTGCAGCGTTTTCACCGTTCACTACAACAAAATCTATAGATTTATCTTTGATAATCTGTGGAAGATTGTTTTTAACTGAAGAACATCCTGAATTTCCAACAATATCTCCTAAAAATAATATATTCATTATTTGATGTAATTCTCTGTAAAAATAAAATCCATTTTTTTATCGTATTGATCTGTAGGCAATTTTTTTAACTCTTGAAATGAAAAAGCCATCCCAATAGTTAACATTTTTTTTTTTTTCTTTATTTTATGGATGTATCTATCATAAAAACCACCTCCATATCCAAGACGAAATTTATACTTATTAAAAGCTACCATAGGAACAAGAAGAATATCTGGATAAACTTTTTTTTTTGGGTAAGGTTCTGGTATTCCAAGTTTGCCTACCAAAAGAGGGTCATCGGATGACCATTCAAAAAAATCCATTTTGTTTTTTTCTTTTGTTACTGGTAAAGAAATTTTATGACCAGATTTTTCTAATTGTTTTAAAATTTCTAAACAATCTATTTCATAATTAATTGGAAAATACCCTCCAATATTTTTATCTTGCAGTAAATTAAATTTTTTTAAAATCTCTTTTAATAAAGCATATTTGAATTTAACAATTTTATAATTACTCTTTCGGTAAATTAAAATTTTTTTTCTTTGTTTTTTTTTAGACACCTATTGAATTATTGAACTTTTGAATCAACCGTATGTTTTTTGATAAAGCTCTCAATTTCTATTGTGGCTTTATCAACTAAATTTTCATAGTTAATTTTTTGAGAATTAATTTCATTTGCAAATTTTTCTTGGCTTTCTTTGAAGTTCTCAATTTCTTTTTCCTTTTCATGTTTGTAGTCGTAGACTAGCGACTTAAGCTCTTTAAATCTTTCTGTAATTTTATTAATTTCATTTTTTTGAATATCAATTTTTTTTTTAGTTTCAAAATATTCATCCATAACTTTAATTGATGTTATCAATAATAGTTTATTCTCTCCTATATTTCCTAAGGAATTTTTCAAATCATTAAATTTATTATTCAGATATAAAGAAAGTTCTTCTAAATGCTCTTCTTGACCATCATCGCATGAAAGAAGAAACTCTTTTCCATTGAATTTTATATTTACATTTGCCATTTCTCTATTTCATCCATTAAATTATCTGTTTCTTGGTTTAATTCATCAATTTTTTCAGAAAACTCATCTTCTTTGACCTTGTCATTTATTTCTCTCTTATGAAATTCATCCAACTTAATTTTAAGATTTTCGTTTAGTAGTTCTAAAGAATTGTATTTCTCTTGTAATTCTAATTTTTCAATTTCTAATTGATTTTTCTCCTTTTCTAAAATTTTAAGTTCCTCTAATTGACTGGGATTATTAATTTCTAAATTTTTCAATTCATTTAGAACTTCTTGAAGTTTTTTTTCTTTTGCATCAACACTTTTCATATATATATATTTATAGTATTAAATTGAGTCACCTAAGTCTATACAGGATAATTTTTTGAATAAACAAAACAAAATTTTAGCTAACGCAGTGCGTTTTCTTTCAATAGATGCTGTCCAGAAGGCTAATTCTGGACATCCAGGAATGCCAATGGGGATGGCGGATGTTGTTACAATCTTGTTCAAACATTTTTTAAAATTTAACCCTAAAAATCCAAGTTGGCTAAATAGAGACAGATTTGTTTTGTCTGCTGGACATGGTTCAATGCTTTTATATTCGTTACTTTATTTAACTGGATACAAAAGTGTGACTTTAAATAGTATTAAAAATTTTAGGCAATTAAATTCCATTTGTGCTGGACACCCTGAGTATAAATCTGGTAGCGGTATAGAAACGACTACTGGACCACTTGGACAAGGGATATCTAATGCAGTTGGTTTTGCAATTGCTGAACAAATTTTAAAAAAAAAATTAGGAAATGAAATAATAAATCATAAAACATATGTTTTAGCTGGAGATGGATGTCTTATGGAGGGCATAAGTCATGAAGCAATGAGTCTCGCAGGACATTTAAAATTAAAAAATTTAGTAATGTTATTTGATAATAACTCAATATCAATCGATGGCCCAACAAGTCTAGCAGTTTCAGATAATTTTAAAAAAAGATTTGAAAGCTATGGATGGAACTACATAATGATAAATGGTCATAACGAAAATGAAATTTTTAATGCTTTTAAAAAAACTCTAAAGGCAACAAGGCCAACTGTAATCTCGTGTAAAACAAAAATAGGATATGGTTCTCCAAATAAATCTGGAAAAGCTGCTTCACATGGGAGTCCATTGGGAGAAGATGAAATAAAATTAGTTAGAAAAAAATTAAACTGGAAACATAAAGAATTTGTAATACCAAGTTATATTTTTAATGAATGGAGAAAAATAGGAAATAAAGGAATAAAACTGGAAAATGTATGGAACAAAAATTATAAAAGAAAAAAAAATAAAATAGAAAAAATACTTAAAAATAATTTCAATAAATCAGTAAAAACTGAAAAAATAAATGCTATAATGGAACATAAAAGCTTAGCTACCAGAAAGTCATCTGAATTAATAATAAATGCTTTAACAAAAGACAGTAATAATTTAATTGGTGGATCCGCAGACTTAGCTGGTTCAAACAACACAAAAACAAAATTCCACAAAGTAATTAGCTCAAATGATTTTGGAGGTAACTATATTCATTATGGCGTTAGAGAGCACGCTATGTGTGGAATTATGAATGGTTTGGCTCTTCATAGTAAATTAATTCCTTATGGAGGCACATTCCTTATTTTCTCTGACTATTGCAAACCTTCAATTAGATTGTCGGCAATGATGAAGCAAAGAGTTATTTATGTAATGACACATGATTCGATTGGTTTAGGTGAAGATGGACCCACCCACCAACCAATAGAACAATTATCTGGTTTAAGGAGCATTCCTAATTTAAATATATTAAGACCAGCAGACAGAACAGAAACTATTGAATGTTGGGAACTAGCTTTAAAAAGTTTAAAGACACCGAGTATCCTGTCTTTAACAAGACAAAATCTTGATCCTATTAGAATAAAATATTCTAAAGCAAATAAATGTGCTTTTGGTGCTTATGAAATTATGAGAACTAATAAAAAAATTAAATTAACTATTTTTGCAAGTGGGTCTGAAGTTAACCTAGCTATTGATATTAGCCATAAATTGGTCAAATATAAAATATATTGTAAAGTTATATCAGTGCCATCTCATGAACTATTTGAATTACAGTCAAAAACATACAAGAATAAAATTTTAAATGAGTCGAAATATAAAATTTCAATAGAGGCTGCTTCAACTGATTGTTGGAATAAAATAGTTGGGGATAAGGGGGCTTGCTTTGGGATAAATGATTTTGGTATAAGTGCTCCTTATAAAGATGCTTATAAATATTTTGGTTTAACGAGTAAAAATATAGTTAATAAAATAATTAAAATGATTGATAAATAGATATGAAGGTTAGAGTTGGTATAAATGGCTTGGGTAGAATCGGAAGAATGATTGTCAGGTCTATTGTAGAAAATAAAAATAAAAATATAGAAATTAAACAAATAAATAATAGAACAGATTTAAGAAATAGTAGCCAACTTTTAAAATATGATTCGATTCACGGAAAATTTAATGCTGATATTACATTTAATGAAAAAAATTTATTTATAAACAATAAAAAAATATCTTACTCAAGAGAAACAGAGTTAGATAAAATTAATTGGAAAAAAAATAATGTAGACATCGTTTTGGAATGTACTGGAAAAAATAATTCAAAAGAAAAATCGTTACAACATATAAAAAATGGTGCCAATAAAGTAATTGTTTCAGCGCCTTGTAAAAATGCTGATAAAACAATTGTCTATGGTGTAAACCATAAATCAATAAATAAAAATGATTTAGTAATTTCAGCAGCCTCGTGTACTACAAACTGTCTAGCCCCAGTTGCTTATATTCTTAATAAGGAGTTTATACTTGAAAAAGCTTTTATGACGACTATTCATTCATATACCACTGATCAAAGACTTTTAGATAATTCTCATAAAGATCCACGAAGAGCGAGAGCTGCAGCTCAATCCATTGTGCCAACTTCAACAGGAGCATCAAAAGCTCTTGGTGAAATAATACCTGAACTAGCGGGTAAAATTGAAGGATTAGCAATGAGAGTTCCGACTCCTAACGTTTCTTTAGTTGACTTAGTGTTTAATTCTAAAAAAACATTGTCTATTAATAAAATTAATAACTCGTTTAGGAAAGCGTCAAAAAATAATTTAAAAAATATAATAGAAGCTAATGAAGAAAAACTAGTTTCAGTCGATTTTAATCATAATCCTAATTCTGCAGTTGTGGATTTGTCTCTAACTAATGTTGTTGGAAATAAAATGGGTAAAGTTTCAGCCTGGTATGACAATGAGTGGGGTTTTGCATCAAGGATGTGTGATTTAGCAGAATATATTCATAAAATTTAATTTTTTATGAGAAATATTTCAAATCAAAATATCATTTTTAAAGATAAAAAAGTTTTACTTAGAGTTGATTTAAATGTTCCAATGAAAAATGGATCTATAACAGAATCATCTAGAATAGAAAAAGTAATACCAACTATAAAAATGCTATTAGAAAAAAAAGCAAAAATAATAATTATATCTCACATTGGTAGACCAAAAGGAAAAATTGTTAAGGGAATGTCTTTGGAGCCAATTTCAAAAAAATTATCATCTTTATTAAATGTAAATATCTTATTTAATAAAAACATAATAAACGAACATACTCTTTCTGATGTTAATAAAATTAAAAGTGGATCTATTATGATGTTAGAAAATATTCGTTTTAATAATGGAGAAGAGTCAAATGATATTGAATTTGCTAAAAATCTTTCAAATTTAGGGGACTTTTATATTAATGATGCGTTTTCCTGTTCTCATAGATCTCATGCGTCTGTTGAAGGAATAACAAAATTTATTCCTTCATATTTTGGCTTACAAATTACGCAAGAGCTTCGAGCTTTAGAAAAAATAACTTCTGAAATAAGAAAACCAGTTACACTTATTATAGGCGGATCAAAAATTTCAACAAAAATAAACATTATTAATAATTTAGCAAAAAAATTTAATAACATAATTATTGTTGGGGGTATGGCCAATACAATGCTAAAACATACTGGTTCAAATGTAGGAAAATCAATATATGAAAATAATTGTGAGTCATTAATAAAAGAAATTTTAAAAATTTCAAAAAAATTTAATTGTAAAATTATATGTCCTATCGATGTAGTGGTCTCAAAAAATATAGAAGGTTATGGTGAAGATAAAGATATAAAAGAAATTAAAGATGATGAGATGATATTGGATATTGGCCCAAAAACAATTTCTTTAATTAAAAATATAATTAATGTTTCAAATACGGTATTGTGGAATGGGCCAGCTGGTTATTTTGAAAATCCAAATTTCCAAAATGGAACTAAAGAAATACTAGAAATAATTTCAAATAAGACAATAAATGATAAAATTTTTTCTGTAGCTGGAGGCGGTGAAACGGTTGCGGCAATAAACAAATTTAAAAAGTTAGACTCATTTACATTTGTCTCAACTGCTGGTGGAGCTTTTTTAGAATATCTTGAAGGAAAAACTTTACCTGGTATAAAAGCTTTAAATCAAAATGTCTGAACTAAATAAAATTGCCCTAAAAATTATTGAAAATGGAAAAGGGATTCTGGCTGCCGACGAAAGTACTGGCACAATGACTAAGAGACTTGATAGTGTTAAAGTAGAATCTAGTCCAGAAAATAGATTGTTATTTAGAGAAACTCTTTTCACTTCTACAAGTATGAAAGGATGTATAGGTGGTGTTATACTATATGATGAAACAATAAAGCAAACGAGTAAAACAAAAAAAAAAATTCCAGAATTAATTTCGGATTCAAATACAATAACAGGAATAAAGGTTGATACAGGTGCAAAAATTTTAGCAAACTCTAATGAAGAAAAAATTACAGAAGGACTTGATGGTTTAAGAGAAAGACTGCAAGAATATTATAAACTTGGTGCTCGGTTTACAAAATGGAGAGGGGTTTATATAATATCAGAAAATTACCCTAGTCAATTATCAATAAAATCAAATGCACATTCTCTTGCTAGATATTCTGCATTAGTCCAAGAATGTGGCATGGTTCCTATAATTGAACCTGAAGTTTTAATGGAAGGAAATCACTCTGCAAATGATTGTTATAAAAAAACATCTGAAGTAATAAAAAAATGTTTTGATGAGCTTGAGTTAAATAAAGTAGATTTGAAAGGTATAATATTGAAACCAAATATGATTCTGCCCGGATCAAGTTGTAAGCAAAAAACTTCAAGAGAAGAAATAGCAAAACTCACTGTAAATTGCTTAAAGGATAGCGTTCCTTCTGAAGTTCCTGGAATTGCATTTTTGTCTGGAGGTCAATCTGATATTGAAGCTACGGAAAACTTAAATCAAATTAATATTTATAACAATACAAGTTTTATAATGACATATTCATATGGAAGAGCTCTTCAACAAAGTGCTCTTAAATTTTGGTCTAAAGACATAAATAACATAAATGGTACACAAGAATTGTTTAATCATAGAGCAAAAATGTGTTCTCTAGCTGCAAAAGGTAAATGGTCAAAAGAGCTTGAGAATAAATAAAAAAAAATTTATTTACTTAATTTCTCCTAACAAAGTTGCTGAAGATAATTTCTATAATGATCTTATAAAATTATTTAAAAGCAAAAAAATAAGTTTTTTTCAATTAAGGTTAAAGAATGAAAAGAATGAGAAAAAAATTTTAATTGGAAAAAAAGTTAAAAAAATTTGTAAAAAATTTAATGTAAATTTTTTAATTAACGATGATCCTATTTTAGCAAAAAAACTAAATGCTGATGGTTGTCATTTAGGTCAAAAAGATATGAATATTATTCAAGCAAGAAAATTACTTAAAAAAAAGATTATAGGGATTACATGTCATAACTCAATAAAATTAGCCAAAACAGCAATTAATCATAAAGCAGATTATATTGCCTTAGGTTCATTTTATGCCTCAAAAACAAAAAAAATTAGGTACAGAGCAACAACTAATATTCTAAATTCAATAAAAAAAATCACAAAAATTCCTATTGTTGCTATCGGAGGTATTAATTCAAAAAATTATAAAAAACTTTTATTGAATAAAGCAAACTTTTTAGCTATCTCAGGCTACATTTGGAACAATAAAAAATATAAACCAATTGAAGCAATTAATAAAATAATATGAAAATAAATGCTACAGAAATAAGAGTTGGAATGATTTTAGAATACAAAAATGATCTTTGGGAAGTATTAAAAACGCAACACGTAAAACCTGGTAAAGGAGGTGCATTTGCTCAAGTTGAAATGAAAAGTCTTAACAAAAATACAAAACTAAACGAGAGATTTAGATCAAGTGAGAATGTTGAGAAAGCATCTTTAGAAGAAACAAAATTTAATTACTTATACAATGATGATACAAGTTATTATTTTATGAATCCAAAAACTTTTGATCAGATAAATATTAAAAAAAGTACAATTGGCGAAAAAGGGAAAATGCTTGCTGAAAATTTAGAAGTAAGTATAAGTTTTTATGATGAAAAACCTATTTCGATAGAATTACCAAAACAAATAACCTCAAAAGTACAAACTACAGATGCGGCTATAAAAGGTCAAACAGTTTCATCTTCTTACAAGCCCGCTGTTTTAGATAATGGTATAAATATTCAAGTACCTCCTTTTATTGAAAGTGGTGATAATATAATTATTGATACTAGAACAATTGAATACGTTAAAAAGATTATAAACAAATGAATTCAATATCACCTAATTTAAATATAATGATAAAAGCTTGTGAAAAAGCTTCAAAAGTAATTATTAGAGATTTTGGAGAAATTGAAAATTTACAAGTATCAAAAAAAGGACCAAGAGATTTTGTAACAAAAACAGATAAACGTGTTGAAAAAATATTAATTGAAGAATTGTCAAAAGCAAAAAAAAATTACTCTTTTATAACTGAGGAGAGTGGAATAATTAATAAATCTGATGAAGATAACTGTTGGATTATTGATCCTATAGATGGAACTACAAATTTTTTGCATGGAATTCCACATTTTGCAATATCGGTAGCTTTAAAATTTAAAAATGAAATTAAATCAGGAATTATTTTTGATCCAATTAAAAATGAAATGTTTTATGCTGAAAGAAATAATGGTTCATTTTTTAACAATCAAAGAATTAGAGTTTCAAAAAAAATTAATTTAGATGAATGCTTATTCGCTACCAATCATGATGGAACAAAAAATTCATTATTAAATTTGCGATATACTGGTAGTGCCGCACTAGATCTAGCTTACGTAGGCTGCGGAAGGTTTGATGGATATTTTCATAATAATATAAATATATGGGATGTAGCTGCTGGAATTCTAATTGTTGAAGAAGCTGGAGGAAAAGTAAACGATATAAATAATTATAGTATTAATAAAATTGATATAAGGGCTTCAAGTAGCAATATTTATAATAAAATGATTGAAAAATTAAATAACTTTTAATTGTATTTACAAATTCTTTTGCTATAAACCCGCATATGAAAAAAAACTTACATCCTGACTACCATAATATTAAAGTTGAAATGACTGATGGAAGCCAATTTGAGACTAAATCAACTTGGGGATCAGAAGGTGATATTTTAAAACTTGAAATAGATCCAAAATCACATGCGGCATGGACTGGTGGAAAACAAAGAATTTTAGACAAAGGAAGAATAAGTAAATTTAATAAGAAATTTCAAAACTTTAGATCAGAAAAAAATAGCTAATGACAAATGCTCCTTTAATGCCAATGGCTACTGCCGTTTGGCTTGTTGAAAACACAACTTTAACTTTTAAGCAAATTGCTGAATTTTGTAAACTTCATGAGGTAGAAATTCAGGGTATTGCAGATGGAGAAGTGGCCAAGGGGATTGTTGGTTATAATCCAATAATTTCAGGACAGTTAACAAGGGAAGAAATAAAACTTTCTTCCGATGATCAAAATAGACAATTAAATATAAAATCAACAGAAATTGAGATTGAAAGTTCTGAAAAAAAGATAAAAAAATATATACCTTTGTCAAAACGTCAAGATAAACCTGACTCGGCATTTTGGTTATCAAAACAGCATTCAATTTTAAAAGACTCACAAATTGCTAAATTAGTTGGAATAACGAAAAATTCTGTAACCGCAATTAGAAATAAAAGTTATTGGAATTTTAACAATTTAACTGCAAAAGATCCTGTGGCTATGGGATTATTTTCACAAAAAGATCTAATTAATGAGATTGAAAAAGCTGAAAGAAGAATAAAGAGAGAGAAGAAAGAAAAAGAAAAAGCTCAATTATCAAAATAATAAATATGATTTATAATAGACAAACAATTTTTAAAGTGATATCTAATTTCATTTTTTGGAGGATGTTATTAAAATAGAAGTCAAAGATAATAATATAGAGCAAGCGTTGAGGGTTTTGAAAAGAAAACTTCAACGGGATGGTTTTTTTAAAATTATAAAATTAAAAAACACATATGAAAAACCTTCAGAGAAAAAAAAAAGGATACTTCAAGAAAATATTAAAAGAGTTAAAAAGCTTAATAAGCTAAAAAATAGGATTTAATTATCGCGGGGTGGAGCAGCCTGGTAGCTCGCAAGGCTCATAACCTTGAGGTCGGCGGTTCAAATCCGTCCCCCGCAACCAAAAATGAGCAATAGTAATAATTATCATTTATTTCCACACCCAGAAAATAATAATCAAAATTTTATTTTTAAAAATGGAAATTTTGAAAACCTAAATAATAAATATGAAAAGAAAAGAGTTTTAGAATTTTCTGAAAATCAAGAAGGATGGACAGATGAACTTACAGAAATGGCACATCTACATATTGATATAAATCATCCCATTGATTTTGCTTCTAGAGAATTTTGTATAGAATATTTAAAAAAATATGATCAAAGCAAAGATAAAATAGTTTTAGAAATTGGATGTTCAAGCGGAAATCTAATAAAAAACATCACCCAATTAAAAAAATACTATTATATCGGTTCTGACGCCATAAAAAGTCATATTTACAAGCTAACAAATGAATATAAAAATGTACCTTTTATAATTTTTGATTTATTAAAAAACCCATTTAAAAAAAGCATATGTGATGTCCTTATAATGCTTAATGTTTTAGAACATATAAAAGATGATAACAAAGCTTTATTAGAAGCAAACAAGATTTTAAATAATAATGGAATTTTAATCATAGAAGTTCCTTCAGGTAAATTTTTATATGATGAGTATGATAAGAAACTTTTGCACTTTAGAAGATATAATATGAAAGACATTGAGAAAAAACTTATAAACGCAGGATTTAAAATAGAAAAAAAAACACACCTTGGATTTTTAGTTTTTCCATTGTTTGTTATTGTAAAATTATTTAATAAGTTTTTTAAAGATAAAAATATAGTTGTTAAACAGGCTAAAGCTTCAAATAACCTATTATTAAAAATTTTATTCAATATTGAAAAAAAATTACAAAAAATATACCTTCCATTTGGAATAAGATGTTATATTTGTGCAAGAAAAATTAAATAATTTTACTATGGCTTCAAATTATAGAAATAATTTTCCTAAAATTATACCAGATCTTAGCAAAGAAGACAAAATAATACATGATGATTTTGTTAAAATTTGGTTACAAGAACTAAACAAAAAAAAATATAATTTAATCGAAAATTTTAATCACAAATATAGTATTAAATCTTTTTCAAAGGAGAATTTAAAAAAAAATATTAATACCCTTGAGCTTGGGTGTGGAATTGGATCTCATATAGATTATGAAGATTTAAGTTTTCAAAATTATCATGTGGTAGATATAAGAGAAAATGTTCTTAAAGAAGTCAAAAAAAAAAATAAAAATATTAAAATTTTATTATCTGATATTCAAAAGAGAATGCCTTTTGAAGAAAATTATTTTGACAGAATACACGCAATTCACATATTAGAACACTTGAATAATTTACCTTCATGTATTGATGAAATTTATAGACTTTTAAAAAGAGATGGAATATTTCAAGTTGTAATACCCTGTGACCCTGGTTTTATTTACAATATATGTAGAAATATTTCAGCTAAAAGAATTTTTGAAAAAAAATATAAAAAAGATTATAATAAATTTATAAAGCGTGAGCACATAAATAAACCTGATGAAATTATTGGGATTATAGAAGAAAAATTTAAAAATATAGACAAAAAATTCTTTCCATTCAAAATTCCAATGATAAATTTGAATTTATGTATAGGTTTATCATATAAAAAAATCGATTAAATTTATTAAATAGATTTAAAATTAGATTTATAAATTTTTAGTTATATCTTCAGTCATTTTTTTAGCATCTGCAAATAACATCAAGGTATTTTCTTTATAAAATAAATCATTATCAATTCCTGCGTAACCAGGAGAAAGACTTCTCTTCACAAACAATACAGATTTACATTTCTCAACATCTAGAACAGGCATTCCATAAATCGGACTTTGTGGATCTGTTTTTGCAACTGGATTTGTCACATCATTAGCACCTATAACAAATGCTACATCGGCATTAGCAAAATCATTGTTTATTTCTTCTAGTTCAAAAACTTCATCATATGGTACATTTGCCTCTGCTAATAAAACATTCATATGCCCAGGCATTCTGCCGGCAACTGGATGTATAGCGTAAGAAACTTTAATTTCATTTTTTTTTAATGTGTCTACCATTTCTCTTAAAGCGTGTTGTGCTTGAGCCACTGCCATACCATAACCTGGTACTATTATAACAGACGATGCATTCTTCATTAAAAAAGCTGCATCTTCAGCATTACCGCTCTTAACTGGTTTTTGTTCTTTATTTTGTGAAACAGAAGATTGATCTGTTGCTCCAAATCCTCCTAAAATTACGTTAAAGAATGAACGGTTCATTCCTTTGCACATGATATAAGATAAAATTGCACCTGATGAACCTACTAAAGCTCCAGTAATTATTAATGCAGTATTTTCTAAGGTAAAACCAATTCCTGCTGCGGCCCAACCAGAATATGAATTAAGCATGGAAATTACCACTGGCATATCTGCGCCTCCAATTGGAATTATTAACAAAAAACCGATTAAAAAAGATACTGACAACAATATCCAAAATAAATTTGAGGACTGTGTCGAGCAAAGCAAGTATATTAATACTACAATCGAAATAAGTATTAATGCATTAAGTGGGTGTTGACCTTTGAATATTATTGGGGATCCTGACATGATTCCTTGAAGTTTTAAAAATGCAATTACTGAACCAGAAAAAGTTATTGCACCAACTGCGGCTCCAATAGACATTTCAATTAAACTTCCAAGCCTAATATTTCCTGGTGAACCAAGATTAAAAGCGCTAGGATTTAAAAACGCTGAGATAGCTACAAACACTGCCGCAAGGCCGACGAGACTATGAAAACCTGCAACAAGCTCAGGCATTGCTGTCATAGGAATTTTATATGCAATAAATGCACCTACTAGACCACCTATTAAAAGAAAAATTAAAACAAAAATTAACCCGCTTGAAAAATTTCCAATAGAGAGAAAGGTTACTGCAATTGCAATGATCATTCCTATAATGCCAAAGAAATTTCCTCGTCGAGATGTTTCTGGGGAAGATAAGCCCCTTAATGCTAAAATAAATAAGACACCTGAAATTAAATAAAAAATGGCTGATAAATTTGCTGATATCATTATTTATCCTTTTTCTTTTTCTTATACATGGCCAACATTCTTTGAGTGACTAAAAATCCACCAAAAATATTTATTGCTGCCAGTGAAATTGCTAAAAAACCAAAAATACTTGAAGTATTGAAAACACTTTCAGAATTACCAGCTAATCCTGCTATGATTGCGCCAACTATAATCACTGAAGAGATCGCGTTTGTAACTGACATTAAAGGAGTGTGTAAAGACGGTGTTACGCTCCAGACCACATAATACCCAACAAATATTGTAAGAATGAATATGCTTAATCTAAATATAAAAGGATCTATTTCCATAATTTTATTTTATCAATGTTTTATTAATTATTTCATCTTCTAAATTAATATTAATTTTATTTTTATCTTTATCTAATAAATTTGAGACAAAATTAAATACATTTTTTGCGTATAAAGCTGAGGCTGAGATTGGTAGTTTATTAAGAATATTCATTTCTCCCATAATTTTCACACCATTCTTTTCGACTATTTTATCAACTTCGGTAAGATCAGTATTTCCTCCTTGGATAGCGGCTAAGTCATAAATTATAGACCCTGCCTGCATATTATTGATCATTTTTTCTTTGATAATAACTGGTGCTTTTTTGCCTTGAATCAAAGCTGTGCAAATTACAATATCAATTTTTCTTAGCGTTTCACTCAACAAATCTTCTTGTTTCTTTTTAAAATCATTCGATGCCTCTTTCGCGTAACCTCCTTCTGTCTCAAGATTTTCTACACCTTCTAAAGTTAAAAATTTTCCTCCTAAACTTTCAACTTGCTCTTTTGATGCCATTCTTACATCTGTGGCAAAAACAATTGCACCCATTCTTTTTGCAGTTGCGATAGCTTGTAAACCAGCAACTCCAGCTCCAACAACTAAAACTTTTGCAGCTGGGACCGTTCCTGCCGCAGTCATCATCATTGGTATAGCTTTCTCAAAATTTGCAAAAGACTCTATTACTGCCTTATACCCAGCCAAGTTGGCTTGGGAAGAAAGAATGTCCATTGATTGAGCTCTTGTAATTCTTGGTAATAACTCAAGAGAAAAGTTATTAATTTTTCTATTTATTAAAGTGTTTATTTTTTCTTTATTTAAATATGGATTTAAAACTCCTATTAATGTTTGATTTTCTTTAAAAAATGAAAGTTTATCTTCAGATGGTAATCCTAATTGAATAATTATATCGGCGCTTTCTATAATTTCTTTATCATTTGCTGAAAATTTAACACCAAGCTCTTTATAATCATTATCTCTAAAACCTAGATGATTGCCATAATTTTCGGATAAAGATAATTCAAAGCCAATTGATAAATATTTTTTTGCAATCTCCGGGGTAATGGCAATTCTTTTTTCAATATTTTTTTTTTCTGAAATAGAAACAATTCTCATAAATACAAATTATAATAAGAAAATCATCATTAAAACCTTAATCGTTATAACCGCGACAGTTCCACACAACACGAAATTAATAAATTACTCCGTATGTTTGAAGTTTTTTATTAATAAGATTTTATTTTTGTCTTGCTTTGAATTTTGGATTAGTTTTATTAATTATATATACTCTTCCTCTTCTTCTAACCAATTTTGAATTCAGGTCTCTTTTTTTTAGAGATTTTAAAGAACTTTTTATTTTCATATTTTTTACATCTTAATAAAGGAAGTTATGTAATCTTTCAAATTTATTTTTCCATATCTTTTGATAATTCTTGCATCTAAAGAAATGTTAGTTAATGCAGATGCATATCTCTCTCCAGCTCTTGGATTAAGATAAATTATCTTGTTTTTAAACATTTTGGCGACATTATTGATAGAATATGTTTTTTTATGTGAAATACTATAGTGAGCACATTTATTTTTTTTCCAAGCTTCATAACAGACATCAACTGTATCATAAATGTGTGTAAATCTTCTTGTTTGTGTGCCCGGTTTTACTACTGATAGGGGTTTTCCTTTTTTAAATTGTTCTTCAAATATACCTATAACTGTGGCCATTTCTCCTTTTTTAATATGGCGAGGACCATAAACATTATAAAAGTAGACTATTTCATATTTGAAATTAAACCATTTTTTAAGATTTCCTAATAATTCAAGATTTTTAGCTTTTGTAAAGGCGTAGGGAGAAAGGTTTTTATCTTTTCCATTGTTCCCTAGGCTGGCTGATGTAGCTGAATAAATAATCTTTATTTTATTATCAAGGCAAAACTTAAATACGGCTTTGCTACCTATTGAATTTGAATAGAAACATTTGTCAAATTTTTTAAAACTTTGATAAATTCTTGAAAACTCACCAAAATGAAATAATGAATTAATTCTATTTTTATATTTCAACAATAAATTATTAATATTTGATGTATTACCTATCAAATATTTTACTCTATAATTTTTTATATGATTTTTTTTTGAACCACTTGAATAGTTATCTATACTTAAAATTTTTTTTTTAGTCTTTTTTAGTAATAGTTCGATTAAGTTTGAACCCACAAACCCAGCACCGCCAGTTACAACAATTATATTTTTCATTTGGATTTTAGCCTGGCAATGTCCTACTCTTCCATGTCTTAAGACAAAGTACCATCGGCGCAGAAAGGCTTGACTTCCGAGTTCGGAATGGGATCGGGTATAACCCTTTCGCAATAATCACCAGGCAACGAATTAATATAATAAAAATTATAATTTCGCAATATTTAATAATATAATTTAAAATTTAACCTTATTTTTTGACTTTTTTTTGTTTTAAAACATCAAAATTATTCAAATATTTGAAAAATTCATTTTTTTTGGAGATAAAACAAAATAAAAAAATAAAAAATTACTCCTATAAAAATAGATATTGGAAAATAATTTATAGATAATGCAATTAAATAAAGGGAAACAGTCACAGAAATCACTGAAAAATTTGTTTTTATCAAACCTAAATTTTTAATTAGATAATGATGAAGATGGTTATTATCAGGGCTAAAAGGACTTTTTTTTTTCATTATTCTGGAAAAAAATAATCTTATTAACTCAACTCCAGGTAACAACATAATTAAAAAAATCTCATCCGCAAAAAAAATATTTTTAGTTGCAGAATTAATAAATATATATGAAATCAAAAAGGCAATTAGTAAAGAGCCAGAGTCACCTAAAAAACAAATGTTTTTATAGTTTAAATATAAAAAAAAAGTTAATGAAATTATTATTATAATAGAAAAGTTTGTAAAATAATTTTTAGATATAAAAATTAAAAATATAAAAATTGAGTAAAGAGATGCCTGTAAATTAATTCCATCAAACATGTTGAAGGCATTCATAAATATAATTAAAGAAAAAATACTAAAAATTAACGAAAATTTTCCTAAAGTTATATTATCATTTAAAAATGAAAAATTTAAATCTCTTAATATTAAATTATCATTTGTTTTAAATAATAAGTAAGCAAATATTATAAATAAAAAAAATTTTAAATTCGCATTTATCTTAAATTTGTCATCTAAAAAACCAATTAAAAATATAATAAATGCAAAAGTCCATAATATTTTATATTCACTTAAATCATTTTCTAAAAAAAAAAATAAAGATAAATTAAAAAAAATAATAAACCCTCCTACTGAAGCTACTTTTTTATTATGTATTTTTCTTTTACTGTCTGGATTATCAAATACATTTAAAAAATTTGTAATTTTGTGAAAAAAATTAATTATTATAATGTTAAAAATTACAATAACTAAAGTTTGTATAATCATAAAAATAAAATGTTAGAAATTTTTAAAATTTCTTTAACGAATTTAATCTATTATACTCGATTTATGATATAAATATGTAAATTAAATCTTTATTTTTATGCACTTTTTTATTTTTTCACAATCAGTACTTTCTTTTGGAATACTTCTTTTTATTTGTTTTATATTTGGCCATTTTTTTATTAATATTATTGAAAAGTTTTATCAAAGATCTGTATTGGGATCTGTAAAATATCTTAAACCAGTTTTGGGCTATGGAATAATAATTATCATTTCCTATTATTTATATATTAATCTTAATCTATACATTGGAGAAATAATATTTATTTTTATAAGCGCATCATTCCTTATATTTCTTACCCTAAAAGAAAAAAAAAAATTCTTTTTTGATTTTTATAATATTTCTTTAATTTCACTACCAATATTTTTAATTTTTGTAATTTACGCCTTATTTGTTGGGGAGCAATTTTATATTTTTAGAGGCAACTATTGGGATAATATGAACTACATATCTTCTGGAATTTTAATAAAGGACTTGCAATTCTCAGATATCATTAACTTAAAAGAAATCAACAAAGATCATTCTCAAATTTTATTATTCAACGGAACTGCTAATATTTTAATAAGACCTGTTTCAACTTTTTTATTAGCTCAACTTTTTTACTTTAAAGTAGATAGTTTTTTTTTCACAAATTATTTATTTAAAGTTTTTTTAATTATTCAAATATTTTATTCATTTTATTTTTTAGTTTCACAAATAAAGATTGAAAAAAAATATTTTTTATCTTTTGTATATATTTTTAGTTTTTGGACATTATATGTGTTTGAAATTGATGCCCAATCACATCTTGGGTCTATTCCCCTTTTTCTTTCTTTGTTAGGAATATTATTGAGTAGTAAATTAAATAATATATTTCCAGGTAGATCAGATTCAATATTATTTTTATTGCTAAGTGTTGCTTTATTCATTTTTTATCCTGAATTTTTTTTAATTTTTTCATTATTTTTTTTATTATTTGTTTTTTTACACAAAAATTTTTTAAAGGTTTTAAAACTTGAAAAATATAAATTTTTTTATCTCTTTATTTTTTTTCTATTGTTAACCATCCCTAGTTATACAACTAATTATGAAGGTGTAATTAGGTTGGTTCAAATTGCTACTAGTTCTAAGATTGATTATTGGGGTTATTACGGACTTTTTTTACTAGGAGATAGCATGGAGATCGTTACAAAAGATAATATTATTTTAATAAAAAATTTATTTATAAATAATCAAAAACTGTCACTTTTATTTCCTGATATAAAAGAATTTTTTTTTAAAAATGGGTATTATTTAATTCCTCTTAATTTAATACCATCTTTTTTTGGATTATATTTTTTTACTGTTGGTAAAGTTATTAATTTTATCGATATTATTTTCATTTTTTTCACTCTTTTTTTGAATATCTATATAATAATTTTATTTAAAAGAAACTTTTTAAAGATTTTTAGCTGTTCTACAAAAATAGAATTAATTTTTTGTTCATTTTTTTTTATTTTTATTGGGTTAAGTTTATTTTTATTAATTAACAATAATTACTGGACTCTAATAAAATTGTATTCATATTTGGGACCAGTAATATTTCTTTTTCTTTCTATAAATATTAATACAATAGGAAAAAAGAGATACGGTTTAAATATTTTTATACTAATTTTATTGCTAATTTTTCCTTTTTATAAATTTACTTCAATAAATGATGGTATTGGTAGATTTGATAACTTTCCCTCAATAATTAATCCCATTTATAAAAAAGAAATTAAGTGGTATTTAGATAAAAAAAAGTTATCTAGTTGTGAAAAGGTAATTTTTTATATGCCTGATCGCAGAATAAATGGGCACATTGCAATTAAGCTTTATGATTATGGTTTTAAACATGATAAAAAAAATATATTTAAAAAGAAAAAAAATAAATTAGATGATAGCAAAAACAATCTTTGTGAAGTAAAATTAATAAATTCAACTTTTAAAATAGATTTAAATGCAAAATATTGAAGTTTCAATAGTAGTGCCTGTTTACAATGAGGAACAAAATATAGATAATTTTGTAAACGACGTTACCAGTGTTTTTACAAAATTAAACAAAAGTTATGAAATAATTTTTGTTTTAGATCCTTCTACAGATAATACTGAAAAAAAAATTTTAAAAAATATAGAAAAAAATAATAATGTGAAATTAATGTTATTGTCTAGAAAGTTTGGTCAACCATTGGCAACATTGGCTGGAATAGAAAACTGTACAGGAAATTATTGTGTTATTATTGATGTAGATCTTCAGGACCCTCCTGAGCTTATTGAAGATATGTATAAAAAGATTACTGAAGAAGATTTAGATGTAGTTTATGCAGTTAGAAGATCTAGGGAGGGTGAAACTATAATAAAAAAGATCATTTCAAAAATTGGTTATAAGCTAATAAATAGCTTGAGTGATATTAACATACCAAAAAATACAGGCGATTTTAGAATAATTTCTAGAAGAGTCGTTAATGAGTTAAAAAAATTTGATGAAAAAGAAGCATTCTTAAGGGGTCTTGTTTCTTATATTGGTTTTAGGCAAAAATATATCTTATTTGACAGAAAAGAGAGAAGTGATGGAGCGAGCAAATATAATAAATATTTTGGTTCATTTAAAATAGGAATTAATGGAATTGTTGGTTTTAGCACTAAACCATTATTTTTTATGACTATAATCGGATTCCTTATCTCTATATTAAGTCTTATAATAGGAGGTTGGTATTTTATTCAAAAAATTATTGGAATTAATTTAACGCCCGGTTTAACAACAACTGTAATATTAATATCTTTTTATTCTGGTATTCAGTTATTTGGTTTAGGTCTACTTGGAGAATATATTGGTAGAATTTACGAACAATCAAAAAGAAGACCAAAATATATTTTAGATAAAAAAGTTAATTTCGATCAAAACAAATCAGATAATTAAGTATATTATAAAAAAATATTTTTTAAAAAACTATGAAAAAAAAAATAGCTTTAGTTACTGGTTGTGCGGGCTTTATTGGTAGTAACTTAATTCACCATCTTCTTAAAAAAAAATTTTTTGTAATAGGAGTAGACAATTTCAGAACAGGAAGAATAGAGTTTATAAAAAAATATTTAAAAAATAAAAATTTTATATTTGAAAAAAAAAATTTAATCAAAGATATTGATCTCAAAAAAATTTTTAAAAATAAAATAGATATAGTGTTCCATATGGCCGCTAATGCTGATGTAAGAAATGGATATTTAAATCCTTTAAATGATTTAAAATTTAATACTATTATGACTTCTAAAATTCTTGAATTTGTTAGAATAAAAAAAATAAAAGAGTTTGTTTTTTGCTCAACTGGATCAATTTATGGTGAAAGTAAATCTTTTCCAACCCCAGAAAATGATAAATTTCCAGTACAAACTTCAATGTATGGAGCTTCAAAATTAGCTTGTGAAGGTTTAATACAGGCCTATTCAGAAGCTTATAACATAAAATCCTATATTTTTAGATTTGTATCTATTTTGGGCAACCACTATACACATGGTCATATATATGATTTTTGTAAACAATTATTTAAAAATTCTAAACACTTAAAAGTTTTAGGTGATGGGGGCCAGACAAAATCTTACCTTAATATAAACGATTGTATTAATGCTATATTACTTGCAATAAAAAAATCTAAAAATAAAACTAATATTTATAATTTAGGAACTAATGAATATATTAATGTTAAACAGTCTATTAAGATCATTTGCGAAGAACTTAAAGTTAAACCTAAAATTTCTTTTTCAGGAGGAAAAAGGGGCTGGATTGGAGATAGCCCATTTATTTTTTTAGATACTAAAAAAATTAGAGCATTGGGATGGAAGCCTAAATTTACAATAAAAGAAAGTGTAGAGCAAACTACTAAATATCTTAAAGACAATAAATGGTTTTTTAAAAAAAGAAAATGAAAGTTTTTGTTCAAGGATTGTGGCATTGTGGGGGATGTGTGGTATCAGCTTGCTTGGCATCATTAAAACATGAAGTTATTGCTTATGATGACAATAAATCATTGATAAAAAAGCTAAAAAAAAACATTTTGCCAATTTTTGAACCAAAATTAAAAGATTTAATCAAAAATTCAATAAAAGATAAAAAATTATCTTTTGTTAATAATTTAAAAAATTTAAATACTGCAAATATTGTATGGTTTACCTATGACACTCCCGTAGACGAAAATGATCGAGCAAGTACGAAAAATATTATAGATAAAATTAAAAAAACATTACAAAAACTAAATTCAAACAAATATATTATCATCTCATCACAACTACCAGTAGGATCAACAGAGTTATTAGAAAAATATGCAAAGAATGTTTTAAAAAAGAAATTTTATTTTTTTTGTTGTCCAGAGAATTTACAACTTGGGAATTCGTTATCATCTTTTTTAGAAGCAGAGAGAATGATTGTTGGTTACAGAAATATGAATTCTAAAAAAAAAATTAATAGTTTTTTAAAATCAATAAATTCTAATTTAATTTGGATGAAGATTGAATCAGCTGAAATATCTAAGCATGCAATTAATTCTTTTTTAGCTTCATCTGTATCATTTATTAATGAAATATCTTTAATTTGCGAAAATTTTGGAGGTGATGCAAAAGAAGTTGAAGAAGGTTTAAAGTCAGAGCCAAGAATTGGAAGAAAAGCTTTTTTGTCTCCAGGCGCACCTTTTGCGGGAGGAACTCTTGGAAGAGATGTAAATTATCTGAATGAAATAGCTAGTGCAAAAAATTTAAAAACTAAACTTTTATCATCAATAAAGCCTAGTAATGAAGATCATAAAAAGTGGATTTTTCATCATTTGGAAAGATTAATTTTAAATAAAAAAATTAAAAAAGTTACAATTTGGGGTCTAACTTACAAAGAAAACACTGACACTCTTAGAAGGTCTTTTGCTATTGAAGTTTCCAATTGGTTAAAAAGCTATGGTGTCAAAGTTGCAGGTTTTGATAGCAATATAAAAAAATTTTCAACCAAATTGAATGAAAAAATTAAACTATTATCCACTCCTCTTTCAGAAATTAAAAATATTGATACACTAATTGTATTGGGAAAGTCTAAAGATTTTTTAAAAATATCAGCAAGTGCAATAAAAAAACTAAACAAAAAACTTGTTATTATTGATCCAAATTACTTCTGCAATCATTTTAAAAAAAAATTTAAAGATAAGTATTTGTATGTTGGCAAGCCAATGAAATTATTTCCAATGGTTACCTCGGTCAATGATTTTAAATATAATTTTAAGAATCAAGTTGTACTAGTGACAGGAGCAAGCAAGGGACTAGGTTACGAAATTGCTAAATATTTTTTAAAATTTGGTTCAAATCTGATGATTTGTTCAAGAAATCAAATTCAAATAAGGAAAGCATATAAAAAATTAATTAAAATTAAGGAAAAAAATCAGAAAATATTTTATTCAGCAACTGATGTATCATCCTACGACCAAGTAAAAAAACTAATCAGTGTGACAATTAAAAAATTCAAAAAAATTGATGTATTGGTTAACAATGCAGGAATTTATGGTCCCAAAGGACATATTGAAAAGATTAAATGGAATGAATGGGTTAAAACATTTCAAATAAATTTATTTGGATCAATATTGTTAACCAGAGCTGTAATTCCCTATTTTAAGAAAAAAAATAAGGGTAAAATTGTACAATTGTCTGGTGGTGGAGCTACTAGTCCTTTGCCTTTAATTAGTGGCTATGCTGTATCCAAAGCTGCCGTTGTTAGATTTGTTGAAAATTTGTCAGAAGAGGTAAAAAAATACAATATTGATATTAACGCTGTATCACCAGGTCCATTAAATACTGATATGTTAAAAGAAGTTTTAAAAGCAGGCCCATCAAAAGTTGGTAGGACCATGTATAATAAATCATTAAAACAAAAAAAAACTGGTGGCACACCTCTTCTTAAAGCATGTGAATTAATTCTGTTTTTAGGATCAAAATATAGTGACGGCATTAGAGGTAAATTAATCAGTGCTGTATGGGATGATTGGAAAAATTGGACAAAAAATAAAAAATTGCTACAAAATAGTGATGCTTATACTTTAAGAAGAATTGTAGGCAAAGAAAGAGGTTTTGAATGGGGAGACAAATAAATTTTAAGGTTGGCATCATAGGATGTGGACTTATTGGTCTTAAAAGATCAAAATCTTTAGGTTCAAAAGGTGATTTAATAGCTTGTGCAGATACAAATATTGATAATGCAAAAAAAATAGCAACAAGCAAAAAAATCAAGGTATTTAAAAACTGGAAGAAATTATTAGATATAAAAGAAATTGATATTGTAATAATTGCAACTCCTCATAGTCAATTGTCTAAAATTCTTTTGGAAGCTTATAAAAAAAAAAAACATATTCTTGTAGAAAAGCCTGCATCTAAAAATTTAAAAGAAATATCTAAATTAATTTCTAAAATTAAAAATAATAGAATAAAAATTAGAGTAGCTTTTAATCATCGTTATCATCCATCTATTATCAAAGCTCAAGAAATAATTAAATCAGGAATAATTGGCAAACCCATGTACTTAAGAGGAAGATATGGGCATGGGGGTAGATTAAATTATGAAAAAGAATGGAGAGCCAAGCCATCAATATCTGGTGGAGGGGAATTAATTGATCAAGGATCACATCTCATAGATCTTTCAAGATTATTTTTAGGAGAGTTTAATAAAATAAATGGTTTTATAAATACTTATTTTTATAAAATGTCAGTTGAAGACAATGCTTTTTTAACTTTAAAAACCCACACTAACAAAATTGCTTTTTTGCATACATCATGGACAGAATGGAAAAATATGTTTTCATTCGAAATTTTCTGCACTTTTGGAAAAATAGATATTAATGGATTGGGTGGAAGCTATGGTAGAGAGCAATTAACACTTTATCAAATGTCAAAAAAAATGGGTATACCAAGACAAGAAAAATGGAAATTTAAACTAAAAGATTTATCTTGGAAAACTGAAATTAATGAAATGTATAAGGATATAACATATAATAGAAAAGTTATACCAAATTTAAATGACGCCTATCAATCGCTAAAAATAATTAATAAAATTTACAAAGATTCAAAATATGATCATATCTCGTAGTCCTTTAAGAATAACACTAGGTGGTGGTGGAACAGATTTGCAATCATACTATAAAAAAAATACTGGTTTTGTTATTTCGGCAGCAATTGATAAATATGTGTATGTAACGATCACGCAGCCGTTTAGGCCTGGAATATATCTAAAATATTCCTCTATAGAAAAAACAAACAGCATTAATAAGATAAAACATCCAATAATTAGAGAGGTTTTGAAAGAAGAGAATTTAATTGATAAATCTTTAGAACTAACAACTTTAGCTGATATTCCTTCTGGAACAGGACTTGGCTCTTCTAGCAGTTTTACTACAGCATTATTAAAAGCAATTTATTTTGAACAGAAGAAAGTAATTATTGGAAAAAAATTAGCAGAAAAAGCATGTAAAATAGAAATTGAAAGACTAAAGGAACCTATTGGAAAACAAGATCAATATATTTCTGCTTACGGTGGAGTAAATTGTTTTAAGTTTGAAAAAAATGGAGAAGTAAAGGTTAATCCATTAAAAATAAGTGAAAAAAATTTAGACAAATTAGAAAGCAATTTGTTATTATTTTATACAGGCTTCACAAGAAGGTCAAAAAAAATTTTAATAACTCAAAAAAATAATTCTAAAACTAAAAAATCTAAAATGATTAAAAAGTTAGATAAAATAAAAGAACTGGGTTTGAAAACTAAAAAAATGCTTGAGAAAGGTGAATTTGAAAATTTTGCTGAAACAATGAATAGGCACTGGTTTGAAAAAAAACAAAGATCTAAAGTAATGACGAATGACAAAATTGACTTTTATTATAATCAGGGTTTGAAAAATGGTGCTATAGGTGGAAAATTGGTTGGTGCTGGTGGAGGAGGTTTTCTAATGTTTTATGCTAATGATAAAGAAAAACTAAAAAAATTTTTTTTAAGGGAAAATGTTGAAGAAGTAGAATTTAAATTTGATTTTGAAGGATCAAAAATTATAATGCAATGAACTTTCCTATTATTATTTTGGCAGGAGGAAAAGGAACCAGGGTAAAAAAACTAACTAAACAAACTCCAAAAGCTTTAATAAAAATATATAATAAGCCTTTTATCGAATACCAAATAAATTATTTAATAAACCAAGGTATAAAAAATATCATTATAAGTGTGGGCTATCAAGGAAACAAATTAATTAATTATTTTAAAAATAAAAAATATAAAAATGCTAATATATCTTTTTCCAAGGATGGAAAAAGTTTAGTTGGTACAGGGGGAGCAGTTAAAAAAATAATGAGAAAAAACAAAGGAATATATTATATTATTTATGGAGATTCATTTTTACCAATTAAATTTAATCAAATTAAAAATGCATATTTAAAGTCAAAAAATAATTCTCTATTAGTTATTTACAAAAATAATAATAAATTTGATAAATCGAATGTACTTTTAAAAAGAAATAAATTTATTTATGATAAAAATAATACTTTACCAGAAATGCATTATATAGATTATGGCTTATGTATATTAAATAGTAAAGTATTTGATGGATATGCTAATAAAACAAAATTTGAACTTTCTGACCTTTATAATAGGCTTACGTTGATGAAAAAAATGTCTTATAAGATCGTTAAAAAAAAATTTTATGAAATTGGATCTTATAAAGGTATAAATAATTTTAAAAAATATATAAAATATAATGAAAAAATTCATAGAAAATTATCTTAAAGAAACAGCAAGTATTGCAAAAAATATAGATATAAAAAGTTTAAATAGAATTATTGATGGTATTTATAAAGTAAGAGAAAAAAAAGGTAGAATATTTTTTCTTGGAGTTGGTGGTAGTGCAGCTCATGCATCCCATGCTGTAAATGATTTTAGAAAACTTGCAAATATAGAATGTTATGCTCCTACAGATAATGTATCGGAGTTGACAGCTAGAACAAATGACGAAGGATGGAAATGGGTATTCCAAGACTGGCTTAAAGTTAGTAGGTTAAATAAAAAAGATATAATTTTCATTTTTTCTGTTGGGGGAGGAAATGTTAAAAAAAAAGTAAGCGAAAACCTAGTTCAAGCAATAAAACTTGCTAAAAATAAAAAAGTAAAAATATATGGAATTGTAGGAAAAAATGGAGGATATACAAAGAAAGCGGCTGAAGCATGTATATGCATACCTTCTAAAAACTCAAAACTTATTACACCGCATACCGAAGGATTTGCTGCAGTTATTTGGCATCTCATAATTTCACATCCTAGAATTCAAAAAAATAAAACTAAATGGTGAGCAATATTTATTCATGCAAAAAGCAATTTTTTTGGATAGAGATGGTATTTTAATTAAAATAAAAAAATATAATAATAAACCATATTCTGTTGATGATTTAAGCAAATTAAAATTTACTAACTCAATTAAATTATTATTAAAAAAATTAAAAAAAAAATATCTTTTAATTATGATAACAAACCAGCCAAATGTAGCTAGAGGCTTTATAAAGAAAAAAGAAGTTATCAAGATCAACGATTATATTAAAGATCAATTAAACCTGGATGATGTTTTTTGTTGTTTTCATGATAATAAAGATAATTGTTCTTGTAGAAAACCAAAACCTGGAATGTTATTGAGGGCAAAAAAAAAATGGAAAATAGATATGAAAAATAGTTATTTTATCGGTGATAGAAGAAAAGATATTTTAGCTGGAAAAAAGGCAGGTTGTAAAAATATATTTATTAATTACAATTATAATGAAAAATTACCAAGCAAAAAAGATTGCAAGTATCTAAAATCAATTAAAGATGTTATAAATTATATCAATGCCTAGTAGAACAAAAATTCAAATCTTTGCTGATGGAGCAGATATCAAAAGTATTAAAAAATATAATGTGAAAAGCAAAATTAAAGGCTTTACCACTAATCCTTCACTAATGAGAAGCAATAACATAAAAAACTATATAATTTTTGCAAAAAAAATATTAAAGATTGTAAAAAAAAAATCTGTTTCATTCGAAATATTTGCAGATGATAAAAAAACTATAATTGAACAAGCTAATCAAATAAATTCTTGGGGCTCTAACGTATATGTAAAAGTTCCTTATTATAATTCAAGAGGAAGAAATAATTTAAAAATAATTAAAATTCTTTCAAATAAAGGGGTTAAGCTTAATATAACTGCTATATTTCAACTTAAACAAATAAAAAATATTTTAAAAAATATAAATAAAAATACTAGATCTATTTTATCAATTTTTGCTGGCAGAATTGCTGACACTGGCATAGACCCAAGAGAAATTATTTACAAATCAGTCAAATTAACTAAAAAAAATAGAAATATTGAAATACTTTGGGCTAGTTGCAGAGAGCTTTACAGCATTAAAGAAGCTGAAAAGTTAGGTTGTCACATAATAACAGTGCCTAATTCAATTTTAAGTAAAATGAACCTATTTGGAAAAGATCTCAAAAAATATTCTATAGAAACATCAAAACAGTTTTTTGAGGACTCTAAAGGAATTAATTTTGATTAATTAACATACATATTTTTTTTTAAAAATTAATATATGAATAATTATAAATTACCTTCTGAAAAAAACTTTGGTTTAACTTTTGCAATAATTTTTTTAATTTTAGGTTTTTTTTTTCACTACATTTTTTATATTTTCTCTTTTATATTTTTTTTAATAAGTTTTGCTCAACCTAAACTTTTAAAAAAATTAAATGTTATATGGTTTAAATTTGGAATTTTTTTATCAAAAATTTTTAATCCAATAATAATGGGCTTTGTATTTTTTTTTGTTGTTACTCCAATTGGATTAATTATGAAATATGTATTTTCTAATAATTTATTGAATTTGAAAAAAAATAAAGTAATAAGTTATTGGATTAACAAAAAAGAAAAAATTAATTTTAAAGATCAATTTTAATGAGTTTTATTTCAGAGTTTCTTAGATTTATAGGAAAGAGAAAGAAGTATTGGATGCTACCTATAGTTATTGTTCTACTAGTATTTGGTGGACTTGTTATTTTAAGTCAAGGATCTGCAATAGCTCCTTTTATATATACAATTTTCTAGTGGTATCAATTCTCGGAATATCTGCATTTTATCACGACAGTGCAGCTGCATTAGTAGTAGATGGTGAAATAATTGCTGCAGTACAAGAGGAAAGATTTACAAGAAAAAAACACGACTCCAATTATCCACATAATTCTATAAATTTTGTTTTAGAATATGGAAAATTAAAATTAGAAGAAATAGATTATGTAGTATTTTATGAAAAACCTTTTTTAAAATTTGAGAGATTAATAGAAACCTACGTTGCTAATGCACCCAGGGGTTTTGGTCAATTTGTTAAATCTGTACCAATTTGGATTAAATATAAGTTATTTCAAAAAAAAATATTAATTAACAATCTAAAAAAAATTGACTCAAAATTTGATGAAAAAAAATTGTTATTTTCTGAACATCATTTGAGTCATGCTGCTAGTGCCTTTTATCCATCTCCTTTTAAAGAGGCAATTGTATTAACTGCTGATGGCGTGGGGGAATGGGCAACTACAACTGTTGCCATTGGTAAAGGTAAGGATTTGGAAATAAAAAAGGAATTACATTTTCCTCATTCCTTAGGTTTATTATACTCTGCTTTTACATATTACACAGGCTTTAAAGTTAATAGTGGTGAGTATAAAATGATGGGATTAGCACCCTACGGCGAACCTAAATATTTATCATTAATTAAAAAAAACTTAATTGATATAAAAGAAGATGGAACATTTTGGCTTAACCAAAAATATTTTGATTATTCAACTGGATTTGAAATGACTAATAAAAATTTTGAAAAACTTTTTAAAAGAAATCGTAGAGATCCTAAAAAAGAAAAATTAGATCAATTTTATATGGATATAGCTGCATCAATTCAAAACGTCATTGAAGAAATTATGTTAAAATTAATAAAATCGTTAAAAAATGAATATGAAATAGATAACTTATGTTTAGCAGGTGGAGTTGCTTTAAATTGTGTTGCTAATGGAAAAATTGTAGAGAAAAAAATATTTAAAAATATATGGATACAACCAGCTGCAGGTGATGCAGGTGGAGCATTGGGTGCTGCTCTTGCAATATGGTATATAAAGTTAAAAAAGAATAGAATTATAAACTCAAACGATGATATGAAAGGATCTTACCTAGGTCCAGAATACTCTCAGGAAATAATTGAAGAAAAATTAAAAAAAATTGGAGCTATTTATGAAATTATGGATGAGAAAAGTTTAGTTGAGTTTACTGCAGATGAATTAACTAAAGGAAATGCAATAGGATGGTTCCAGGGTAGGATGGAATTTGGACCAAGATCTTTGGGAAATAGATCCATTCTTGCAGATCCAAGAAACTTAACAATGCAGAAAAATTTAAATCTTAAAGTAAAGTTTAGAGAAAGTTTTAGACCCTTCGCTCCATCAGTTTTAGAAAACAAATACTCTGAATGGTTCAATTTAGACGAAAAAAGTCCTTATATGCTTTTAGTAGCTAAGGTATCTGAACAAAGATTAAAAAATAAAGGAGAAAGTGAAGAAAAATTATTTGGTATAGATAAATTAAATATTGTTAGGTCTTCAATACCGGCGGTAACACATGTTGATTATACCGCAAGAATTCAAACGGTAAATGAAAAATTAAATAATTTATATTATAATTTAATTAAAGAATTCGAAAATAAAACATCCTGCCCAATATTAATAAATACTTCATTTAATGTAAGAGGTGAACCAATAGTAAATACACCAGAAGATGCTTTTAATTGTTTTATGGGTAACAAATTAGATTTTCTTATTATTGGTAAATGTGTTTTAAATAAAAAAAAACAAAATTTAAATTTAATAAAAGACTATAAAGAACAATTCGAACTTGATTAATGAAAAAAATAAAAGTTAGCTTTTATATAATTTTGATAACATTTTTTATTTTTTTTTTTATTGAGATATGTTTTAAATATTATTTCAAAGAAACTAAAAAATTAAGTTGTTATACTAATGTTCAAAATGAAAAAATATATGTAAATCAAAGTAACTGCTATTTTAAAGAAAAGTATTTTGAAAAAAAAGAGATAACAACATATGTAACAAACTCTTATGGTGAAAGAGTAAGCGAAAACGATAGAAAACTATATAAAGATAAATTAATTTTTGTTGGAGATAGTTTTACATTTGGGTATTTGAGTGATTATGAAGACACTTATCCCTACAATTTTATTTCTGAAATAAATAAAAAAAATATAAAAAAAAAATTCAGTGAAATTAATTTAGGAGTTAATGGTTATCAAATTGATCAAGTAATTAATATTTTAAAAACTAATAAAAAAATTAATGAATCAAATAATTTTGTTTTGTATGGTCTTACGCCAAATGATTTATTTGATGTTCAAAAAAAAAGATCCAAAGATGTAAAAATGGAGAAATCAAGTTTATTAAATAAAGTTAGATTTATTATTAACAATTTGAATTTATTGTCAGTTAAATTTATTTCTAAAAGTTTATTAAAAAATGACGAAATATATATAAATTTATATTATAAAAGAGGTATTGATTCTGGATATATAAATATGAAAAGTTCACCATCATGGGAATATAAATACAAGTACTTTGAAAATAATATTAAATTATTGAATGAAAGTTTAAAAAAAAGGCTAATTATCTTAATAATACCACAACAAATACAAATAAAACTTCTAAAAAAAGGATATTCAAATGATGCTTTGGCATTTGATAACCGAATAAAAGAAATATGTAATAAAATTAAAATACATTGTATGTCTTTGACTGAAGAAATTGCAAAAAAATTTGAATATCAAACACATTTTTTACTAGATGGACATCTTTTACCTAAAGTAAATAAATATTATGGAACCTTGGCAGCGGATAAATTACATAATATAACAAAATGAAAGATCTCATTTTAAGATTAAAAGATATAACTAGGTTTATAAGGGCAAAACTTTCTTTTTTTTTTAATAAAAAAGAAATTTTATACAGTGGATCAGATTTAAAGATCCTAAAAGATATTAATAAACATTATTCAAAATTATTACTAACAAAAAAAAATAAACTTAATACGCACGATGTTTTTAGTAAAAAAGTATTAAAATTAATAAAAAATAGCAATCTTCTAAATTTTTTACAACATGGCTATATTCAGCAGATGTTTTTTATACATAATAGATTTTTTATTATTTTTGAATTAATTAAATTGATTAAACACAAAAAGTGGAAGCTTTGGAAAAAACTTATTCAAGAAAATGACATAGGTAACCCTGTTCGTTTTTTTTTATATCCATATACAAGTGGAAATAAAATCCACCATGTTCATCACTTGAAAGAGTTTAATAATTTTTCTAAAATAAATTTAAATAAATATAATAATGTAGTCGAATTTGGTGGTGGGTATGGAAATATGGCGTCTATTTTTAAAAAAATTAATAGTAAAGTGAATTATATTATATTTGATACGCAAGAGGTAGGAATGCTACAGTACTATTATCTTAAAAGAAGTAAACTTGACGTTGGCTTTGGCATCAAAAATAATAATAAAATTAAATTAATCAATAATATTAATGATTTAAAAAAAATTGTAAAAAAATTTAAAAATAAACAAAATAATCTATTTATTTCCAATTGGTCAATTTCTGAAGTTCCATTAAAGTTTAGAGATAAGTTTAATTTTATTTTTAAAAAATTTGAATATCAAATTTTTTCTTTTCAATCACGGTTTGAAAAAATTAATAATTTCAAATATTTTAATAATTTAAGTTCAAAGTATAAATTAATAAATCTTAGATCAATAATTTATGAAATAAATGGAAAAAAAGATAATTTTTATTTATTTTCAACCAAATGATATAAAAAATAATCTTCATATATTTTAGAATATTTAGTTTTATTAAATACAATTTTTTTTTATTTTTTTTATATTCTTTTACTGCTTTTTTTATATTTGAAACAGATAAATCTGTTTTGTTGAAATCGATCTTTTTAAAATATTTCTCAGGAAAAAATTTTTGATTTCTTGAAATTCTCTTATCATAAAATACTTTTACTCCACAAGAAATAGCGTCTATACAAAAAATTGAAAAAAAGTTAGTTGCTTCATTAATTGTATATTTTGTTCTATATAAATATTTATATGCTCTTGATCTATCTATTATATTTAAATTTGTTATATTTTTATAAATAAATTTATCTCCAATAACATAAACTTTAAAATTATTATCAGCTAACTTTTTAATTATATTTATTTGAAGATCTGACCTGTGTGCAGAATATTTTCTATAATAAAATAAAAAATCAATATCTCTTTTTTTATTTATTTGAAAATTTTTTTTTTCATAGTTAATCAAATTATAATCATAAAATATTTTTTTTATTTTACTTTTTTTATTAAATATTTTTAAAATTGATGTAGAAAATAATATTTTTTCATTTTTAATAATTTGTAAGGAAATTTTATAAAAAATTGGAACTATAAATTTCCGTAAAAAACTTGATATATTAGTTACATCATTTGTATAAATACTTCCTGTAATTGGTCCATATATTGTTTTTTTAGGTAAAAATATAAATAATAATATATTCCATAATGGTAAGAAATTTACATAACAAATATTATTGTAATAAAAACAATTTTGATAAATTTTTATAATGCCGTAAATTGGATAAAAATAATTATAAAAAAAGTTAAAATTAATTTCCTTTTTTTTTTTATTACTTATTATTTTTATTTTTTGATTGATAATTAGAATTTTTTTATTTGGACTTTCTACATAAATTTTCTTTTTTGATATTCTGCTAAGCTGTTTTAGAAAATTGATTCCTAGAATTCCTTCTCCTCTATAATTTTCAATATCACAAGCCCAAGCATAAATTGTATTTTTATTTTTTTTCATATAAATTTAAAAATATACAAATCATTCCATATATATTTCCTACTGATCTCATTAAATAATTTATTTTAAATTTAAATATTTGTAAAAATGATTTTAAAAATCTAAATAAACAATTAATAAAAAATAAAATTTTGTTTAAATTAAATTTTTTTACAAACTTATATCTGTTGATGACTTCTTTTATCCCAAAATTAAAATTTGATCTATCTACAAAATTAGGATTTTTGAATTTTCCATTTTTTGAAACAATTAGTTTGTATCCTTTTTTAAATACTCCATGAGAGAAAAAAAGATCTTCTAAATAACTATAAGATCCTAAAGAAGTATTAAATCTCATTTTTTCAATAATATTTTTTTTGTAGATTGTTGCACCAGAAAATAACCATTCAACATAAGTATCATTTTCTACATTTTCTATTTTTGAATGCCAACCACTTTTTAAAACTTTTCCTGGATATCCTGAATATAAATTTAAATAATTCAATAATTTATTTTCTTTTAATTTTTTTATAAAGAAATTTTCTTTTTTTTTATTAATCAAATTAAATGCAAATCCTACAACATTTTTCTTTTTTTCAAATTTATTGATAGTTAAATTCATTTTTTTAAAAGAGTCCTTAAAAAAAAGTACATCATCATCTAAAAACATTATAAACTTTGTGTTTTTTTTTACGTGTTTAAGACCTATATTTCTTTGATGTGATGCTGATGGATATGTATTAATAATTTTTATTTTCAACTTTTTGACTAAATTTAAATTATATTTTTTATAATTTTCATCTGAGCTATCTATAATTAGCAACTGTTTAAATTTAATTTTATTATTGTAAAAGTAGAACAGTAATTTATTAATACTTTTAGGTCTATTTCTTGTTGGTATTATCAAAGTTGTTAAATTAACAAACATGGAATAATTAGATTTATATTTTTTTATTAATGTTTAATAAATATAATAATTAAAAAATTTTGACAATTTAATGAATATTAAACAATGTGTTGTTTTGGCAGGAGGTCTTGGTTCAAGACTAGGTAAATTAACAAAAAATACACCTAAACCATTATTGAAAATAAATAACATACCTTTTTTATTCTATCTTATTTCAAAGCTTAAGAAAGAAGGAATAAAAAAAATTTTGATTTTAATTTGGAAGAAACCAAAGCAATTTTATAATATTGATTTCAATAAAGTTTTTGATTTGGATATTAAGATAATTAAAGAGAGAAAGAAATTAGGTACAGGAGGTTCTATAGCAAATTGTTTTTCTTTTCTTGATAAGAATTTTTTCTTAGTAAACGGCGATACAATATTTGATATCCCTTTAAAAAATTTAGAAAAAATTTTTCTCAAAAAAAAAATAAATTTAATTACTGCTTGTCATTTTTCTGATAAACTTAACAATAAATATAAATATTTTTTTAACAAAAAAAATAATCTTATTAATTATAAGCTTTATAATAATAAAAAATCATGGGTAAGTGGTGGAACTTATATTTTAAATAAAAAAATATTTAAAAAAATAAAAATAAAAAATATTGATTTAGATAGAGAAATTATTTTACAACAATTTAAAAAAAACAAAATATCTGCAAAAAAATATTATAATGACTTTATTGATATAGGTACTAAGTCTGATTTTATCAAAACTAAGAATATAATTAAAAAAATTTTTAATAATAAAAAATATAAATTAAAAATGATAAATAAAAGTGATAAATGAAAATTCTTTTAATAGAAACTGAACCCTCGGGTCATCATATATCTTTATATTTGAATGCTCTTGTAGATAAATTAATTTCCGAAAATCATAATGTGTCAATTCTCACATCTATTAAAACAAAAAACTTTCCTTCTTTCTCATATATTAAAACAAAAAATGTAAAAATTTATTATTTAGAAAAATATAAAAATTTTAATCACAATGGGTACCTAAATATATTGATAAATCAGATAATCTTGTATTTTATAATAAAAAAAAAAATAAACTCTATTAATAAATTTGATCTTATATACCTAAATACTTTTACTGTAATTGATAAAGCTTTATCTATTTTTGGTTCGCCATTTAAGAATACTAAATTTTCTGGATTATTTCCTGCAATAAATTTTATTGAAAAACAAAAAATATATAGTTTTTCGTTTTATAAAAATATGATTAATAAATTTTTATTCAATAAACTTTTAAATTCAGAAAATTTAATAAACATTTTTATTCCTGATCATAGATTTATAAAATATTCAAAAAAAAAATTTTGGCATTATAAAAAAATAAATCTTTCTTATGATTTTGGTTTTCATGAAGAAAAAAAAAATAGTGTAATTAAAAAAAAATCTATAAATAAAAAATTATCATTAAACTTAAAAAAAAAAAATAATTTTGTTATTTTAGTTTATGGATCTATAAGATTTGAAAAAGGTATTCAATTTCTTTTAAAAGCGGCTAACGAAATTAAAACTAAAAAAAATTTAACTATAATTATTGCTGGAAAACATGATAATTATACAAAAAAAATAGTTAATAAATATAAAGAAAACAATAATTTTAGTTTATTTTCAATAGATAAATTCTTAGAAACTGAATTTCAGCGGTATTTATTTAAAAAAGCAAATCTAGTATGGACTGGATATACAAAAAATTATTTTGGATCTAGTGCAGTTTTTTTTCTTTCTGGAAAATATAAAAAACCAAATATTTCCTCAAATCATGGATTAATAAGTAAATACAACAAAATTTATAAAACTGGTTATTCTGTTGAGATTGATAATATAAAAAATATCAAAAAACTTTTATCTAATATCATTTATACTAATAAAAAGATTGAAAACAAATATTTTGACATTTTAAACAATATTCATAATTCAAAAAAATTTAGCGATAATATATTTAATAGGTTAATTCTTAAATAATTTAAAAATTTTTAAGATTTTCATTTTTCTTATAAAATTCAAACCAAAACTCTATCATTTCATCTAACATTTTTTCAAAAGTATATTCTGGCTTCCATTTTAAAAGTTTTCTTGCTTTTTTTGAATCTCCTCTAAGATATTTTAATTCTTCCGGCCTAAAAAATTTTTTGTTTATTTTTAAATGTTTCTTTTTATTTAATTTCAATTTTTGAAATACATAATTTATCATCTGATCAACAGATCTTGTTTTACCTGTTGCAACTACCCAATCATCGGCTTTTTTATAGTTTAATATTTTATTCATTGCTTTAACGTAATCTTTTGCGTGACCCCAATCTCTATATGCGTGTATATTCCCTACCTCTAATTTTTCTTGTAAGCCTAAATATATTTTGACTGAATTCTTAACAACCTTATTTGTAACAAAATTTGATCCCCTTCGTGGAGATTCATGATTAAATAATATTCCATTACAGGCAAAAAGTTTATAAGCATTTCTATAATGTTTGACTAAGTTATAAGCAAAAACTTTAGCACATCCATAAGGGCTGGTTGGCTCTAAAGGTGTTGTTTCTCTTTGAAATCCATCTTTATCTACAGATCTTCCAAACATTTCAGATGAAGATGCCTGATAAAATTTTGAATTTGGTGATTCATGTCTATAAGCTTGTAAAAGATTCAATACACCAATGGCATTAGTTTTTGCAGTAAATTCTGGTATATCAAAACTTATTCTTACATGGGATTGTGCTGCAAGATTATATATTTCATTTGGTTTTATTTTTTTTAAAAGCTGAGAAATTGAACTCTCATTTAATAAATCTCCATATATTAATTCTAAACCTTTTGATAAATGATCTAATCTATTTTTTTGATGCTCAACAACCGAATTTCTTCTTACTATACCATAAACTTTATAGTTTTTATTTAACAACAGTTCAGTCAAATAACTGCCGTCTTGACCTGCAACTCCTGTTATAAATGCTTTTTTTTTCATTTGGATAAATATAATCTAGTTAGTTTTAATATAGTTATAAATTTTTTTTGCAACTTTATTTATATCTTCTTTAATTTTTTTATTATAATTCTTTATATGCTTTCCACCAAATGTAGAAGGATTGTAAATCTTTACAAGTATTTGTGTATCTTTGAAATATTCTTTGGCACTAGCAATCAAACTATTTAGTCCTGCTTTTGAAGCTGCATATAGCATATATTTTTTTCTGGGTGAATTATAAGAGCTAGAACCAATAATAACTAAATTAATTTTTTTTATTTTTTTTTTTTTAAAAAAAATCTTATAATTTCCCAAGTAGGCAAAATATTCAGCAATAAAAGTTCTTTGGATGCACTTTCATTAAGATCAAACTTTCCTATAAAATTAACTATTATATCTGGATTAAATTTTGTAATTTTTTTTTTTAGTTTTGATCTATAGTTTGAATTAAAGTTAATTTCTTTTCTACTAACTCTATCTATTTTAAATTTATCTTTTTCTATAATAGAAAAAAATTTTTTGGAAAGAGTGCTATTTTTTCCAAAAATTAAAATTTTATTTTTACTTGTTGATAATTGAGGGTACTCTAAATGTATCTTTTTCATAATCTAATCCACCTCTTGTTCCTTCACTATAAACAATAAATTGATTTCCTTCAGAACCAATTTTCAATGCATGAATTTCATAGGGTGGTGTGCTAACATAATCACCTTTCTTTAGCAAAATACACTTTGCTTTTTCGTCTGATCCATATTTTTTATACCAGTACTCTAAGCTACCCTGAGTCATAATCATATGCTGTGTTGTTTTTTTGTGATAATGATTGCCTCTAATTATATTTGGCTTGCTTTCAATTAGAGCTGAGTGATGAATATTTTCTTTATAAAAAATATCAGAAATCATACCTCTTTCATCATGGTGTGTTTGGAGTTCCTTAGTGGTTTCTTTGTATATGTTTCTTAATTTCATTTTACGTTTAAAATCTTAAGAATATTATATTTTTATTAATTTTTTTAAGTTTTTTTTCAAGTATATAGCTTAAATTCCATGCTAGTGGAATTGCACAAATTTTTTTACCTATAGTTTTTAAAGCATTATCACTATAAATTGGTATCCTAGTTAATGGAGTAAACTTGCCAATTTTGTACTTTGATGCATCTGTGACAAAATCAATAATTAAATTATTAAGACCAATATAATTTAAAAATGTATTTGCCTTTGCTGCAGCTCCTATCCCAACTATCTTATATCCTTTAGATTTATATTTTATAATTTTTTTTAAAAATTTAATTTTTTTTAAGCTTAAAATTTTCATAAATTCTTCATAAGTTTCTGTATTAAATAATTTAATTTTCTCCTCTTTTTTTATAATTTTATCAAGCGCATTATTTAAATTTACTACATCTGCATGTTTTGAAAATACTCTAATAGAACCACCATGATAGGGTGTTTCTTCTATTTTAAAAATTTCTAGATTACTATTTTTTAAAAGATTAAATGATGATTTTGCAGTTAGGTAACTAACATGTTCATGATAAATTTGATCAAATTTTTTCATTTTAACCAAATTATACCAATAAGGTAATTCAAAAATAAACTTTCCATCTTTTGATAAAATATTTTTTACTCCTTTAACAAAATCAAATGGATCATTTGCATGATTAAGTACATTGTTTGCAATAACAATATCAAAATTTCCATACTTTCTACTTAAATATATGCTATTTTTTTTATTAAATATAAGATTAGATGTTTTTATGTTGTAATTGTTTGCAATCTTAGACATAAAAATAGATGCATCTACTCCTAATATTTTTTTAGTTTTTTTTTTGAATTGTTTAAGCAAATAACCGTCATTAGATCCTATTTCTAAAACTTTTGTGCTTTTATTTACTTTAAATTGTTTGATAATTGATTTTCCATAATTTGCCCAATAATCTTTAGATAATTTTGAATTTGAAGATGTATATGAGTACTCATATAAATTGTATCTATCTTTTTCATTGGTTGATACCGAATTATAAATCATACAATTAGACTTATCTAAATAGCATTGTAGAGGAAATACAGGTTCAGACTTATTAAGTTGATTTTTGTTTATAAACGTATCTGCATAAGGATGCATCCCAAGATCAATAATTTTATTTTTATTTTTCATTTATGGTGACTTTATCCTTCTCAACTCCATAATATGGTCCATTTTTAATTTCATAAAAATAGGTATTATCTTCAAGCACATTTAGTTCATGTCCACCTCTAAATATCGTAATACAATCACCACTAGTTAATGTCGTCTCATAAATTAAAGTATCATCAAGGTCATATAGTTTTGCTGAAATTTTACCTTTCAAAACTATCCAGGCTTCTTGGGTCAAGTTTGTTTCTCTTTTCAAAAAGTTATGCTTGTGAGCTTTAACAGTAAAATCTTTATTAAGTATTCTTCCTGAAGTTTGAATAAATTCTGAAGTTGGTGAAATGTCTGTTCTTTTATCTTTTATATCCTTAAATTTTAATAAACTAAAAAGAATTTTGTCAGGTTCTACTTTTGAAAATATCTGCATTTAACTTATTGTTATATAAAATGAAAATCTGTTTTACAAAAAAAATATTAATTTCTTTTAAGCTTATAATTAAAGTAAATAAAAAAGCCTAATGGAAAATATAATAAAGTTGAATACCAATTATTAAAAAAGTTTCCACTAGGAATAAATGGAAAAAAATTGATTAACAATGACACAATTGATAAATAATATAAAATTGAATAAGGCTTATTATTTGTTTTATGAGCATAAAAAAGCTCTTTTAATAAATACAAATAGAAGGTTAGAAAAAAAATAAGACCTATTACACCTAATTCAGACATAATTTGTGCGATTAAATTATGAGGGTGAGTATCACATCCATCTAATCTTGAATATGACATTTTTGCAATTAAATCATTTTTTTTAAAATTAACTTTTTGATAAGTTTCTTTACCGTCTTTTAAAATATATGATTTTGAAACAGCTCCTTCATCTAGCCTATATCTTTTAAGATTATATTCTCTTTTTTCTCCACTACTATAAAAAATATAAGCTACATATTTTAAAATTGGGTCATTAGTAATTTCATTGATTGAATCAAATTTTTTTAAATAAAGATAACCATCATTCTTTGCTATAAGTAAATTTTCTTTTACTATTTTTTCTTTTACTATTTTTGCATATTTATCTTCGCTACAAACTTTTCTATAAGTTTTAGGTCCAGTACCAAAATAAATATTTTTTTTAAATATCTCGTATGATGTCAAAAGCATATTTTCATGTACATCGCTAAACACAACTATATCATTTCTTCCATCAATTATAATTTCGTGAATAGTTGCTGCGATAATTCTTTTTATAGGAGTAAAATTAATAAAATATAATAATGTAGAAATTGATAAAAATATAAATGTTGAAATTATTGCTGTTTTAAAAAAATTCTTATGTATTGATAAAAAAAAACATAGAATAATAAAATGTGCAAAGGATGTTCTCTCACCACTTGAAATTATAAGAATTCCTGAAATTAATAAAGAAAAAAAAAGTAATTTTTTATTTTTTAAAAAAATTAAACTTATTAAAAGTGATGGTAAAAGTTTCATTACGTAACCACCCATAACCTCTTCATCTCTGAATAAGCTTGTAAATCTTTCAGATCCAGGAACTAATTTTGAACCCGAAATTGATTGATCAAAAATTATTAAAAATAATAAATCTATAAAAAAAAATAAGAAAATAGAACCGAGTATAAAAAATAAACATTTAAAAAATTTATTTTCATCTAAATAAATTATGAAGAAAAAAATATAAGAAAAAAATAAAAATCTAAAATAAAAAAAACTATTTTTAAATGAAAGATCTAATGATACTGAGTTTAATATTGAATTAAATAATAAATAAATATAAAAAAGTATAAAAAAATATAATATTTTAACATTTGGGTTAAAAAATAATTTTTTGTTTTCAATAAATCTATACGAAAATAAAATAATTAAATAAAAAATTACAATTTCAGATATTAATGGGCCTGCAATTAATGCTAATGGCAAAATTAGTGATAGATAAAAAAGAAAGTTATAAAGATTGTTCCCTAAAATTTTTTCTTTAAGCATTTAAATGATTTATATTATTAATTAACGAAATAGCTATAATAACCTTAGTAAAATTTAATTTAAAAAAAATTAAATTATATTAATCGTTATATAGTTCCCATTTATATTTTTTAAATTTATTAAAGACTTCTCCATATATATAGTAAATACTCGACTTAATTAATCTTACAAGTCTTCTCCTTGTGTCAAATCTTAATCTCCAAATAAATTCAAAATTTTCCTCTAATGCTTTGGGTGGAGATGGTTCATCGCCAGATAACATATTTAAAGCACCTCCAATACACAATATCGAGAAATTTTCATTTAATTTACTTAATTCTTCAGCAATAAATTCTTGTTTTGGAGTAGGAAGAGTTATTAGAACTACTTCATTTTGATTTATTTTAGGCAAACTATTTACTAGTTCATTATTATTTGCGTAAGGCAAAGGAGTAAACTTAATTTCTAAGTTAAATTGTGATTTCAGATAATTTTCTGAATTTTGTGACATATTTCCTATAACATGAAATACATTTTTGCTTTTTGGAACAATTAAATTAGACAAGAGTTTTCTACCAGATATTTTGTTAATTTTTTTTGATTTAAAAAATCTCTTGGAAAATATTCCATCTGGCCAATGATAAATATTTTTTTTGGTTTTTACTTCTCCTGAGCATAAAAATCCAAGATAAGCTAAATTTAGAGCTGATAAAATGAAATTTTTTTCAAATGGAATTTTGTTTATCTCTGTTATTAATTTTATTTTATTAAAAATTTCAATTGATTTTACTTCATTTAAACTTTTTGTTAAATTTATGAAAGAACTTTTAAAACTAAATGGTTTATAATTAAAAGATTGATTGAAATAACTTTTAATCATATTATCTTTTTTGAGTTTATTTAAATATCTAATATTTTTTATCAACAAATTTAAATCACCTGGATCTGAAGTTAGGCCAAAGTTATTTTCTTTAATTATATTTTGTGACTCTCCTTGAGCATGACATAAAATAGGTTTATTAAAGTTTAAATAAGTTGATAATTTTCCAGGGATTGTAAACGATCCTACCTTTCCAGATTTTAATGAAAAAAATAGTACGTCAGCATGTGATATAAAAAAAGGAACTTCTTTCAAAGGTTTATTTTGCATTAAAATAATATTTTCAATTCTATGAATTTTTATTTGATTTTCCAACCAATCCTTTTTTCTACCATCTCCAAGAACTATCAATCTAACATTTTCATCTTTAAGTAATTTAAATGCTTCAACGATATCCTCAAAATTCTGAGTTTCTCCAATTGTCCCTGCAAATATAATATTAAGTTTATCTGGCCGAAACTCAATTTCTTTTGATTTTTCTTTTATTTCATAATTAATTTTTTCAGGCCATGAATGAAGTATTTTTAATTTTTTTAACTTTACTATTTTCTTTAAAACTTCTTTAAAAGAGTTTGACTGGGCAAATATTAAATCATTATTTTTATAAATATAATTTATAATTATCTTAAGCACACCAAGTAAAATTTTATTTTTTAAAATTTTTAGCTCAAATAATATATCTGGCCAAAGATCTAATAGCCAAATAACATTTTTGGATCGAGTAAATTTGGATAAAAAAATTCCAATTAGACCAATGGTTACTGGAGAAGTTCCAAATGTAAAAATAATATCGTATTTTTTTTTTCTTAACTTGAAAAAACTATAAATAGTAGCATTTATTAGAAAAGAAAAATAATTTATTAAAAGTCTAAATCTTGATCCACTACCTCTATAAAAAATAGGGACTCTATGTACTTTGAAACCTTCATAATTAGAAAATAATTTTTTGTTTATTTTAAATTCTTCGTAAAGTTTTCCAGAGGGAAAATTTGGTTTACCAGTTAATATTTCTACTTCATAATTTGATTTTTTCCATTCACTAACTAAGTCGTTAATTCTGAAGTTTTCTGGCCAAAAGTATTGACTTATAACCAAAATTTTCATTAATACTTCTTCCAAACCTCTCTATTTACGTATGGAATATAACTATTAATAATTCTACTTATTTTTTCTGAAATAAGTTTTTTTTTGTAATCTTCTATAATATCATTATTTTTTTTGCCTTTTATACATAATGCCAAATTGTTTAGAAATTCATTAGTTTCTAGACTTGACATTAAAACCGCTGACTCCGACATCGCTTCTTGTCTTTCAATAGTATCTCTTAAACTTATAGCATTTAGAGATAAATATGATGCTTCTTCTGAAATACTCCCACTATCAGAAATCACCGCAAGAGAAAATTTTTGTAATTTAATATAGTCGATAAAACCAAAAGGTTTAAAAAATTGAATTTTTGCAGAAATTTTATATTTTATTTTTGATATCTGTTTTCTTGTTCTTGGATGAGTTGTTACAATTATTTTTTTTTTATATTTTTTTTCAACTTTATTCAGTATCAATAAAAATTTTTTAAGTCTTGTTAAATCATCCACATTTTCTTCTCTATGAAAACTAAATAAAAAATAATCATTTTTTTTTACATTTAATTTTTGAGAATTTTACTTTCATTAATTTTCTTATAATTTTTCTCAATAACTTCCCTAACGGACTACCAATATTAAATGTTCTATCAGGAGGCAAACCCTCTCTTAAAAGATTATCTTTTGCAAATTCACTATATGTCAAATTAACATCTGAAATATGATCGACTATTCTTCTATTAATTTCTTCTGGAACTCTTTGATCAAAACATCTATTTCCAGCTTCATAATGAAATATTGGAATTTTATTTTTTTTGGCCGCTATTGATGATAGGGCGCTATTTGTGTCTCCTAAAATAAAAAAAGCGTCTGGCTTTTCTTTTTTTAGTATTGCGTCCATTTTAATTAAAATTTGGGCTACGGTAGACATTGAATTACTCGATTTAATTTTTAAATCATATTTTGGTTTATTAATTTTTAAATCTTTGAAAAATACATCTTTTAAATTTTTATCAAAATTTTGATTGGTATGGATTAATTTGTGATGAAAATTTTTATCTAGGTCTTTTATTATTTCACTTAGTCTAATTAATTCAGGTCTTGTACCAACTACTGTGATTAATTTATATCTCATATCTTGTGATAGTATGTATCAGGGTTTTTTTTGTCAAAGGTTTCATTTGCCCATACTATAAATATAGCCTCCGATTTAGTATTATTTACAAATTTATGAGACCAACCAGGAATAGCCTCAAAAATTTGTGGCGTTTTAAAATTGAAATTGTAAGACTTTTTTTTATCATTATGAATGTTTTTATACACAATTTTTCCTTTACCATATATTGGAAAAAATTTTTCGACTTTTGTAAAATGAAAATGATTTCCCCTAGTTTTGCCTGGGTTTATAGAAAAATATGAAACTTGGCCATTTTTCTTGCTTTTAAGAAGTTCGCTAAAGCTTCCTCTTTCATCTACATTTTTTTTATAATTTAAAACATATTTTTTTTCTGGCATGTAAGATAAATAAGTACTGTAAATTTTTTTGTCTAAAGGTGTGTTAATTATATCTGTACTCAATTGTGATCTATTTTTATTCACTAATAATATCTTTTGATATAATTTTTCAAGTTTTATTTTATAAACTGTTTTAATCTCTGGATATAAGATATTTTTTTTTCTTTTTAAAATCTTCATAATTTGTAATATTAAATCATCAATGTATAAAAGTTTTAAAGTTTGTTCAGGGTTAATTACATTTGACTTAATATTTCTACTAGAATTGTAACAAAACGTTGCAACTACTGAGTTGTGATTTGGCCTACCCCACTTACCAAATATATTTGGAAGTCTTAAAATTGAAAGTTTGTATTTTTTCTTTTTATAAAATTTTTTAAGTACATCCTCAGCTCTTTTCTTTGTTTTGCCATAAATTGAATTTTCATTAACCTTTAATGTTGATGAATAAACTATTAAAGATTTTGTTAAAGCGTTTTCTGCAATAATTTTACTTAGTCTATAATTATTTTTTAAAAAGTTTTTTTTTTTTTTTGATCTATTCTCTCCACCTAAGTGAAAAATTATATTTGATCGTTTAACTTTTTTTTTAAGAATTTGCTCAGAGTCTGATCTATTGTGCTCTAAAATATTAAAAGGAGTATTTAACTGTAAAAATATTTTTAAATTAGTTCCTATAAATCCTTTAGATCCAGTAATTAAAACATCCATTAAAACTTATCTTATAATATTTAATATTTTCTTCTCTAATTTTTTCTGATTAAGCTGACTTGTATTTGAAGAAGTATAATCTGATAATTTTGAAATTTTTTTATCACCTTGATGAAAATATTTATCATAATTTAAATCTCTTAAATCAGGTGAAATAACAAAATAACTTTTATTTTCTTTTGCTGCCAATCTTTCTTCTCTGCTCATCAAAGTTTCATGAAGCTTTTCTCCATGTCTTACACCAATGATTTTAATAGGATAATTTTTTTTATTAAAAATTTTCATTAAAGATTTAGTCAATGTAACAAGATCTGAACCATCGGTTTTTTTTATAAATGTTTGGCCATTATCTCCTTTTGCTAGAGCGTATAAAACTAAATCAATAGCTTCATTCATGCTCATCATAAATCTTGTCATATTTGGGTCTGTAATTGTCATTGGCTCATTTGATTTAATTTGGTTAATTAAAAGTGGAATTACAGATCCTCTTGATCCCATTACGTTTCCGTATCTTGTTACACAAATTTTAGTTTTTCCATTTTTTTGCAAAGATTTAGATATAGCAATTTTTTCCATCATTGCCTTGGATATTCCCATTGCATTAATTGGGTAAACTGCTTTGTCAGTACTTAAACAAACTATCTTTTTTACATTATTTTTTTCTGCAACTTCAATTAAATTTTGAGTACCTAATATATTTGTTTTAACTGCTTCAAGAGGATAAAATTCGCAAGAGGGAACTTGTTTTAAAGCGGCTGCATGAAATATATAATCAATATCTCTTGTTGCATTATCAATGCTTGATGGATCTCTAACATCTCCAATGTAAAATTTAATCTTTGGATTTTTTAGTTTTTTTCTCATATCGTCTTGTTTTTTTTCATCTCGGCTGAAAATTCTGATTTCTGAAAATTTTAGTTTGGAATTAATTATTTTTTGAACCATGGCTCTTCCGAAAGAACCTGTTCCACCTGCTATTAATATTTTTTTATTATTAAAATTATCCATTTATTTTATAATTTAAAATTTTTAATTTTGTTTTAAAACTGTTTAAAATTGGGAAACATAAAATAAAACTTATAATATAATATATTTTTCTTTTCAATGTAAGAATTTTCCAATGTTTATTTAAAAGATATAATTTTGCTTTTTGCTGCCTAAAAAAATTATTTGTAACTCTATTAGGTGCAGCAAAATTAACTGATATTGGCTTTGTTTTTATTGTAGAGAAAGAATAGTTTTTAGAAAATCTTAGAAATAAATCTGTGTCTGTGCCGCCAAACAATTTTTCATCCCAGCCTCCAATATTTAGAATTTTTTTTCTATTAAAAATTGCACATGATGTGCTTACTGTCTGAGGTGAATTAATTAAATATTTAAATGTATGTTGATATTTGATTGGTTCTACAAATTTAATTAATTTATGATTATAAATTTGTTTCATAGGTAACAAAACTGCATCAAAATTTTCTTTTTTTAAATAAATTATTACTTTTAACAAAGTTTTTTTATCTAAAAAATCGTCATCATCAAAAAACCAAACATAATTTGTTTTACTTTTATTTAGACCAAAATTACATGCATAGCTTTGACCCCTATTTTTATTAAGTCTAAAATACTTAACATTTTCAAAATTTTTAGAATACTTTCTTACTTTATTGCTTTGATTAATTTCAGAACAGTCATCTATCAAAATAATATCTACATTTTTATTTTGACCTTTATTTTCATTAAGTATTTTTTTTATAAATAAAAATCTATTTCTAGTTGGTATAATAATTGTGATAATTTTATTATTTTTTTTCATTAAATTTTAATAAAACTAGTATTGCCCATAAATATGGATGGCAATCTCTTTTACCTGATAAATGTAATTGAAATAAATCTAATATTTTTTTTTTATCTAAATTTAAATTTTTATAGTTATTATCATTTTTTATTAATTCAAGTGACCAATTTTTCAATTCATTTCTTAACCAATTTTTTATAGGAATTTCAAAACCTCTTTTTTTCTTTTTAATAATTTCTTTTGGAAGATATTTTTTGGCCAATTCACGTAAAATTATTTTTTTGTTAAAGTAATTTACCTTAAATTTTGAAGGTACTGTTAAGGCCCATTCAACTAAATTTTTACTCAAAAAAGGAGATCTGCACTCAAGTGAGTATGCCATTGTTGATAAATCACTTTTCTGAAGATAGTTATCATTCAAAGTATTCATAATGTCTATTTTCATAACTTTACTAACATCATCTTTTTCATAATTCATTTTTGAGACATTATCTAAAAATTTTTTTTCAATATTAAAATTTTCATTAAATTCATAAATACTTGGAAAATCTTTTTTAATACTTCTAATATATGCAAATCTAGAAATCTGGTTATTAAATTTAAATAAATTACTTATTAGTTTTAATTTATGGTTACCAAATTTTTTTAAAAAAAATGGAATATATATTTTATTTATTAAATTTAATGGAAAATTAAATTTATTAAATAAGTCTATAATTGAATAATAATTATATCCACCAAATAACTCATCTCCGCCATCTCCTGTTAAAACAACATCTACTTTTTTTTTTGCAAACTTTGATATTTCCATCAATGGAAAACATGCGGTATCCGAAAAAGGCTCATCAAATTTTTCAAAAAAATAAGGTAATTGTTTTATTAAGTCATTTGGTGTTAATTTTTCTTTTTCTAATTTTATTCCTAAGTGATTTGAAACTATTGTTGCATCTTTACTTTCATCATAATTCTCATCTTCAAAGCCTAAATTAAAAGCATTAATATTTTCCTTTTTTATGATTTTTGAAGCCATTGCTACTACCAAAGAACTATCCAAGCCACCTGATAATAAAAATCCAAGCGGTTTGTCGCTTATTAACCTGTCAGAAATACTCTCTTTTAAAAGATCTTCACATTTATCTACGTAATAATTTAAAGATTCAGATTTTACTACTTTGGAGTTATAATTATTTATAGACCAATATTTGGTTATAATAATATTTCTTTTACCAAACTCCATATAACTACCTGGTTCTAGCTTAAAAATTTTTTTAAATATCGATCTTGATCTAGGAAAATATCCAGCTTCAAGATAGAAACTTATACTATCATTCTCGAATTCATTAGATAAATTTGGAAAAATTTTTGTGATTGGACCAGGTCTAGAGCAAAAAAATAGTGATCTGTTTTCATCTAAATAATAATATAAAGGTTTTTCTCCTATTCTATCCCTGGCTATAAATATTTTTTCCTCATCTTTATCCCAAATTGCAAATGAAAACATGCCATCAATTTTTTCAAGAGTTTTGGTTTTCCACAAAGACCATGCATTTAATAAAACTTCAGTATCGGATGTGCCTCTCCATTTAAATGAAGATTTAATTTCATTATATATTTTCTTATGGTTATAAATTTCTCCATTAAAGACACAAATGTATCTTCCACATTCTGAAATCATTGGTTGATCACCAGTTTCATTCAAATCTAATATTGACAATCTATTAAAAGCAAATTGAAAGTGATTGTTGTCTGTTAAATAACCTTTTTTATCTGGACCTCTATGATCAATTATTTTTGATGCATCTTTAAAATTATTTGTTTCTATCAAACTTCCATTAATATTAATCTGTCCAAAAATACTACACATATAAGGTCTTCAACTTTATCTTAAAATTAGAATTAAATTTAATATTGCTTTTTAAACCAATCAAACGTTTTAAAAATACCATCACTTATTTTTATTGTTTCAAAACTGTTTATTTTTCTTAATAATTTTAAATTTGATCCATGGGTTTTTATTACATCGCCAGCTTGAAATTTCTGAAATTTTAGGTTTTTAAAAGACTTATTATTATTTATTTTTTTAAATATTTTTAAAATATATTTTAATTTACTTGGTTTATTTGAGCACACATTGAATATTTCAAAATTATTTAAATTTTTAATTTTGGAAACTTCAATTACCATTTTTACAACATCGTCTATATAAGTAAAATCTCTTTCATGTTTACCAAAATTATTAATTTTTAATTTTTTTTTTAAAAGTACATTTTCGCACATTTTCCAAATTAACATATCAGGTCTACCATAGGGGCCATAAACTGTAAAAAAGCGCAATCCAATAATCTTAATATTATATAATTTGCTGTAAAAGTTTGCCATATCTTCATTTATACACTTTGTTAAAGCATAAAAATTTTTTGGCTTTCTATCAAAACTTTCTCTTAAAGGAAATTTTTTATTATCTCCATAAACTGAACTTGAAGATGCAAATAATATTTTTTTAATTTTGTAGATTTTGCTTAATTCTAGTAAATTAAAAAAAGATGAAATATTAGAGTCGTAATATTCATGAGGATGACTAATTGACCTTCTTACTCCTGGCTGCGCTGCAAAATGCATTACTTGATCAAAATTATGATTTTTAAAAATATATTCTGTATTTTTTTTTTTAGAAATATCTTTGTTTAAAAATTTAAAGTTTTTGTATTTTTTTAAAATTGATAATCTTTTTTTTTTCAATTTTATTGAATAATAATTTGTGAGTCTATCAATTCCAATTACATTATTATTTTTATTTTCTAATATTTTTTTTGTAATGCTATATCCAATAAAACCTGCGCAACCTGTAATTAGAAAATTCATATAAATTTGTTTTTTATTTAAATATTAAGAATAATATATATATCTATTAATAAGTTTTTAAATATCAATTTGATTAAAATGTACTCATATTATAAAGAAAACAAATTTTTAATACTTTTAGGAATTTTTTGGATTATTCTGTGGTCTTCATTAAATACTTTTCCTCCAGACATGGATTATTTTAAAAATATAAATTTAAAACATCCTTATTCTAAAGAATTTTTTATACAAACTATAAATTTAATAAGATTTTATAGTCCAGTTATATTTACAAACATATTCTTAATAATTCTAATATTAAAGAGTCAAAAATATGTTCACAATTTTAGTTTTTTATTAATAATTTATTTTATTTTTTTTTTAAGCCAGCTGATTGGATTAATACTTTTTGATTCTCATAATTTCAATTTAGAAAGAACTTTTTTAGTAATACTTGCTTTTAATGGTATTGGGATAATATATTTAGCAAATAAAATTTTAAACGATAATCAAATAAAAATTTTTTATTTTATAAATTTATTTTTTTTATTCTTTATTGTCATAGTTTATTTGCCAATTATGTACATTGATTTTTTTAATTCCGTAAAATTGTATTTGTATAACTCGCAGACTTGGAAAGAAACATTTTTGGATGATCCAATAATTCGTGTAACAGGTTTATCGAGAGTGCTTGCACTAGTTAGTATTATCTTGTTAGTTAAGCTAAACGAAAAATTATCAAAGAAAACATTTTTAATAATTTTTCTATTGCTGATATTTATTGGAATAAATATTTGGGGTTTTCAATCAAGAATAACTATTTTTTCATTAATTATAATTATATTTTTAAATTTAATATTCTTTTCTAAAAATCAAATTTTAAAAAATGTTATAGCTGCGCTTTTAATTATATCTTTCTCTATAATTGGTTTCAAAGCAGTACAAAATTTAAAATTAGTTTATCTTAAAAGTGAAAAATCTGAATTATTATTTGAAGATCAAAATTTTGTAGATGTTTATAAAAATTTTTTAGAAGAAAAGCCTAATAGAATTGCTGAAGTTTATTCGAGAAGTAAAGATCTTAAGGTAGATGACAGTGAATTAAAATATATAACTTCTTCTAGAAATGTGATTTGGTCAAAAATAATTAATAGTTATGATTATAAGAAGCTTTTTGGATATGGACCGCAAGCTGATAGATATGTACTTTTGAAAGAAACAGAAAATCCTTCCTCTGGCTATATGACAAATACATCGAGTAGTTTATTCTATGCTTTTATATGTGGGGGTTACATAGGTTTAATATTATTTATAATTATTAATATTTATGTTCTTTTAATTCTCTTTCAATTTTTAAAAATGAAAACTTATCTTAAAAAAGATAATTTTTATTTAAACTCTTTATTTTTGATAATTATATTTATTGGCATAAGATCTTTTTTTGAAAATTCTCATGCAGTATTTAGTTTAGATTTTTTGGTATTTTTATCTAGTACGATGATATTCAATAAATTATTAAAAAAAATATAAATATGAAATAAAAATTTCATTATTTATTCATATTTTTACTTAATAATAATTTTAAATCTTCATATTTTATTTTACTATTTATATCATTTTTATAAAAAAATAATTCTTTTGGAATTGTGTCGCTATAATTTTCATAAAAATCGTTTTTTTCATATAAGAATTTATAACCTAAATTATATGCTTGCATCATTAAACTTGAATCAAATTTTGCTGTAGCAGTATTAACAAGATTCTGCACATTGTTGACTTGATAAGTTGCAGCAGTTCTATTTACAGAAGACAAGCCGTTGTCAAAAAAATTTCTTATTCTTGATTCCCATAAACCAATTGCTTCCAGAGTAATTGGGTTGTGATATATCATTGGTTTTAAAAATTTTAATAAAGATTTTTTATTATATACTGTGCCCTCTACTGTAAATCTATATTTCCATACACCACTTGCATATTTATCTTTTAGAGACCAAGAAAAATAATGTTGTTTATTATTTACTTCAAAATATTTTTTTTTTAAATTTTTATTAATATTGTGAGGAATATTAAATTTATCACTAGTAAAATATCTATATTGATAATTATCTCCATTATCATTCAGAAATTTAAGTGCAGAATTATCAACTAATGTCTCATCGAAATAAATCATATCGTCAGGGCAAAGTGTTACAAATTTACTGTCAACTTTTTCGAGTATATTTTCTAAAATTTCCTTAAAGTTGTTCATTTCTTTTAATAATACTGGCCATCTTAAAATCCACAATAGATTTAAAGGCCTTAATAATTTTGAAATCCATTTGAAAAAAAATACTTTTTCTCTCTTGTAAAATTTTATATCTTTATGCTTGAAATGTTCTTGCAGTTTTAAATAAGATTTTTCATGACCTTTATCATAATGATAAATAACATGTATTGGAAAATTTAAATTTTTAAAATTTTTTAATAGAGTTTCTAAACAATTTTGTAATAATATTGCTCTTTTGTATGTAAAAATAATAACACTAATTTTATTCATAATAATAAAGAAAAAATTTAGTTTTCAATTTCATTTAAGTTTCCTTCTTCTAATTTAAATTTTTTATCACATTGTTTAAGGTTATCTAAATTGTGTGATACAATAATTAATGTAACTTTTCCTTTTAAAGAATAAACAGTATCAAATACTTTTTGTTCAGTTGCTTCATCGAGAGCATTTGTTGCCTCGTCAAATATAAGGATTGATGGCTTTTTATAAAGTGCTCTAGCAATGCTGACTCTTTGCAATTGACCACCGGACATTCTTAGGCCTCTCTCCCCAACATTCTTGTCTCCATGATTTTTTATTAAATCTAGTATTTGAGCTTGTTTACCAATTTTTTCTAAAAAAATTTGATCTACATTTTCATCACAAAAAGTTATGTTGTTTATTATAGTATCGTCCAATAAATTTGTTGTTTGAGGAACATACCCAACTAAATTTTGCCAACTTGAATTATCTATTTGTATTTTTTTATCATCAATAAATATATTTCCCTTTAAAGGTTTGGTGAGACCAGAAATAAGATTAATTAACGTTGTTTTTCCTCCTCCACTCATTCCATATATGCCTATTGCCTCACCTTTTTTTATTTCTAAATTCAAATTATTTAAAATTATCTTATCTTCATATTTGTATAAAATGTTTTCCATTTTTAGTGAATTATGAAAATTTATTTCTAAATTTTTACTTTGTTCGCTCAAGTTTTCTTCTTTAATAGATGAAGAAATTTCTTTATTTAATCTATATAAGTTATCTAAAGTTGATGTTGAAAAAACTATACTCTGATATGTATAAGTAAGTCTATTAATAGATGGCATTAATCGAAATGCAGCAGCAGAAAAAATTGCAACTTTTATAAAGATTTCATCATAAGAATAATTAAACTGAATCATTGTAAAAACTAAAATGGTTAGTAAAATTATAACTAAAATCTCGAAAAAAAATCTTGGTATATTTTGCAAAAAAATAAACCTTCCATATAAAAAAGATGTTTTGTCATTAAATAAATTAAATTTATCAATAAAAAAATTTTCTTTATTGTGTATTTTAGTTATTTGAAATGAATTTAAACTATCATTAATTATTTTTTGCATTTTTTCTTCAAAATTTTCTTTTTCTTCTCCCAAGGAATTAAGTTTCCTTTTAAATAATTTCATAAACACTAAAACAAATATTAGTGTGACAAAGGAAACTAATATAAAACCTGAGGGTTCAATTATAATTAATAAAATCGAAATAGTTAGTAAAACAAATATTTCTGTTAAAAAAATTAAAAATGCTACTAGAAAATTTTGTGTAAAAATGTTCAAATCTACTGAAACAGTAGAGATTAATTTTGAAGATCCTTTTTCAGTGAATTTATGGTATCTTTGATTAATAAAATGCGTATAGATTTTTGATTTAATTTTATATTGAATTCTATAAGCAAAAGAAAAAATCTTTTTATATATTAAAGTTAAAATTGTATTTTTAAATATAAAAAATAATAGCATCGATGCAATTGAAAGTATTAATAAACTTTCTTTATTTGAAAAATTTAATATTTCATGAATATTATTTAAAAAGAAAAAAGTGGAAGTTTGTTGACCAAGAATAACTGCCAATATTGGTAATATTAAAGCAATTCCAAAAGCTTCTAATAATGAACCTATGAATTGTAAAATGACAATTCCATAAAAATTCAATCTATCTTTATTTTCCAAAAAACTTAAAAGAGTATTTAAATTTTTTTTAATAATCATTTTAATCTAAAACTTTTCTTAATTAATAGTTGTTTATAAAATCTACATCAGATATTTTAAATAACTTAACCAACTCTTTGATACCTGTCTCTAATGTAATTGATGCTTTAAATCCAGCATTTTCTATTTTTTTATTACTTACAAAATAATCTCTCTGATCTGGGTCTTTTGCATTTTTAACAATTTTTATTTTAAGATCTTTGACTTCTCTTTTTATTTTTTTAGCTAACATAAGTTTAGTGATGTTTGCTGATGACAAACCTAAATTAAAAACATTATTTTTAATTTTTTGAAAATTATTAATTGCAAATATAAAAGAAGATACGACATCGCGTATATGTACAAAATTTCTTCTAAAATGTGGTTCAAAAATCTCTAGTTTTTTAGCATTTACAGCTCTTTCAACAAAATTATTTACAATTAAATCTGTTCTCATTCTGTAGGAATATCCAAAAACAGTTGCTAAACGAAAGCATACAGAATTTTTATGCTTTAAAATCAGTTCTTCAGCTTTTAATTTTGTAATACCATACAATGATACTGGTCTTAAAGGTGAAGTTTCATTACAAAATTTATTTTTTTCACCTATTCCATAGCCAGAATTTGTAGTTGGATAAATAATTTTTTGGTTCTTTTTAAGAAGTTTTAAAAGAAGTTTAATTGAATTTACATTTATTTCCTTAGTCTTTTTTTTAAATTTATCACAAAGAGGGGCACCTACTAAAGCAGCTAAAGGAATTATATAACTGCATCCTTTCAATGCCTTTTTAATAACTTTTTGTTTAGTGACATCTCCTTTAATAAAAGTAAAATTTTTATAAAAGTGAAGGTGAGATAATGAATGCTGATTATATTTCAAAATATCTAATGCAATAACTTGATAATTAAGCCTAACCAACTCTGTAGCTAGTAGTGAACCTATATATCCTGCAGCACCAGTTATTAAAATTTTTTCTTTTTTATTTTTAACTTTCATTTAAATAACCATATCATAAAATCTATTATAAGAGATTTTGCTTTTTCAATCTTTGGTTAGATGCATAATTCGTATTATCATAAAAATAAGCAATTAAGTCCAATTTTGTTGATAAAATTTTATTTTTTTCATCTGAATAATAAGTAAAAATTCTTTGAGATATAACAGATATTATTTTAGAAATTATTTCTTTTTCAAGAAAATTGTTACTTTTTTTTATAATTTTTTCAGCATGAAGTGTAAACTTATCTTTTTCCTCTAAATTTAGTTCTAATTCTACAATTTCATCAATTAAAAATTTTAATTTATTATAAATTTCAAGTAAATCTCTATCTTTAAGCATAAATGACTTAAAATCTAAATTTTCATTATCAACTATTTTTACGTTAAATGCTATTGCTGCTGCTTTCTTCGAAGAAGTATTTAGGCAGCCCTTGTGCATAAAATATCCTGCCCACAGATATGTCTCTTTTTGTATTGGATTTAAATATTTTACTTTGAAAATATTTAATAATTTAGTTAATTCAAAAAATTTAAATAAATGATAACCTAAATTATAATACTTAATTGGATTATATTCATATTCAGTTATTGGTGTCCACAATGTATAAGTTTGATTTTTACCAATTTGATCATAATGGTAGGTACCTTCTTCACTTAAATCATTTGGTAAATGAAACATTATCCCTGGATTACTTATTTCAATTTTTATTTTCTGATTTTTTAAATGATTTCTAAAATCCTGAATAATACTTTTAGACAAATCTACTGTGACATCATCGTAAGAAATAAAATTTCTTATTATGCTTTTTTTTATTTCATTAGTAATAAAATGATCTTTAGAAAAATTTTGATCTTCGTTAAATAATAATTGTGAATATTGTAAGAATTTTAGTGATATTGAATTCAGGAGCTCAATCGAGCCCATGCTTAATTTAATCTTTTCATTCTTAAAATTTAGTTTATTAAATTCAATCACTATTTATTATTTGTATAAGATATAAATTAATTATATCACGTTATGTCTACATTCTTCTAAAAGTTTTTTCAGAGAAATACTAAACTTGGTTAATGGTTTCCAGCCTGTGTCTCTTTTGAATTTAGAACAATCAACTACCTGAAGAGGAATATCTCGAGGTCTTAATAATGATTTATCTAATCTGCATTTTATTTCGGATTTAGAAAGTTTCATCAATCTGATCAAAAAATCACCAACTGATATAGTTCTATTACCTCCTATATTGTAAATTTCTCCAATTTTACCTTTTTTTGCTGTTAGCCAGTAGGCTTCCATGGCATCATTTATATCTAACAAAGTCCTAATACTTTTTAAATTTCCATGTTTTAAAAATTTTTTTTTTCCAAGTTCTATCTCTGCTATTTGTTTAGCAAATGCAGTTTGAAATAGATTATCTCTCCTACCATTTGTATAAGAAAACATTCGAGTTATAATAATATTTAAACCAAAACTTTTATGGTAAACTTGAGATATTAAATCTTGAAAAGTTTTAGTTACTGCATAAGGATTTATAGGCGAAATTTGAGAATTTTCCTTGATCGGCATATTTTTTTTATCAACCTGGCCATAAACTTCGGACGTACTGCATATAATAATTACAGGATTAATATTTAATTTTCTAATTGCTTCAAGCAAATTAATAGTTATTGAGTTATTATTTTTTGCAAATGAAATGGGATTATTAAACGAGTCTCTTACATCAGCATTGGAAGCAAGGTGAAATATTACATCAGGTTTAATTTTTTTTAAATTTTTATATACTTTTAAATAATTAAGTAGATCTACCTTATAAGTTTTAATTGTTTTATATTTTTTAACAATATTGTAGTAACCTTTAGATCTGTAGAATCCATGAATTTTTATTTTTTTATCTCTATTTAAAATATGCTCTGCTAGGTAGCTACCTCCTGACCCTGTAATTCCAGTTATTAAACAATTATTAAATCTTCTATTCATATTGAATATTATTTAAAATTTTACATATTTTTTTAATCTTATCTTTTTTAAGTGTAGGGTAGTTACCAATATAATATCCAAAAAAATGAATGTGATCGACTTGCTTAAAATTTTTTAATTTTATATTTTTGATATATTTTTTTAAATATGGTTGCCTTAATTGATTTCCTCCTCCCGCATTTCCTCTCCTAAACTCTATCTTATTCTTTGACATAATACTTTCTAACAATTTTCTATTCTGAAAATTTTTTTTTTTAAAATTAAAGGAAAAGCATAATTTGAACATCCTTCTAAATCAAATTCTGTCCTATAATGTTTTTTGTTAATATTTGATAAAAAAGTTATAAAATTTTTATTTCTTAATTCATTATTTTTGTCTAAAGACTTTAGTTGATTTAAACCAATTGTAGCTGAAATTTCGTTATTTCTTAAGTTATAAGCTGGATATAAAAATATAAATTTTGGTGATAGTGATGGATATTTATTAATAACTTTTTTTTCAATTTGATGGTTGCCAATTTCTCTCGCCATGCCGTGAGATCTTAAAACTTTCAATAATCGGTAAATTTTTAAACTATTTGTACAAATCATTCCACCTTCAATGGTTGATAAATGATGAGCATAATAAAAAGAAAAGTTGGAAATTAATCCATAAGTTCCTAATTTTTTACTCCTAAAAGTAGCCCCGTGCGACTCGCAGACATCTTCAATCAATGCTATTTTTTTTTTCTTCAATATTTTTATTAAATTATCTGTTAATCCATTAAATCCCTGAACATGTGTTATGAAGACTGCTTTTGTTTTTTTATTTATTTTTTTCAATATTTCCTCTTCATCCATACATAAATTTTTAGGATTTATATCTACAAACACTGGTTTAAAATTATTTTGGATTACAGCTGCAATATCAGATACCCATGTCAATGGTGGAACTATAATTTCTCCGTTTCCATACAGAATTTTTAACGCTAAAATAGTAAGCAAATTAGATGATGATCCAGAATTAACAAATACACTATATTTTACTCCAAGCCATTTAGACCACTTTGCTTCAAACTCATTAACCATTTTTGACTGAGTAAATATTCTCTTCTTATTTTTTTTTAAAAATTCAATCAAAACTCCTACATCATTTTTAGTAATATTATTATCCATCAATGGATGATTAAAATTTTTATTCATAAATATTTTCGTTGTTATCGTTAAAAATAATTGAGCTACCAGTTTCTTCAAATTTAAAAGGTATAATTAAAGAATTTTTAAATGCATTGTTGAATTTTTCAAAATTTTTTTTAGTAACATAAAACAACATCATTCCACCTCCTCCTGCTCCTAAAACTTTTCCTCCTAAAGCGCCATTTTTTAAAGCTTTATTGTACAAAAATTCAATTTTATCAGAAGTTATATTGCTACTTAGTTCTTTTTTTTTTTGCCAACTTTCTCCTAATAGGTGCCCGAAATCATCCAATTTATTATTATTTAAAAATACTTTTGCCTTTCCAACAAATTCTTGGATAGTTTTCATTTCTTTTTTTTTTTTTGAAGTTAATGTTGGTACATATTTTTCAGCAATATCATTAGCACGTCTATCATTTCCAGAATAAATAAGAACTAAATTTTTGCTTAAATCATTTATTATTTTTTTTTTGATTGAAAATTTTTCTACTTTATATTTTCCATTTTTAAAAAATTTTATTGAATTAAAACCTCCAAAAGCTGTTGCTATTTGATCTTGAGATCCAACTGTTTCTTTTAGAATATTTTGTTCAAAAAAGAGACTTCTGTCTGCCAAATCTTTCTTGCTTAATTTTTTTTTTTAAATGCATAAAAAATATTTATCAAACCAACAACAAATGCTGAACTTGATCCCATTCCACTTTGGGCTGGGAGATCACCATCATAGTGTAATTCCAAACCTTTTTTAACTTTCATATCTATTAGTAGTTTTCTAACTGCCGTATGTTTTATTTGTTCAACTTTTTTAACTTTTTCAATAATAGACCAAACATTTCTATATTTATGATCAAAAAATGGCGGTAAATATCTACAAGTTAAATATAAATATTTATTAATAGTTGTAGAAAGAACTTCGCCTCCATTTTTTTTGTACCATGATGGATAATCTGTGCCACCTCCGAAAAAGAAACTCTAAAAGGAATTTTTGAAATAATCAAGTTAACTAAATAATTTTAAATTTTTTTTTATTTTTTTTAAAAAAAATGCAGTCACGATATTGAAATAAGCTATTTTTATATATCTTTATACATAATTATTTTCTATTTTAAAATAAATTAAAAATAAAATTTATTAAAATAAATGGCATCCAGAATAGGTATAGGATTATTAGTTTGGAATGGTGAAAAAACAATTAGAACCACCATAAATTCGCTTTTAAAACAAACTTTACAAACTTTTGACCTGATTATTTTTGATAATAGATCAACAGATCAAACTCTAAAAATAGCTAAAGAAATAAAAAAAATAAATAAAACCAAAATCAAAATAAAAATCATCAAAGATTATAAAAGAAGAAACTTAGTTAATTCACAAAAATTCTTAATAAAAAATTATTTAAGAAAGTATAAATATATATGTGTAATAAGTGATGATGATTTCTACCACCCAAAATTTCTCGAAACCATACATAAAAAAATTACTAATGATAAATTAAGCATGGTTTATTGTGGACATAATTACTTTAATTCTAAAAATAACTTTTATAAAGCTAAAAACTACCCAATTTATGATCAATCAAGTTCTTATTTTTATAATTTATCAAAGTTTGTTTTACATAGAAATATGGTACCTGCTTTTTTTGGTATTTTTTTAAGTAAAGAATACATTAATTCACTAAAGTACTTTTATTACTATGACAAAACAGAATCTAATTACGATACTTTATTTTTAGCACATTTCTTATTAAACAATAAAGTAGGTTATATAAAAAAAAATCTTTTTAGCTACAGAGATAAAGATAGATATAAAATACAAAAGACTAGAAATCATAAAGTATATTTACTTGCAGAATTAAAGACTTGCCTATTTATATTATTTTACCAATTCAATCTTTCAAAGTATTTAACAAAAATCACTTTTGAAAATAATAATATTAATTTTTTTGAAAAAAATAAAATACTTATTTTAATAGTAATAACTTATTTTCAAAAAAGTTTTTCATTTATATTACGAAGATTATATGGATTATTTAAAATTTCTGAATGATTATTAGTCATATAAATAAATATATTCTGTTAATTTCTTAAAATTATATAAAATTTAATATTTTGGTGTATTAATTTAGAATGAAAAAAATAAAAATTTTAATTCTAGGTGCAAGTGGTTTTATAGGAAAAAATATTGCATTAAGCTTATCAAAAAATAATAAATTTTCTGTAACTGGAACATACTTTAAAAATAAAGTTTTTATTAAAAATGTAAAAATAGTTAAATCAAATCTAACTGTAAAAAAAGATGTAGACAAAGTTATCAAAGGAAATGATATAGTTATTCAAGCTGCCGCAACTACTTCTGGTGCAAAAGATATAATTCAAAAACCTTATATACATGTAAATGATAATGCAATTATTAACTCAATGGTAACTAGGTCTTGCTATGATTACCAAATTAAGCATGTAGTTTTTTTTAGTTGTTCAATAATGTACAATCCTTATTCTAAAAAACTTCAAACAGAAAAAGATGTGGATACAAAAAAAATATATGATGGATATTACGGAGCTGCTCATATGAAAATATTTGTGGAAAATATGTGTAATTTTTATTCAAATCTAGGAAGAAATAAGTATACTGTTATTAGACATTCAAACGTTTACGGTCCTCATGACAAATTTTCTTTAGAAAAATCTCATGTTTTGGCTGGAACAATCAATAAAGTATTTTCTTCAAAAAAAGAAGTTACAATTTGGGGTGATGGTAAGGAAAAAAGAGACCTAATTTACATATCTGATTTAGTTGATTTTGTAAATATTGCTATCAGAAAACAAAAAAAAAAATTTGGTTTATATAATGTGGGTTCTGAAAAGCTTATAAGTATTAATGATCTTACAGAAAAAATTATTAAAATATCGAATAAAAACATTAAAAAAATTAATGATCTGTCTAAAAAAAACTTAAAAACCTACATATGTTTAGATTGCTCAAAAGCAAAAAAAGAATTTGGATGGAAAGCGAAGATTGATTTAGATATAGGTATAAAAAAAACTATTAAGTGGTATTATAGTTCTAAATCTTAAAAATTATGTTAAAAAATGCAGTAATAATTACTGGAAATCTTGTTCAAGATCATGAGTTTATTTATCCATACTATAGATTATTAGAGGATAATTTTAAGGTTGATGTCTGTATTAACGAAGGCAAAAATGTAAAAGGAATTTTGGGCACGGATATACCTTCAAATAAAAATCAAGTTATAAAAAAAATAGAAGAAATAAAAACAACTGATTACGATTTATTAATTATACCTGGTGGCGTTAAAGCCATGGAAAAAGTAAGGCAAAATTTAAAAATAATTGAATTTATTTCAAAATTTCATAGTGAAGAAAAAATTATAGGCTGCATTTGTAGTGGAGCTCAATTATTGATTTCAGCAAAAATTGTTAAAAATAATAAAATATCTGGATACTACAGCATGAAAGATGATCTAATAAACGCTGGAGCAATTTATGAAGATTTGCCAGCAGTAATTGATGATAATATTGTTACTACTGCTCATTACAAAGATTTGGGGCCATGGATGAAAGCTGTTATAAGCGAGTATTATAAAATTAATTCTTAATGAAAATTAATGATATTCCAAAAAACCGAAAGGTTTTAAAACCTTGGGGTTCAGAGTATACAATTTTTAGAAATTCAATAAGTAGTACCAAGCTTCTTAGAATAGATTATAATAAAAGTACATCTCTACATTGTCATCCAGTGAAAAAAACTGGTTTTATACTTATAAAAGGAGAAGTTAATGTTGATTTAGGCTTCTACAATTCCAAAAAGATGTTACCAGCCTCAAGGTTAATGATTAGACCAGGTTTGTTTCACTGTACAAAAAATTTAAATAAAGAAACTGCAACAATTTTAGAAATAGAAACACCTATTGATAAAGATGATTTAGTAAGATTTAAAGATAACTATGGTAGAGAAAACAAACCTTACGAAGATAATAATTCTACAACTGAGCTGGAAGATAAAGATCCAGTATTCGAAGAACCAGAAATAAATTCTTTTAATAAATATGTAGTTGATAATATTACAATAGAAATTATAAAAACTAATGATTTAAAAAGGCTTCAAAACATGAAAAAAAATTCTATAATTGCTGTACTTGAGGGAGGTCTGGAAAGTGCAGATAATCAATTAGTTTTATCTCCTGGTGACATTGTTGGAATGGATACAATCAAAAAGCTTACTGAAGTTTTTAGTATTAAAAAACATGTTACATACCTTGCAATATGAGTAAAAATAAAAATTACTTTTGGAATGTATTTCAAAAAACATGCTTGAATAGGAATTTTGAATTAACTCTTTTTGAATATGTAAAAAAAAAAAAAATAAAACTGCCAACCTACTTGTCAGCTGGTCAAGAAACTATAAGCGCATCAATAGCAGAAATTTGTAGTAATAAAAAAATCAAACCATTAATTTTTGGACAACACAGATGTCATTCAATTTACTTATCCTTTGGTGGTCCAATAGACAAATTGATTTTAGAGCTGCTAGGCAGTAAAAAGGGGTGCTCTTATGGAATGGGCGGCTCTGCTTCAATTCACTGTGAAAAAATTAACATGTATGGTCATGACGGTCATATGGGAACTCAGGTGCCTATAGGAACTGGGGCGTGTTTTGAGTCTGGAAATCCAACAATTATTTTTATGGGAGACGCTTCAGCTGAAGAAGATTATGTGATGGGTGCCCTGGGTTGGGCATCAACTAAAAAATTGCCAATTTTATTTATTGTTGAAGATAATAACCTATCAATTTTAACTGAAAAAAAAATTAGAAGAAATTGGGATATGCATGATGTTGCTAAATCTTTTAAAATGAAAGCTTTTAATATTTCAGATAATCCAATTGATATATTAAAATACAGTAAGCTATTCTTTAAAGGTCCAATGCTTCTAAATATAAATACCCATAGATTATTTTGGCATTCAGGTGCAGGCATAGATTCAGATAAAATATATGATAGATATAAATTTTTAATGAAAAAAATTGGAAAAAAATCATTTGCTTATGACAAAAAAATTAACCAACAAATAAAAAAAAAATGGGAAAAGATCTCAGAACAACAATAAAAGAAATTATTAGGAGTCATCTTAAGAAGAAAATTGGTAAAGTGTTTGGTCAATGCCTTACAGCAGTTGGTTGGGTTGGGGGAACTCTACCTGAATTATACGAAAAAGATGGAATGATAGAAATTTCTATGGCTGATGTGGCTGATGGTGGTTTTGTTGTTGGTGCAGCTTTAATGAAATCAAGGCCTATTTATGTTATTAGATATCAGGGTTTTAATTGGTACAATTGCCCTATGATAATAAATTATGCTTGTAAATCGAAAGAGATTTGGAAAGTACCATGCCCAATTTTTGTAAGAGGCATTGGAATGGAAGGAGGAATTGGACCGGTGGCTGGATCTTCTCATCATTCACTGTATTATAGAATGCCAGGAGTAAAAATCGTAAGTCCGATGACTCCAAAAGAATATATTTCTATTTATAATAATTTTTTAAAAGATGATGATGTCTATTATGTATCTGAACATAGAGGAAGTTATACGAATAAAAATGAATTACCAAATAGTTACTATAAAAAACCTGATTTGGTGATACTTGCAATATCAATTACAAGATTTGAAGCAATTAAAGCATCTAAAATTTTAAAAGAACAAAATATCAAAATATCAGTTATAAACATTTTGTGGATTAAACCATTAAAAATTTCTAATAAAGATATTAATAATTTAAAAAATTCAAAATTTGGTGGTCTTATTTTAGATGATGATTATACAGATGGTGTATCGAAGTCTATAGCGAATGATTTAAACTTAAAAACAAATAAAAAAATATTTACTCTTGGTCTTAAAAATAAGACTGCTGGGACAGGTAAAGGTTTGGATAACCTTCCTCCTTCTGCTGATGAAATAGTTAAATTTGTAAAAAAAATAATTAAAAAAAAAAATGAAAAATATTTTTAAAAATAAATCTATCTTAATTGCTGGAGGAACTGGAATGGTAGGTCTCCCATTAACAGAAAAACTTAAAGATCTAGGAGCAAAGATTTATGTTGCATCTCTTGATAAAATTACAAAGCAACAGATGAAAATAGTTAAAAAGTTTTACAAATTAGATTTAATTAATGTTCAAAACTGCATAAAGGTTACGAAAAATAAAGATTATGTGTTTAACTTATTAGGTGTTACAGGATCACCAAAAATAAACTATTCTAATCCAGGAAGTTTTATGATGTCAAATTTATATTGTGCTGTAAATCTATTATATGCAAGTCAAATTAATAATGTAAAAAGATATCTTTACACAAGTACTTATGGAGTTTATGGAAAAAAACTTAAAATGACCGAAAATAATGTTTGGAAAGATTTCCCTTCTGAACATGATAAATATGCTGGTTGGGCAAAAAGAATGGGAGAGCTACAGGTAGAGGCTTATGCTAAAGAATTTAATTTTGAAGGCTTATATATTGTGAGACCTGCAAATATTTATGGACCTAACCTAAATTTTAATCCAAAAAATTCTATGGTTGTTGCTTCACTAATTAAAAGAATTTGCGACAATGAAAATCCTTTAACAGTATGGGGAGATGGTTCAAATATAAGAGATTTTGTTTTTTGTGATGATGTGGCTTCTGCCATGATTAAAGTTGTGAAAAAAAATATAACTAAACCAATAAACATTGGCAGTGGAAAAGGAACTTCAATAAAAAAGTTAGTAAGTACAATTATAAATTCAAAGTATATTAAAAATAAACCAAATATAATTTTTGACAAAAAAAAAAAGTCTGGAGATAAAAAAAGAGTACTTGATACTAGTTTTGCTGAAAGCAAAGGCATAAAAAATAATACAAAATTAGATAACGGTATTGATAAAACATTAAAATGGTACCAATCAAACAAAAACGAAGTCAATAAAAAATTTAATTATTTTTCTAAGTAAATTGAAAATAAAAAAACTAATCTCCAGAGAAAAAGCCTACTTGGAATGGAAATATTTATTAAAAAAAAATAACGTAAAAATCAAAAATATTAAATACAAATCTATAATAAAAAGAAATAATTGTGATTTCTCAATATCAACTGTTGATTCAAATTTAATTTATAAAGGAAAGACTTATGAAAGAGTAGTTCAACTAGAAGGGGCTAGTGTGGTAATTATACCTCTCCTATATTACAAAAAAAAAATAAAAACTTTATTAGTTTCACAATTTAGGGCACCACTTGCTGGAAATAATTTTGAATTTCCATCTGGTAGTGCCGATTATAAAAATTTAAAGAAATCTGCACAAAAAGAAATAAATGAAGAATTAGGAATAAAAATAGATTTAAGAAATTTAAAAAAAATTAATAGAAAGGGAATTTTTGTATCTGCAAATAACTACTCAAAATTGTATTATTTCTACTTTAAAATAAAGGTAGATAAAAAAATGTTAAATAATTTTAAAAAAAATATTTATGGTAATAAATCTCATGGAGAATATATAAAATTAAAATTAGTTGATTTTAATAAGTTCTTAAACAATTTTAGTAGTGCAAATATTACAGTTGGATATTCATTAATTAAAAATTATGAAATATTATAAAAATAAAAAAATATTTATTGCAGGAGGATCTGGATTAGTTGGGACCAATTTGCTTATAAGATTATTAAAAATAAACAAAAATGTTAAAGCATCTTATAATTCTAAAATTCAAAATATTGAATTAAAAAAATATTATAAAAAATATGATTTTAGAAATTTCAAAAATTGTTTAAAGGCAACAAAAAACATGGATATTGTTTTTATTTTAGCAGTAAAGGCGTCTGGGATTTTGGGATTAAAAAAAAATTTTACAGATAATATAAGTGAAAATTTTTTAATAAGATCAAATTTATTAAAAAGCTGCATTGATAACAATGTGAAAAAAATATTGTGGGTAAGTAGTTCAACAGTTTATCAGCCTTCTAAAAAAAAAATAAGCGAAAATAAACTTAACTTAAACATTGATCCTTATAATATTTATTATGGAACTGGTTGGCTTTATAGATATTTAGAAAAATTATGTTTTTTATACAATCAAAATAAGCAGACAGATATAAAAGTTATTAGAACATCAAGCATTTATGGTCCTTATGATAATTTCAATGAAAAAAAATCACATGTAATTCCAGCTTTAATTAAAAAAGCTTATAATAAAAAAAAAGTACTAGAAGTATGGGGAAATAAAAAAATTATAAGAGATTTCGTTTACGTTGAAGATCTTGTAGATGCTATGTTAAAATTTATTCTAAAGAAAAAAAATATATTGCCTATAAATTTTAGTTCAGGTAAAGCAATATCAATATTTAGACTTGCAAAAAAAATTTTGGAAGTTTCAAAATCTAATAAGAAAATTTATTTTAATCATTCAGAAAGAAGTTCAGCAAATTATCGAGTTTTAGATAATAAAAAAATAAATCAGATAGTTAAAAATCTTAATAGAACAAAATTAGAAGATGGGTTAAAAAAAACGATCGAATGGTACAAAAAATTTAATGTATAAATTTTTGAACTAATTGTATAGCTCATTAAAATATTGAAAAAATAAATAATCTTTATTTATATAAGAAGCGGGATTTAACGCCCTTCCAAATCTCATTGCTGTTATAATTCTGTCAGTTTTAAGATTTTTATTTCCTGAATGAAAAGCAAGATTATCTGTTAAAAAAACAGATCCCGCTTTACCTTCAAGATATATTTTTTCTCCAGAAATATCTTTTAGCCTATGAGAACCTGACATAATTGAAGTTGCGCCATTATCTTTCGATACTTCAGTCCAATATATAAACATTGTTATCCAATGAAAATCATCAAAATCCCTATGCATATCTGTAACTGGGTGTCTAAATTTTGAATCCTTGTTTGTAACCATTGTATTAATTGCAAACAAATTACCTCTAAAACCGAGATATAGATTAATGATTTCTTTTAACTTTTTATTTTTAAGAATTTTTAAATAATGTTGCTGCAAATTAATTTGATCAGGATTAAGTGAATAATAATTATATGAGTTATCAATTTTTCTTTTTTTTAAATCGGAAGTTAATGGCAAAGTTGAATTAAATGCCAAACTTGAAGATGATAAACTAACAAATCTTTCTATCTCTTCATTGCTTAGATTAATTATATTAGTAGCGTTAAAAAATGAATTTTGATCTATTTCTTTTACTGCTTCAAAAACATCTTGGGGATTATTCAAACTATTAGCATCCCTATTTTTAATAATACTGCTTTTAAACAATAGAGCATTTGCTAAAAAATCTTTTCTCGGCAGATTATATTTTTTAACAAAATCAATAAAATCTGTGAAATTTGTTAAAAAAAAACGTAAATATTTACCAATTATAAACTGATTAATTTTATTAAATTTAAAAAATAAAACTAAAAAATAAGCAACTTTCAGAAGTATGGGTTCTTTTTTTTGAAATGAAAATACAGATTTTTTAATTGAATTAATTCCTAACATTTTAAAAAATAATTAAGTATTTATAAATTTTTTTTTATAAAAGTAAAAAACAGTTTCTATCAAAGAAGAGAATATAATTGTTGAAATTAAAGAATATGCAAAAAATGGTAAAGCCAATATATAAATTGAAATCAAGCTAATTGATTCATGGCTATAATGCCCTACTAACCAAACTCCAAAATTTGAAATTATGTAAAATATTATTGCACCGAATAAAGCTCCACAAATTCTAATTATTATATTTTGTAAAAAAAATTTAGAGGCTAAACCTATTAAAATTACACTGCCCCATGTGAAAAGTGTAACAGAATGAAAGCCGATAAAAAAATCAGTTAATATAAAACTAAATACCAGTGCAGGTATATACTTTTTGCCTAATAATGCTGGGACATAAAAACTTAATGCTATTAGACTTGTAAAGTTTGGCGGATGTGGAATAAATCTGCTAGCAGACAATGCAAATAATATTCCTAAAAAAATTTTAGCATAACTCATTTATAAATAATTATAGTTAACTAAATACCAATATACATTTTATGATTAATTTTAAAATGCTTTTTTTAATTGAATATTAAAAGTTCTAGGAGGACCAGTGTATTTATAAGAATTTTCATGCCCTTTATTGAGCAAATTGTTTATAGAAAAGTTTAAATTATAAAATTCTGACAACTTATATGAATTTTTTAAATCAAATAATAAATATTCATCAAGGAATTGGTCTCTAAAATCCTGATCTGAGCCACCATAATCTCTGGTTTGACCTCTATATTTTATTAATAATGAAGAATTCAAGTAATGGTTAAAGTTATAATCTATTTTAGAATTAATTGCATGCAAAGGTACTCTAACCATTGCGCTGTCTACTATACCATTATTACTGTCAATACATTTTTTATATCCAAATGCATCTTTTGCTGGATCGTCACAATCCATTCCTGAATAGCTATCAGTTGCAGTATAAGAAAAGTTAACATTCAAATTTTTACTGCTCCAATTTGTAGCTAGTTCTATTCCACGACTTTTTTGTTCTCCTTTTCCATTTTCTTGTTCAAATGTCCAACCTACTATTGGGTCTTCAATTTTAATATCAAAATAAGTAATATTAAAACCAATATTTAGGTTTTCAAAAAAAGTTTCATAACCTATATCAAAACTTGTGCTTTTTTCTGCAACAACTTCCTCTTTTATTGCTGTATTTGTCCACTCATAATCATGTCCCTCATAAATGGTAGGAAAAATAAAACCAGTTCCATATGATGCTCTGATTTTACTATTTTTATCTAATTTATATGATGCGGTAGTTCTGAATGACTGCTCGTCGCCAGCCGTAGTATGTTGGTCGTTTCTTAATCCAATAGTTGCATAAGTATTTTCATAAGGTCTGAACTGATAATCTATGTATTGTGAATAAATCTCTTCGTCACTCTTAAATTTAACTCCAGGATCAGAAGGAAAATCTCCAGCAACAAATTCTATATCAGATCCATAAATTAATTTATTATCCAAATTTATATTATATTCTCCCAAATAAGTTAACATTTCCCTAAAGCCTTCAAAGGTTCTTACTATATCATTATGTGTCCTTATTCTTCTTCCATAATAAGATGTGCTATAACCAAAAGTATTTTTAAAATTATTTTTAGAATTTATAATTTTTAAATTATAATGACCTTCAGTATCATCTGTTGATGGATTGGTATCATCTCTACCATTGGTGGGCTCATCATAATTTAAAAAACTATCTTTTAAACTAAGAGAACTTTTAAATAAAGTATCACTAGTAATATTATAACCATAATTTACAAATAAACTGTTATTTCTATAGCCATCATCTTCAGAATTATCATTATTCATGGCAGAAATTCCATCAGTTTTATAATAATTTAAACCAATGTAGTAATTTTGCTTTTCATTTGCTCCATCCATTGAATAAAAAATATCTTTTGTGTTATTGCTCCCGGTTGCAATTGATACGTCTGAATGTTTTCCTAATCTGCCTTGTTTGGTAAATATATTTATAGTACCACCAACAGCGCTATTGCCGTATAGAGAGCTTTGACTTCCTTTCAAAATTTCAATTCTATCTATTGTATGTTTAAATAAACCCTGTGAATAGAAACCATTATCAGGTGCTCCTGGGTCACTCATTTTTACACCGTCAATGTAAACAGTCGAATAACGTTTTGGTAATCCACGCATTTGAATACCAGCATTTGTTCCTACTCCTCCTAATTGAAATATGTTTAATCCTTGCGCTTCATTGTTTAAAAGATCTGTTAAAAAAGTTTCTGTAGAATTGTTAATTGTATCAGAGTCGATAACTGTTACCTGGCTTCCAACTGAACTATACGATTGGATAGATTTTCCTGGTGATATAACAATGATGGGTATTTCCTTACTTAAAGCATTTGTAATTATTAAAAATATGATAAAAACTGCAATCTTTAACATAGACACTTCTTTTAAAATTTACCTTCTATTTTTCATTCTTTTTGAATGAAAAATTTATTAATTTAGTGCCGTTGTTAATTTTTCATTGTAGAACTAGACTTTTCCTGGCCATTGTTCGACAGCGGACTATATTGGGTGGCGCTCCGACTTTACGGTTGCAGGTACAGCCAGTGAATTTCACACTGATTTCCCACCATGCATTTCAATATAATTCTGATATAAATTTAAAAATAATAATATTCAAGTATTATTTTAAAAAACTATATATTAAATTATTTTAAAAATTTGAATTCTATAAATATATTACTTTCTATAGAAATAATTAATATTTACGTATGTTAATATGGATATAAATAACTAATAAATTATCAATATAATCTAATTTGTTTGCTATAAATTGATTTCACCCATAAAATTAGATAATCATTGAGATTAAAATGAATATAGAAAGTATTTTTGAAAATTCCTTATCCGAAAACATTGACACTCATAATAAATTAAAAAATAACTTAAATGAGATAAAAAAAAGTATCAATCTAATTTCAAGATCATTAAAAAAAGGTGGTAAAATACTATTTTGTGGTAACGGAGGCTCAGCAGCCGATGCTCAACATCTTGCTGCTGAGTATCTAGTAAGATTAAGACCAAGCATAAATAGGCCACCTTTGCCTGCTCTTACATTAGCTCAAGATACATCAACAATTACTGCATGCGGAAACGATTATGATTTTTCTGATATTTTCTTAAGAACATTTAATGCAGTTGCACAAAAAAATGATGTTTTGATTGGAATAACTACCTCTGGTAATTCAGAAAATGTTTATAAAGTACTTAAAAAAGCTTACTCAAAAAAAATAAGTACAATTGGTTTTTTAGGAGGAAATGGAGGAAAGTGCAAAAAATATTCAAAAATAAAGATTATTGTTCCATCAAAAAATACAGCAAGAATTCAAGAATGTCATATTTTTATAGGCCATTTCATTTTAGAGATGGTAGAAGATATACTAATTAAAAAAAATAAAAAATTTTGACTTATGTTTAAAAATATTGAGATTGAAAGTTCATTATTAATTGACGAAGAAACAAAAAGAAAAACAATAACTTCTTTAAAAGATATATTTAAAGAAAAAGAAGCAAACAAAATATTGTTAATAAATCCTCCAGATGGAGATAACAAAATGTTCAATTATGATGTGGCCAAAACTGGTAGATACACAAATTTTGCGCCATATGGTTTAGGAATAATTTCTGAACATTTGGTCAATAAAAAATATGAAACAAAGATATTAAATCTCAATCACTTACTTTTAGAAAAAGTTGATCTACTGAAAAAAGATGATTTTAATTACGATAAAATCATAGAAGAAGAAATTTTAAAATCACTAAATGATTTTTCACCAGACTTGATAGGTATCACCTGTATGTTTAGCATGACACACGTATCTTTAAAAAATGTCACTAAAATTATAAAAAAATTTTGTGATAAACCAGTTGTAGCTGGTGGAGTACACATTAGTAACTCATTATTAAATACTGATACAAGAGAATCTATTTTAAAAGAACTAAAAGATATAGATTTATTTTTTTTATTTGAGGCAGAATTGGCATTTAGTGAATTTTTAGATCAAGTAAATAATAATTTTTCAAATGTATCCATGCTAAAACAAATATTAATTAAAAATAAAGAGGGTACAATATTTATTAAAGAAAGATTGCGCCCTGAAGGAGAAACTTTAAATGTTATTCCTAATCATTCAGAAATGTTTTCTTATAATCTTTCAAAGTATGGAAAAGTTGGAAATTTTAATTGGCTAAAAGAAAGAAATGAAAATATTACAACTGTATTGTCTAATAGAGGTTGTAGGGCTCAGTGTACATTTTGTAGCGTCAGAAGCTTTAATGGGGTTAAAGTAAGACAGAGATCTGTGCAGTCAGTTATTGATGAACTTTTATATCTAAGAGAAAAACAAAATATCAAGCATATTATGTGGCTGGATGATGACTTGCTTTACAATACAAAGAGAACAATGGATTTATTTAACGAAATGGTTAAACAAGATGTTGGTATAACTTGGGATGCTTCTAATGGTGTAATTGCAGCCTCTGTAACGGATGAAATTATGTCTGCGGCAGAAGAAAGTGGTTGTTTAGGAGTTGTCATAGGAATGGAGTCTGGTAACCCAGAAATTTTAAAACAAATCAGAAAACCTGGAACTGTTAAAAATTTTATTAAAGCAGCTCAAATACTTAAAAATTACCCTAAGATAAATTCTAGAGTATTCTTAATGATAGGCTTCCCTGGTGAAACATATAGTCAAGTTTTAGATACAATTAATGTATCCAAAGAAATGCAAATGGACTGGAATTATATCACTCCTTTGCAGCCGTTACCTAATACTCCAATTTTTGATAAGATGATTGATGATAATTTATCTGGAACTGAAGCTTTTGGAGAAATAAAGTATTTTGTTGGAGGAGGATATGCAAAAATTAGTTCTGGGAAAAGCACAAATCCTCTACAAGATAACTTTGAAGATATATTTAAAAAGTCAAATTTAGGTAAAATTCCAGGACCAGACGATACCAAGGTTATTTGGGCATTCATGAATTACTTTTTAAATTTTGAACCATTAAAAAAAGTAAATACTAAAGAAAAGCTTGAACAAAATGTTAAATGGATGAGATATGTTAGTGATATAGTGGCAAAAAATGACCCAATAGCATTATATTACAAACTTATGCTTGAAAAAAGAATTGATAATAAAAGCAAATACTTTTTAGATTCAAAAGTTAAAATTGAACAAATTTTTAAAAGTAGCCCAGAATGGAAAATTAAAACAGATGCTTTAGGTTTAAATTATGATTTATTTTAGTTAATTTAAATTAACTATTAATTTTTTACTTTTTTTTCCTTTATCTTTAAACTTTGCTCCTTTATTTATGTACGCCATAGAATATGTTGACCTATCCTTAATAAAGGATTTGTTTGGGTATGAGCCATGAACTAGATTGCCATGCATAATACATAATGAGCCACTTTTTGCACTTAAATCCATTTTTTTATAAGTTTTTTTTACACGATTTAAATCTTTTAAATTTATAGTTGAACCCGGTCTAGTAACTCCTTTATTTGTTTTTCTTTCTTTATGGCTAACTCTTGGAATATATTTTAAAACTGGTTCAACATGTGACCCTTTAAAAAAAATTAAACCCCCATTATTGGGCGTACTATCATCTAAAAAAAGATGTGCAATTACGTATTTACCATGCTTAGCTTTAGGATAAGCATTATCTTGGTGAAATGTCCAGGATTGAGCAGAATAAAATGTTTTTTTTTTCTTATAAATCATTTGATCATTAAGAGCATTCACTTTGGATTTTTGAAAAAATTTCATTATTTTAAGAATATTTTTATTTGATATAATATTAAAAAAATTTTCATCTTTTCTGTGAATATTTAAAGTTATTGGATATTTTGGTTTATCAGCATAATTTTTTTCAGCATATCTTTTTAATTTCTGACAAGTTGCTTTGCTAATTATATTTTTTACAAGATAATACCCATTTTTATTGTATTCTTCATAATCTTTTTTTTAAGACTTACATTTTTTGCATTAATTCTAGTCATAAATTATTTTTTATTTAAACTTATTTATAGGTAATATTTATAACTAAATAATTATTCGTCAACTTTAGAATAATTATACAAATAGTTTTTTTAAGGTTAAGCAGTCTTTAAGGTAATAAACCTATAATGTTAAAACTGAAGTATTGTTAATTTTTACCAAACTCTATATTCAAAAAAATTTTTTTCAGTGCATAAATCAAGCCAATTGAGCTATTAGTACTGGTCAGCTACACGCATTACTGCGCTTCCACATCCAGCCTATCAACGTGGTGGTCTACCACGGCTCTATAGGAA
>JBJLDH010000006.1:0-39936 GCA_045567255.1 Candidatus Pelagibacter sp. | reverse complement strand
GCAAAAAAAATATATAACTTTTTTCACGAATGAAATTTAAATTTCCAAATTATCTAACAATTGGCAGAATTATTATAGTGCCTGTATTTGTTTTTGCTTTTTATCTACCTGGTTTTTATGGTGATGTAATTCCATTCGCATTATTTGTAATTGCATCTTTTACAGATTTTTTAGATGGTTTATTAGCAAGAATGTACAAAGAGGAATCTAAATTAGGAGAATTACTAGACCCTATTGCAGATAAGATAATTGTGGCTACTGCTTTAATTTTATTAGTTATGGATGGTACAATTAAAAATTATGAAGTAATTGCAGCAATAATAATTTTAACCAGGGAAATATTAATATCTGGATTAAGAGAATTTTTAGCAGGAGGAAAAATAAAGTTACCTGTATCTAATTTAGCAAAAGCAAAAACATTTTTGCAAATGTTTGCAATTTCAGCACTACTTACAGGTGAAACAGGAAACAGAATAATTAACTTTCAAGACTATAATGCCCAAACAATTGGAATGATTTTGCTTTGGCTTTCAGCTTTTTTAACCCTTTTTACTGGTTATGAATATCTAAGAAAAGGTATAGACCATGCTATCTCTGAAGATAATAAAGATTAAGCAGCTTTTTTCTTTCTGACTAATTTTCCATAGCTCGAGGAAAGATCTAAAATAAGATCACATACTTTATATTTATTTTCTGAAATTTTGGAAACAGGTGTTATTTCTGCAGCAGTTCCAGTTAAAAAACATCCAACAAAATTTGGTAATTCTTTTGGTGAAATTTTTCTTTCGTGAACTTTAATATTTTTTGATTTTGCAATTTCTATTACAGTTCTTCTAGTGATGCCATCCAAAAAACAATCTGGGACAGGCGTATGAAGATCACCATTATTATCTTTGAAAAAAACATTCGCACTTGTAGACTCTGCTACATTACCCTCATGATCTAACATTAACGACTCGCTATAACCTTGTCTTTCAGCCTCATGTTTAGATAAAGTGCATATCATATATAATCCAGCAGCTTTACTGTCCCAAGGAATGGTATTGGGTGCAGGCCTTCTCCAATTTGAAATATTTAATTTTATTCCCTCAACTTTTAATTTTGGGTCAAAATAATCACCCCACTCCCAAGTGGCTATAGCAACATTAATTTTTGTCTGTTGAGCTGAAACTCCCATCATTTCACTACCCCTCCAGGCAAATGGTCTTACATATCCATTTTGAACATTTTGTATTGAAATTATTTTTTTACAGGCATTATTAATTTCTTCTTTTATATATGGAATTTTTATATCCATTCTTTTAGCTGAATGATAAAGTCTATCAGTATGTTCTTCTAGCTTAAAAATTTCACCCTCATAAACTCTTAATCCTTCAAAAACTAAACTCGCATAATGAAGGCCATGACTAATAACATGTAGTTTGGCATCCTGCCAATTAACAAGATCATTATTGTACCAAATTTTTCCGTCTCTTTTATCGAAGGGTATCATTAGATTTTTTTTTTTTAAAAAATATATTTGTATGTATAATATGTCAATATAACTTACCAATATGAAAAAACTTTTATATTTAAAAGATCAAGAATTAAAACAATATATAGAAAAAATATTTGTAGGATACAGAGAAACTGTCACGGATGCCAAAAAAGTGTTAGATAAATATTCAATAGGTGTGGCTCATAATAAGGCAATACATCTAATATCTTTATACAATGGAATAAGTATTTCTGAGCTTCTGAAAAAACTAAAAATAACTAAGCAAAGTTTAAATAGGGTTTTAAAAGATCTAGTTAAATTAAACACGATTAAATATAAAAAAAATGAAACCGACACAAGGATAAAGCATATATTTTTAACAGAAGATGGAATAAAATTGTCTAATGAAATTTTTTCAACACAAAAAAAAAGAATTTATAAAGCTTTTTTAAATTCTAAATCTGAAGAAGTTATTAGTTTTGACAAAGTTTTAAAAAAAATAATAAATGGAAAATTATAAAGCTCATATTTTAGTGGTAGATGATGACGATGGAATAAGAGAATTAGTTAAACAATTTTTAAATCAAAATAATTATCTTGTTTCAACTGCAAAAAGTTCTGAGGATGCTTTAGAAAAAGTAAAAATAATTAAATTCGATTTAATTGTTCTAGATATAATGATGCCAGGAAAAAGTGGTTTAGAATTCACAATTGAAAATAAAAAAAAATTAAATACGCCAATTTTACTTTTAACAGCAAAAGGAGAGGCATCTGAAAGAATTGAAGGATTGGAAATAGGAGCAGACGATTATTTGGCAAAACCATTTGAACCAAAAGAATTAATTTTAAGAATTAATAATATTTTAAATAAAACAAAAAAAGAGGATTTTAAAAGAATAATAGAATTTGGAAGTATTAAAATTGATCTCAATAAATTGTTTATTTACAAAAACGAACAAAGTTTAAAAATAAATAACACTGAAAAAATAATCTTAGAAAAAATGATAAATTCACCGGGTAAGATTTTTCAAAGGGAAGAAATAGGCAATCTAATTGATTTAGATAAAGAAAGATCTATAGATGTCATAATTACAAGATTGAGAAAAAAAATAGAAGAAAATCCTAAAAGCCCTAAATATTTACAAACTATAAGAGGAGAAGGATATGTTTTATGGATTGAATAAATATATAAAAAGTTTACTTCCTAAAAGATTATTTTATAGAGCGCTTTTAATTGTTGCTATACCAGTATTAGTTCTTCAATTAGTTATGACTATTGTTTTTTTTGATAGTCTTTGGATTAAAACTAACAAAGGAATGACAAGGACATTAGTAAATGAAATTAGTACATTTATTATAGCCTACGAAAATGAAAAAAATGATAAACAAGAAATAAAAAATCTCTTTTCATTATTTTTAGACTTAAATATTGAACTTAATCAAAATGAAAAATTGAAAGACCAATATAAAGAAAGATGGTTTAGCCCAATAGATCGAACTTTAAGGCGAGAGTTAAAATCAAAATTTTCTTTAGGACAATATTGGTTTGATACAACAAACTATAAAGAACTAATTGATTTAAGAATTAAATATGAAAATGGATATTTTAAATTTTTAATTCCAAAAGATCGTGTTACAAGTTCTTCTGCGAGAATATTTGCATTATGGATAACTGTCCCTGCAATTATAATGGTGATCATTTCTTTAATTTTTTTAAAAAATCAGACAAGACCAATAATTAAACTTGCAGAGGCTTCGGAAAGATTTGGTAGAGGTGAAGATATTGAAGAATTTAGGCCATCTGGTGCTTTAGAGATTAGAAAAGCAGGATTAGAATTTAATAAAATGAGAGAAAGAATTATTCGTCACTTAAACCAAAGATCTGAAATGTTATCAGGAATAAGTCATGATTTGAGAACTCCATTAACTAGAATAAAACTTCAATTAGAGATGATTAAAGATAAAAATTTATCTCAAAAGCTCTCTTTAGATGTAGATGAAATGGAAAAAATGTTAAATGATTATCTTCAATTTGTAAGCATAGGAGCAAAAGATAAAACAGAAACTTTTGATTTATCTGAACTATTAGAAAATATAATTAATAGATATGAAAATCCTAATATTTCAAAAAATTTTGATAACAAAATATATTTTAATGGAAGAAAAAATTTAATTCAAAGATGTATAAATAATCTTGTAGATAACTCTGTAAAATATGCAAAAAAAATAAAGATTTTAATCAAAATACAAACTTCTAATATTATTATATCGATAGAAGATGATGGACCTGGTATTCCTGAGTCTGAATATCAAAATGTAGTGAAGCCATTTTACAAAATTGATAAAAGTAGATCAGAAACAAAATCAAGTGTTGGACTTGGTTTATCTATTTCTTCAGATATAGCCAAATCTCATGGTGGTGATTTGAGTTTCAATAAATCAAATTTAGGGGGTTTAAAAGTTATTATTTCTTTGCCAATTTAGTTTTTTTCAAATGTTTACTTTTCTTTATTAGATTTATTTTCTTTTCTAAATGATTTACCCTTTTATTTAAAATATCAAATTCTTCTTTGCTTGTTAACTTCATTCGGAAAATTATTTCATCTCTTTTTGATTTCAATATATTCACTATTTCATCACTAAGATCTTTATAACTTAATAATCCTTGTTCTATGAGTTTTGCAAATTTATCTAGTACATATCTTGATTTTGACATAATAATTAATTACCAAATATATATTATACTTATATTAAAATTTATTAATGTTTATCAATAATTTTGATCCCGTTGCATTTCAAGTATTTTCTATAGAAATTAGATGGTACTCTTTGGCATACATTGTGGGTCTATTACTTGGTTGGATGTACTGTAATAAAATTTTAATAAAAGATCAAAATAAAAAATATCATTTTGATAACTATATCACTTATATAATTATTGGAATAATAGCTGGTGGCAGGATCGGTTATGTTTTAATTTATAATCCATCATATTATTTCAATCATCTAACTGAAATACCAATGATATGGAATGGAGGAATGTCGTTTCATGGAGCTCTAATAGGAATAGTATTGGCAACAATAATATTTTGTAGAAAAAATAATCAAAATATATTTTATTACTTAGATTTAGTTGCTCTAAGTGCTCCAATAGGAATTTTTTTAGGAAGAGTTTCAAATTTTTTAAACTCAGAACTTTATGGAAGAGAAACAGATATAATTTGGTCAGTTCAATTTGTACAAATTGATAATTTGACCAGACATCCTTCTCAAATTTATGAAGCATTTTTTGAAGGAATAATTTTATTCTTACTTTTAAATTTATTTCATAAGAAATTAATAAAAAAAGAAGGATTAATTGCTTCACTATTTATAATTTACTATTCAATATTTAGATTTTTTATCGAATTTACTAGAGAAGCTGATGCTCACATTGGTTTAGTTATGTTTAACATGAGCTTGGGGCAAATCATAAGTATTATATTTTTTATTATTGGTACGATTTTATATTTCAAAAATTATGTTTCTAAAGAACAATAGCAAAATCCCATTAGATAAATTTATTAATAAAGCTTTGTATGACAAAAAAAAAGGTTATTACATGAATAATAACCCGATTGGAAAAAAAGGTGATTTTATAACTTCTCCCAATATATCAATTATGTTTTCTGAAATGATGGCAGTTTGGCTAATATCTTTTTGGCAAAAAATGAAATGTCCAAAAAATATTAACATAATTGAACTAGGAGCTGGAAATGGTGAAATGATGTTACAAATTTTAAAGACAACGAAAAAATTCTCTAAATTTAGATCAAGTTCTAATTTTATAATCTACGAAAAAAGTCCATATCTAAAAAGATTACAAAAAAATAGAATAAAATTTGAGAATGTAAATTGGATTAATAATCTAACAAAAATTTCAAAATTTCCATCAATATTTATTGCAAATGAATTTTTTGATGCTTTACCCATCAAACAATTCGTAAAAAAAGAAAGTCATTGGTTTGAAAAGTATATTATAAATAAAAATAAATCTTTTCAGTTTTTTGAAAAAAAAACAAAGAAAGAATTGATAGAAAAATTAATCAAACAAAAAATACCTAAAAATCAAAAATTCATTGAATTTTCTGTATTAGCAGATGAAAAAATAAACACGATTTCAAAATTTATTAAAAAATATAATGGAGGTCTATTAATTATTGATTATGGTTATAATAATCACAATATGTTTGATACTTTGCAAAGTGTAAGGGGGCATAAAAAAAATATATTTTTAAAAAATATTTTTAAAGCAGATATTACACATTTAATAAATTTTAATTTTTTTAAACAAAAAATTAAAAAATTAAAAATAGACTCTGTAAATATAACAACTCAAAGAGAATTTTTACTAAAAATGGGAATACTAGAAAGAGCTGAAATAATTAGTAAAAACATGTCCTTCTTAAAAAAAACAGATATATATTTAAGGCTTAAAAGACTAATTGATAAAAAACAAATGGGCACATTATTTAAAGTTCTGTTTGCCACAAACAAAAAAAATAATTTTAATTTAGGTTTTGAAAATGATTAAATCTAAATTTATCATTAAATACAAACATATATCTCATGGTTTTTTTAATAATAAGGGTGGATATTCAAAAGGAATTTACAAAAGCTTAAATTGTGGAGTTGGGTCAAAAGATAAAAAAAAAAATATAAATAAAAATTTAAAAAAAGTTTGTAAAAAAATAGGTTGTGAAAAAAAAAAATTAATATTACTTAATCAAGTACACAGTAATAAAGTTGTTTCAATAAATAAATTACCAAAAAAAAAGCTTTTGGGGGATGCCTTGGTAACTACTAAAAAAAATTATGCATTAGGAATATTAACTGCAGATTGCGCTCCAGTATTTATTTTGGATCCCAAAAAAAAAATCGTTGCAGCAATACATGTGGGTTGGAAGGGAGCTTTCAAAAAAATTATTTATAATACTATTTATAATTTTAAAAAAAAAGGAAGTAGCATCAAAGAATTAATTGCTGTTATTGGGCCTTGTATATTAAAGAATAATTATGAAGTTAAAAAAAATTTTTTAAAGAAGTTTATAAATCAAGATAAAAAAAATATATATTTTTTTACTTTTAAAAAAGCTAAAATATATTTTAGTTTAAATGAATATATTAAAAACCAGCTTAATAATATTGGAGTAAAAAATATAGAAATTATTAATAAAGATACTTATTTGCATAAAAATAATTTTTTTAGTTCCAGAAGATCTTTAAAAAATAAACATTTTGATTATGGTAGAAATATATCTATAATTATGATTAAATAAATTATTCTTTTAATATGAAAATTCTTGCAGGAAACAGCAACAAGGAACTTAGTAAAAAAATATCTAAGTATCTTAAAAATAAATTAGTAAATTCTAGTATTAAAAAATTTTCTGATGGTGAAATTTATATAGAAATTAATGAAAATATTAGAGGCAACAGTATTTTTATTATTCAAGCGATATCTTCACCGGCTAATGATAATTTAATGGAATTATTATTATGCATTGATGCTCTTAAAAGATCATCGGCAAAAAATATAACTGCTGTTATTCCTTATTTTGGATACGCTAGACAAGATCGTAAAGTAGTTCCTAGAACATCTATATCAGCAAAACTTGTTTCAAATCTAATTACAAATGCTGGTGCAGATAGAATTGTTACTGTAGATCTTCATGCTGGACAAATTCAAGGATTTTTTGACATTCCAGTTGATAACCTTTTTGCTACTCCAATTTTTTATAGGCATATTAAAAAAAAAATTAAAAAGAAAAATTTAATTTGTGTAGCACCTGATGTTGGTGGTGTTGAAAGAGCAAGGGCTTTAGGAAGAAAATTAGATGTTGGTCTAGCTATAATAGACAAAAGAAGACCTGCTCCAAACAAATCTCAGGTTATGAACGTTATTGGAAGTGTTAAAGGAAAAACCTGTCTTATAGTTGATGATATAATTGACTCTGGTGGAACTATTGTTAATGCCGCAGAAGCTTTAACAAAAAGAGGGGCGAAAGAAGTGCATGTTTATGTTACTCACGGAGTTTTAAGTGGAGAAGCAGTTGAAAAAATAAAAAAATCCAAAATAAAAAATTTAGTTGTTACTGATACTATTGATAATTCAGACAAAGTAAAAAAATCAAGAAATATTGAGGTATTATCAATATCCAATTTATTAGCTGAAGCAATGAAACGGATTTCTAACTCTACTTCTGTATCCGATTTATTCAAATAATTCTTGTAAAATTAAGATTCATCAGTTAAAAACCTCCATTTTATGAGTTTAATTCAAGCAACAATTAGAAATACAAAAACTAAAGGTCATCTAAATACCTTAAGAAAAAGTGGAGATGTTCCAGGTGTTATTTATGGAGGGGAGAATGAGAATGAAAAAATCTCTCTTTCGAAAAAAGAAGTTAAAAATTTAATTAATAAAGAAAATTTTTTATCAAACGTAATTTCAATTAAACTAAATGAAAAAGAACAAAAAGTATTACCAAGAGAAATAACTTTTGATACAATTTCTGATGAGCCAACTCATATAGATTTTTTAAGAATTGTAAAAGGTGCAAAAATAGTTTTGGAAATACCTGTAAGGTTTATAAACAATGAATTATCCCCTGGATTAAAAAGAGGTGGTGTTTTAAATATAGTTAGACGTAAAGTGGAATTAAAATGTCCAACAGAGAATATACCTACAGAATTAGTTGTTGATTTAGAAGGTTTAGATATAGGCGCAAGTATAAAAATTTCGTATATCAAATTGCCTGAAAATGTTACTCCAACAATCCAAGGTAGAGACTTTGTAATTGCAACTGTAGCAGCTCCTACAATTGTAAAAGAACCAGAAAAACCTGAAGAAGCTGGATCCGAAGCTGGTGCTGAAGGTGCGGAAGCAAGTGGAACAGAAAGTGAGAGCAAAACTACAGATGCTACAGATAAAGGCGCAGACGGTGATAAGCCTAAAGAAAACGAAAAAACTGTAACAGAAAAAAAATAAACAAACTTTGAATATCTTCCTTAAATAGAATTATATGCTGTTATTTGTAGGTTTAGGAAATCCAACCCCCAATAGTCAGAACAATAGACATAATATTGGTTTTAAAATAGTTGATGCAATAAACCAGAAATTTGGTCTTTCAAAGCAAAAACCAAAATTCAAAGGTCTCTTAACTACAGGCAATATTAAAGAAAAAAAAATATATGCAATAAAGCCTCTAACTTTTATGAATAATTCTGGAATCTGTATTAGAGAATTATTAGAATATTTCAAAATAGATGCTGAAGATGTAATTGTTTTTCATGATGATTTGGATATTGAATTTGGCAAAATAAAAGCAAAATTTGGTGGATCTGATGCAGGTCATAACGGTGTAGCATCAATAGATAAATTTATTGGTAAAGATTACTCAAGAGTAAGGATAGGAATTGGAAAACCGAAAGATAAAGTATCTGTTGCTGACTATGTATTACATGACTTTAATGATGATGAAAAAGAAAATTTGGACAAAATCATAAATAATATTATTAATTCAATCTCAATACTTATTGATAAAAAATTAGAATTATTCTCTAGCACAGTTAATAATAACTAAATGGGCTTCAAGTGTGGAATTGTTGGTTTGCCTAATGTTGGTAAATCAACTTTATTTAATGCTTTAACAAATTCAAGTAAGGCTCAAGCTGAAAATTTTCCATTTTGTACTATAGATCCAAATATAGGATTAGTGCCAGTTCCAGATAAAAGACTTGATAAACTAGTTTCCATTTCTAATTCAAAAAAAAAAATTCATACTACTATTTCATTTGTTGATATAGCTGGATTGGTAAAAGGAGCCTCTAAGGGTGAGGGATTAGGTAATAAATTTTTATCACATATCAGAGAAGTTGATGCGATAATTCATATGATTAGATGTTTTGACTCCAGTGATATTCAAAATGTAAATCCAAATGTAGATCCTGTTAGGGATTTGGAAATCATTGAAACTGAAATGAAATTAGCAGATTTAGATTCGATTGAAAAAAGACTTGATAAAAAAAATAGAAAAAACATCGAAGAAAATCAATTTAATATATTAGAAAAAGCAAAAGACTTAATTAATAATGATAAAGATTTAAAAGTCTTGTATGAAGAATTTGAAAAAGACGATTTAAATCAATCTTTTCTTTTATCTATAAAACCAAAACTTTATGTATGCAATGTTGATGAAAAAAGTATTAAAAAAGGTAGCGAATATTCAGAAAAATTTATAAATATGTACGGTGATAAAAATTCACTTATTGTTTCTGCTGAAATTGAAAATCAAATAAATCAACTTGAAAAAGAAGATGAAAAAAAAAATTATATGGAAATGATAGAAATGGAAGAAACTGGGTTAAATAATTTGATTAGAAAAGGATATAACTTGTTATCACTTAAAACTTTTTTTACTTCTGGGCCCGAAGAGTCAAGAGCATGGACAATAACAAAAAATTGTACTGCCTCTAAAGCAGCTGGTGAAATACATACAGATTTTGAGAAAGGATTTATAAGGGCTGAAACTGTTTCTTTTGAAGAATTTGTTGAAAAAGGTGGTTGGGTTAAATCTAAAGAAACTGGAAAAATGAGATTGGAAGGTAAAGATTATATTGTTAAAGATGGCGATATATTAAACTTTAGATTCAATACGTGACCAGATTTTCTTCATACTAAAGTAAACAAGTATACTTAAGATTAATAAATATATTATTACTCTAAATCCAAATTTATGTCTTTGCTCTAAATGAGGTTCGGCAGTCCACATTAAAAAATTTACAACATCTTTTGACATTTGTTCAGTTGTAGCCTTCGTTCCATCAGAATATTCAACTATATCATCTGACAATGGTGCGGACATTTTTATTTTATTTCCATACATATATTTATTGTAATAAACCCCATCATCAAGTTTAATATCTGTTGGTGGATCCTCATACCCAAGAAGTAATGAGTATATATAATCAGCACCGCCTTTTCTTGCTTTGACCAATACAGACATATCAGGTGGATACGCTCCACCATTTGCATATTTTGCTTCTTCATCATTTGCATATGGCATAACAAATTTATCAGATAGCCTAGCTGGTCTTGTAAACATTTCTCCAGTGCTATTAGGTCCATCGGTAACCTCGAAGTTTGATGCTATAGCTTTAACTTCTGCCTCTGAAAACTCTGGCCCACCTTCTTCCATAAGGTTTCTATAACTCAAATATTTTACAGAGTGACAAGATGAGCATACCTCATTATAAACTTGATAACCTCTTTGTAGTGAAGCTCTATCAAATTTCCCGAAAAAACTTTTAAAACTCCAATCAACTTCTAAAAGTTCAGATGAATTTTCTGCTAATGATTTTGAAGTATTAAAAATTAAAACAAAAAAAATAATGATTAATGATTTTAAAATTTTTTTCACAAATTTTCTCTTATATCTGGTTTTTCTCTCATGGTAGCTTGGTTTGGAGAGCCTCCAAGAACTGGCTCTGTTATACTCAAAGGAACTTCTAAAGTTTTTTCTTTTTTTCCTAAAAAAGGAAGAATTATTAAAAAATGAGCAAAATAATATACTGTTGCAATTCTTGCTATTATTAAGTATGTGCCTTCTGCTGGCATAGCGCCCATATAACCAAGAACTAAAACATCTGCTACAAGAAACCAATAAAACTGTTTGTAGATTGGTCTAAATATTGCCGACCTTACTTTTGATGTATCCAGCCAAGGTAAAATGACTAAAACAAAAATAGATGCAAACATTGCTATAACCCCAAACAATTTATCAGGTACTGATCTTAAAATTGCATAGAATGGCAATAAATACCACTCCGGCACTATATGCGCTGGTGTCACCAGAGGATTTGCTTCAATATAATTATCGGCATGCCCTAATATGTTTGGTGAATAAAATACAAAAAAAGCAAAAACAATTAAAAATAATAATAATGCAAATAAATCTTTTATTACAATATAAGGATGAAATGGAACTGTATCATTAGATGGTTTTTTAATATCAATTCCAATTGGATTGTTATTTCCTGGAACATGCAATGCCCAAATATGAAGAATTACCAGTCCTAAAATTAAAAAAGGTAAAAGATAATGCAAACTAAAAAATCTTGTAAGAGTCGGGTTATCTACTGCATAACCTCCCCATAGCCAATTCGTTATACTTTCCCCTATAAAAGGAACTGCACTAAAAAGATTTGTAATCACTGTGGCTCCCCAAAAACTCATTTGTCCCCATGGAAGAACATATCCCATAAAGGCAGTTGCCATCATTAAAAAATATATAATCATTCCAATAATCCAAATTACTTCCCTGGGAGACTTATAGGATCCATAATATAAAGCTCTAAAAATGTGAATATAAACAGCTAGAAAAAACATTGAAGCACCATTTGCATGAACATATCGAATTAACCATCCATAATTTACATCTCGCATAATGTGTTCGACACTTTCAAATGCTAAATCAGCATGAGCTATGTAATGCATTCCTAAAATTATTCCTGTAACTATCTGGGTAATTAAACAAAAAGTTAATATTCCACCAAATGTCCACCAGTAGTTTAAATTTTTAGGTGTTGGATACTCTTGTAAATGATTTGAAAGCGTCAGCAAGGGCAAACGATCATTAAACCATTTCCCTAACTTTGATTTTGGTTGATAATCGTGATCACTCATTATTTCTTTAACCTATTTTTATTGTTTTGCTATCAACAAATAAATACTTTGGAACTTCTAGATTTGTTGGGGCTGGACCTTTTCTAATTCTTCCCGAAGTATCATAGTGCGAACCATGACATGGACAAAACCATGCATTATAATCGCCCTTATCTGATAAAGGCACACAGCCTAAGTGAGTGCAAACTCCAAGCATAACAAGCCACTCGGGATCTTTTGCTCTATCTTCATCTTTTTCTGGATGTTTTAAATCTTTTAAATCTACTGATCTTGCACTATCTATTTCTTCCTGGGTTCTTCTTTTGATAAATACTGGTTTGCCTCTCCACAATACAGTTATTGACTGTCCTGGTTCAACTCCACTTACATCAACTTCAGTACTTGCTAAAGCTTTAACTGAAGCATCTGGGTTCATTTGATCAATTAAAGGCCAAGCCGCAGCTCCTACACCTACTGCTCCAGCTGCGGTGGTAGCTGTTAAAATAAAATCTCTTCTATTTGGCTTTTTTTTATCTGAATCTGACATCTTTATTATTTTAAATCTCCTTTAATATATGATTTCATATAAGAAAAGATAAATTTTGCTATAGCAACAATGACACACAAAACGACTATTTCACTGCCAAAAATTGCGCTTTATGAGCCTGATATTCCACAAAATACTGCGGCTATAATAAGAACCTGTTCTTGTTTAGGTGCTATTCTAGAGATAATTGAACCTTGTGGATTTTTATTCAATGATAAAAGATTTAAAAGAGTAGTAATGGATTATTTAGATGAAAGTATGATTAAGATTTATAATAATGCAGAAGAATTTTTTGATAAAAAAAAATCTGAAAGAATAATATTAATGTCAACCAAAGCAAAAAAAAAATATTCAAGTTTTAAATTTAAAAAAAATGATACATTGTTATTTGGTAGAGAAAGCGCTGGGGTACCTCAAAATATTCATAAAAAAATAAAAAATAAATTAAAAATTCCAATGATAAAAAAAAAAAGATCCTTAAACTTAGCTACTTCAGTTGCAATAGTATTATCTGAACATTTAAGACAAACAAATTATATATGGACCAAATAATCAAAAAAAAATTAGCAAGAAATTGGTTTAAAACTTTACAAGAAGTTATCTGCAAAGAAATAGAAGAATTAGAAGGTGGTAGAAAATTTAAATATAAAAATTGGGAAAAGGGAAAAAAATCAAATGAAGGTGGTGGACAATCAAGAATTTTGGAAAATGGAAAAATATTTGACAAAGTTGGTGTAAATTTCTCTGAAGTTTACGGAAAGTTTTCTAAAAAATTTAAGAATAAAATTCCAGGTACGAATAAAAATCCTAAATTTTGGGCATCTGGGATATCTGTAGTCATGCATATGAAAAATCCACATGTTCCGGCAATGCATTTTAATACTCGTTATGTTTGTACATCTTATGGATGGTTTGGTGGAGGAATGGATGTAACACCTTGTATTAAAGATCAAAAATTAGAAAAATGGCTTCACTCTGAGATTAAAAAATCATGTGATAAACATAATAAAAATTATTACAAAAAATATAAAAAATGGTGCGATGAATACTTTTATTTATCACATCGAAATGAAGCTAGAGGTATTGGTGGCATTTTTTTTGATTATAAAAAAAAAAATTGGGAAAAAGATTTTTCTTTTGTAAGAGAAGTGGGCATATGCTTTAAAAATATAGTCAGAGAAATAATATTAAAAAAACATAGAAAAAAATGGGCAAAAAGAGAAAAAGAAATTCAATACGAAAAAAGAGGAAGATATGTCGAATTTAATTTGCTATACGATAGAGGAACTAAGTTTGGCTTACAAACTGGTGGTAATGTGGATGCTATATTAATGTCCTTGCCTCCTTTAGCAAAATGGAAATAAATTATGGATAAAGAACCAATTACAATTAATGGTTTGGAAAAAATTAAAGATGAACTTATTTTTCTAAAAGAGAAAAAAAGACCAGAAATTGTTGCAGCTATTTCAGAAGCAAGATCACATGGTGATTTAAAAGAAAATGCAGAATACCATGCTGCTAAAGAACAACAGTCTCATAATGAAGGCAGAATTCAAGAAATTGAAAGTATCATTGCAAGAGCAAATGTTATTGACGTTACAAAGATAAATAATGATGGCAAAGTAATTTTTGGTTCAACAGTTTTTTTACAAAATTTAGATAATAATGAAAAAATAGATTATAAAATTGTTGGAAAAGATGAGGCTGACTTAAACCAAAAACTTCTATATTTTAAATCTCCAATCGGAAAAGGTCTAATTGGAAAAAATAAAGGAGACTTAGTTGAAGTCTCGACGCCTGCAGGAATTAAAAATTTTGAAATAATTGATGTGAAATATATTTAATTTAAAAAAGTATTTTCGACTTCTTTTTCTGAAATATTAAAACTATTTTCTACCCATAAATTTTCTAGAAATTTAAGTTTTTGACCAAGTTCCTTGCCTTCTTTTAAATTATATTTCTCCATTATAATTGTTGCTTTAACTGGAAATTTTGGTTTTTCTAAATTTTCAAAATATTTTTTCAATTCTATTAATTTATTATTATTTTTATTAGATCTAAATAATTGAAAATCTAGTACATCCAATAAATAAGACTTACCTTGATAATAAAATATTTTTTGTAAATGTTTTTTGGAAAAAGTGTTTTTGTCTTTAGATTTATTAAATATTTCTTTTAAAAAATTAATTCTTGTTTTAGCTTCATTGGACATATTAAATTTGTAAAGGAAAAATTCAGAATTGTCTGTTTCGTCCACTATCAATAAAGACAGTATAAATATAAAGTCTTTTTTTAAAACTTCACTCTTGTAATTTTTTTTTATTTTTTTAAATATATCTATATTTTTTACCTGAGGAAAAATTAATAATATAATCTCTTTACAGAATGGATCATCACAAATGTTAAAAAATCCATTAGAAATTACTAATTTTTTTAATTCATCTATCAGTCTCTCTTTAGATAATTTAAGAACTCCACTAATATTTTTTTTAATTACTTTTTTTACATCTAATTGATGTTCATGCTTACTGTAGTTAAGAAAAAATCTAACATATCTAAGAATTCTTAGATAATCTTCTTTAATTCTTTTTTCAGGGTCTCCAATAAATTTTATTTTTCCATTTTCTAAATCTTTTACTCCTTCATTCGGATCAAACAAATTTCCTTCTTTGTCTGCATAAATTGAATTAATTGTAAAGTCTCTTCGCAAAGCATCTTCGGTCCACTCGTTAGTAAATTCAACAACAGCATGTCTTCCATCAGTTGAAATATCTTTTCGAAGTGTTGTTATTTCAAAATTTTTTTATCTATATGAGCGGTTATTGTTCCATGATCTATTCCAGTCTCAAAAAAATCTATATTATTACTTTTTAAAATTTCTTTGACTTGATTGGGGTTAAGGTTTGTAGCTAAATCTATATCATCAAATTTTTCATTGTTTAAAATTTTTCTTACACATCCGCCAATATATCTAACTTCACTTAGATTATTATAGTCAGAGATGACTTTAAAAATTTCTGAAACTTTAGTTTTTTGCGTAATTTCTAAAAAAGATTTTTCTTTAGCGTTTAAATCTTTTTTTAAACTAAAAATTTTTTTTAAGATATTTTTCATAATTGGCTGGGGTGCTAGGATTCGAACCTAGGATGGCGGTACCAAAAACCGCTGCCTTACCACTTGGCTACACCCCAAAATTAATTTCGTATAACACAAAAAAAAAGCTTTATATAGTTTTAGATAAAATACACCAATAGTTTTTATATCTTTTTTTTAATTTTTGATTGCATTTAATGCAGTTTTTTTTGTCATAAAATATCCAACTATTGATGACCCAGAGCCTGTCATATTTACAAATAAAATTTTGTCAACTTTTTCCATGAATATCTTAATTTTTTTTAACACTGGATGCTTTCTAAATGCTGGTTCTTCTAAATCATTCCTTAAATTTGATAGAAATTTGTAATTTATAGATCTTCTTTTATTTATTTTAAAAATAGGTTTAGAAAAAAATTTAATATTATTGTATATACTTTTTGTTGAACATCCAAAATTTGGCCTAACTAATATTGTATATAAATTAATTCTATTATTTAAATCTTTTAAATATCCATTTCCATACAAGATTGAAGCCTTATTTTGCATACCAATAACTACATCTGATCCAACTTTTGAAGAAATTTTACGAATTTCTTTAGAGCTTAATTTTAACTTTTTATTCTTAATTAAAAATTTAAGTAAAGAAGATGCATTCATAGATCCTCCACCAAATCCAGATTTTTGTGGAATTTTTTTATTAATTTTTATTAAATATTTTTGCCCAGAAATTTTCTTTTCTATTATTTTTAATAAATTTGAAATTGTATTATTTTTAGTGATTCCTTTTGAAAATTTACCATAAAATACTATTTTGTGATTTTTATTAATTATTTTTTTGATAAAGATTTCGTCATGCAAATCAATAAATGAAAATAAACTTTCTATCTTATGAAGTTTAGATTTTAGCTTAGTCAAAATTCCAAGCGAGATATTTATTTTTGCATAAGATTTGATCTTAACAAACTTCATAAACTAAATTTTGCTAGGTCCATTTAGTAATTTATTTTTAATATCTTTTTTCATTTTTTCTTCTGTATCTTCAAATTTCAATACATTTTTCCAAAAATAGTTTGCCTGCATCTTTCTATTTAATTTCCATAAAACATCTCCATAATGATCGTTAACTATAGGATCTTCTGGCATTAACTCTACAGCTCTTCTTAAATATTTTTCTGCACTCTTATAATCTCCTATTAAATAATAACCCCAGCCAACTGAGTCTGTAATATATGGATCGTTTTCTTTTTCTTTATATGCTTTTTCTAACATTTTAATTGCTTCATTTATTTTATAATTTCTTTCAAGCCAGCTGTAAGCTAAATAATTTAATGTGTAAGGATCATCAGATTTTATTTCTAAAGATTTTAATAAGTCAATATCTGCTTTTTCGTAATCTTCCATCCTTTCATAAGATCCTCCCCTTCTATAAAGAACATCAGCATGAGTTGATGAATTATTTTCGATATTAGATAAAACTAGAGAATAATAATATATTGCTTTTTCAAAATCTTTAAATTTCTTATAAATATTTGCAATATCAAATAAAATTTTATTTGAAGGATTTTTCAAATTATTTATTTTTTTTTCAATATAATTTAATGCTATTTTATTACTTTTTTGTTCTATTAAAAATTGAGTAACTTTTTTTGTTTTATACCATTCATAAATTTCATCTTTGTAAGTAAATTTTTGTAAAACATTTTTTGCTAATTCAAAATTGTCATTTAGATGATAATTTTCAACAATTAATGATAAATTAAAATAAAATTTTGGATTTAAATAGTTTGAAATATTCAAATAAAAATTTGATTTTTTAAATTGATCTTCTGAAGAATATAGATTTGAAATTAAAAAAAAAAATTCTGCTAACAAATCATTCTCATTATTGCATGAAAAATAATCACTAAATTTATAATAGTTATTTGCTTCAACCCATATTTTTACTTGAGCAATTAACAGGCTACTCTTTAAAGGGTCAATTGTTTTTGAAATTTCATTTGCTGTTTTAAAATCTTTGTTTTCAATAATATTTCCTAAATAAAAAAATAAATATCTTGAGTAATCACTTTCTGGTGAATTAATTAAATTTAAAAAATGTGTATGAGCTTTATTTGAATTTAAATAACAATTCTGAAAAGCATCAGTAATTAAATCAATTCTTCCTAAGTTTTGATTTTTATTTTTAACTTTTTTATTTAAAAATAAATAATTATAACTTTCCAAAGTTTTAATAATCACAAATTCATAAGTTCCATTTTGTTGAAAACTTGAAAGTTTTTTTAATCTTTGGGCAGCTTCTGAATATTTTTTTTTTGTTAAACTATCCAATGTTAGTAAAAGATTAGATTCGAAAAATTTTAGATTATTGGATCTTTTTGTTTGTTTAATGGCTTTTTTAACTTTTCCATCCAAAATTAAAGAATATAAATATTCTTTTAAAAAATTATCATGTTTATTTATTAAAAATTTTGAAGAATTAAAAAATCTTATAGCATCATCATTTTTTTGATTAGAAGAAGAAACCAAAGCTGAAAAATAATTTGATAAGTACTTCTGGTTGAAATCATTTTTATTGGTTATTTTGGAATATGCTCCATTCTGATATAACAAAACAAATAAAAAAATAAATATTTTTAAATACATAAAACATTTTATGACTTCAGATGAAAAAAATCAAAATTACATAATCAATTCACAGTCAATATTAAATAATATTAAGTATATATTTGAAAATAAACCAATAAATAGATTTAAAACTAAACCAAAAGTAGAAGACATATCGGTAAAATTAAATGAATTAAGAGAAGAAATTGAAAAAATAGAAAACTGTGAATTAAAGAAAAATGCTTCAAAAATAGTTTTTAGTGATGGCGATTTTAGAAGCAAAATCATGCTTATTGGCGAAGGTCCTGGACAAAAAGAAGATGAAGTTGGAAAACCATTTGTTGGTGATACCGGTATACTTTTAAACAAGATGTTAAAATCAATTAATATTGAGAGAAAAAATATTTATATTACAAATGTTGTTAATTATAGGCCTCCGAATAATAGAAAACCTGAACCTATAGAAATAACAAAATATTCGAATTTTTTAAGAAAACATATTTCAATTATTGATCCAAAAATATTAATATTAATGGGTAGCACTGCAATGGATTCTTTATTTGGCTCAAATATAAAAATTACAAAAGAAAGAGGATCCTGGAAAGATATAATCATTAATAATAAAACTTACCTTTGTATGATAACTTTTCATCCTGCTTACCTATTAAGAAAACCTGAAAATAAAAAATATTCATGGGTAGATTTAAAAGAAATAAGAAAAAAAATTGATCAATTAAATATAATGTTATAAATTATTGAAATGGTTGAATATCATAAAGAATTATTAGAATCGTTTAAGCAAAAAACTGGATTATCCAATTATGGAATAGCATGGATATCTTTTATTAAAGGACTAATACTTGGCTTACTAATTTATCATTTCTTCATAATCTAATGAAGTGGGTCATTGCCGGTGTAGATGAAGTTGGTAGAGGCAGTTTGATTGGGCCCGTTTATGCTGCGGCAGTTATTCTAAATAAAAATATAAATAAAAAAGAACTAAGGGATTCAAAAAAGCTAAATAAAACCAAAAGAGAAATCTTAGCAAAATATATAAAAAAAAATTCTATATGGGCCATTGGTTCTGCTTCTTTAAAAGAAGTTGAAAAAATTAATATTTTAAATGCTAGTTTACTGGCAATGAAAAGGGCTATTTTAAAACTTAAAAAGAAACCAAAAATAGTTCTTATTGATGGAAATAAATCTCCTGAAATAAAAAATTATCTTATAAAAACTATAATTAAAGGTGATCAAAAAATAGCGGAAATATCTGCAGCATCTATAATTGCAAAAGTTTCAAGAGATAAATTGATTACTAGCATTTCTAAAAATTTTAAAAGCTACAAATGGCATTTAAACGCTGGCTATGGAACAATAGAACACATAAAGGCCATAAAGAAGTTTGGAATAACTAAATTTCATCGAAAAACATTTAAGCCAATACACAATATATTGAGTCTCAATAAAAATTGACAACAAGTAGAGACAAGTTAATTCAATCATAGGTTGACCTGGACTCTTGGGTGGAGTCTAATCATCTTTTATAAAATGATTAAATCAATTTTAAAAAACAAAATAATTAATGGAGATAGCCTTAGGGAGCTAAAAAAAATTCCAAACGAAACATTCGACCTTATTTTTGCAGATCCGCCCTATAACCTTCAATTAAAAAAAGAGTTAAGCAGACCAGACAGATCAAAGGTTAAGGCTGTTGATGATAAATGGGATAAATTTAAAAATTTTAAAAGTTATGATGAATTTTCTTTGAATTGGCTATCTGAAAGCAAAAGAATCTTAAAAAAAAATGGTACTATTTGGGTAATTGGAAGTTATCATAATATTTTTAGAGTTGGGTCTATAATCCAAGATTTGGGTTTTTGGATTCTTAACGATGTAATTTGGAATAAAAAAAATCCAATGCCAAACTTTAGAGGTACAAGATTTACAAATGCTCACGAAACATTAATTTGGGCTTCTAAAAATGAAGGATCTAAATATAAATTTAATTATCAGTCTCTGAAATGTTTGAACGATGATCTTCAAATGAGATCGACTTGGAACTTTCCTATTTGCAATGGCAAAGAAAGACTTAAAAAAAATGGGGTTAAAGTTCATTCTACACAAAAACCTGAATCATTATTACATAGAATTATATTAGCATCTTCACATAAAAACGATTTTATTTTGGATCCATTCTTAGGATCTGGGACTACGGCTGTTGTATCAAAAAAACTTGGTAGAAATTATTATGGTATTGAGAAAGAAAAAAATTATTTTGAAGCTGCAAATACAAGGTTGAAAAATACGAAAGTTATTGAAGATGAATATTTAGATACTTTGCAAAATAATAGAGCTAAGCCAAGAGTTCCTTTTGGTTCATTAATTGAGATGGGATTAATAAAACCAGGGACAGAGATTTATGACCAAAAGAAAAAGGTTAATGCTAAAATAATGGTCGATGGAAGTATTAAATATCAAGAATCAGAAGGATCAATTCATAAGGTAGCAGCTAAAATTATTGGAGCCGAAAGTTGTAATGGTTGGACTTTCTGGCATTATCAATCGGGAAATTCGCTTAAACCAATTGATGATTTGAGACAAAGATTAAGACCAACAATCTAATTTCTATAAATTTTACCTAAATAACTATTAAGAAACTTTTTATTTTTTGAAATATATTTCAATATTAAATTTCTAATAAAAATATTTATTGGATTTGATAAATGAAATGCAAAATGATTAAGTTTTGATCTCCAATTTATCGAATGAATTCTACTAATTCTTTTTTTATACAAATTGTCTGAGCCACTAATAATACTTTCAAAAATGTCATGGGCTGTTTCAATGCTTTGTGAAGCTCCTTGAGCAAAAGACGGGGGAAAGGCAAATAGTGCATCACCAGAGAAAAAAACATTTTTTTGATTTGTGGTTGGCAAAACTTTACTGACAAAAACAGGAAAGACTTGAATGTTGCTCAAATTTTCTAAGTTTGTTGAAGAATTTTTGATTAAAATTTCCTTTAAAGAATTTATAAATTCTTCAGATTGTAAAATTTTTTGGTTTTCTAATTGTGTTTCTGTTAATTTTTTATGTAAAATTGCAACGAAATTATATTCACTGCTTTGATTAACTGGATAAATTACATAGTGAAAATTTGATCCCATAAATATAGAAATATTGTTATCATTATGTTTGTTAAGTTTTCCTCTAAGAGCTATACTGTTGTTATATTTCGGCTTTGAACTTTCCTTTGTGATTATTAATTTAGATTGTGAAAAGACACCATCAGCTATAATTAAAAAATCAAAATTTTCTTCCGATGCATCAGAAAAATAAGCTTTAATATTATTACTATAGTCTAAATGACTTAAGGTTGTATTAAACTTTATTTTATCTTTAGGGATACTTTCTAATAGAAATTTTAAAAGAGTTGATCTTTTTATTGTCGTATATCTGTTTAAATCATCATTAAATTGAGTAAGATCTATATCACATATTTTATTAGGATTATTTGATTTAAAAAAATTAACTTTTGATGGAAAGCAAATATCTGCAGCGGATATATTTCTAAAATTAATTTTGTTAAGTAATTTAATGCTATTTACTGATAGCTGTATTCCATAACCTTCTTCTACATTAAGCTTAGAACGCTTTTCAAAAATTTTATATTTATAATCTTTTTCTTTTTCTAACAAATTTGCAATATACAAACCAGAAATTCCTCCACCAATGATAGCGATCTTTTTCATTAAATTTTTGAGATAGAGCTAAATATTTTTTTTGTAAATGAAGGCAAAATTATTGATTTAGTATTAGTACGATTAAGTAAAATTTTATTTTTTATATTTGGCAATTTATAAATTATATTTAATATTATTTTCATATCCATATTTGATAATTTAATATTAATTTTTTTACTATTTGAATATTTATATTTTTTCTTCTCAACTTCATTCATTGGAAAAATTGGCATATTTTTTAAAAAGTTAAATTTATTATTTTTTACTAATAAATATTTATCATTATTTTGGTAAATTTGTGCTTCAAAATATTTTGTTTTATTAAATTTGTTTTTTGTTTTAATTGTAAAATCATTTTTTTCTAATGAAATACAATTTAATGAGATTGGACACTTAAGACATAAAGGATTATTTGGTTTGCAAACTAAAGCGCCAATCTCCATTATGGCTTGAGCATAATCGCTTGCTCTATTTGAAGATCCAAAAAAATGAATTTTACTATTTAAATATTCTTTAGAAATTTCTTCTTCTTTTCTTAAATAAAAAACTCTTTTTAGTATTCTCTCAACATTTCCATCCAGTGGTATAATTTTTTTGTTGAAAACAATAGCCATTATTGCCTTTGAAGTATAATCTCCAATACCTGGCAATTTTTTTAAATCTTCAATATTGCTAGGCAGCCTTCCATTATATTCTTTTAATATTTTAATAGCTGTCTTTTTTAAATTTCTAGCTCTAGAATAATATCCTAAGCCTTCCCAAGATCTCATTAGAGTTTCATTTTTTACTTTAGACAGACCCTTTAGATTAGGAATTTTTTTTATAAAATTGATAAAGTAAGGAATTACAGTTTTTACTTGTGTTTGCTGGAGCATAAACTCACTAACTAAAGTAAAATATTCTCTTTGTTTCTTTGAAACTTTTTTTCTCCAAGGTAAAAACCTTTTATTATTATCGTACCAATAAAGAATTTTTTTTGATATGTTTTTATCATTCATATGACTATTAAATACAATACTAAGCAGAGATATAAAACCATTCAAGGATTAAGATCTTTTAAAAATACTTTACCCACAAAAATAAAAAGAATACTCGAGAAAAAAGGACATATGTATTCAGAAACTTTGGATAACTGGAAATATATTGTGGGAGATGAATTATTTAAAGTATGTTATCCAAAATCTTTTAAAAGCTCGAATAAATTAGGTGGAAGATATTTAAAAATAATGGTTAAAAGAGGCAAAGAAGTTGAATTAGAATACTCAAAAAAAGATATAATTAATAGAATTAATGCCTACTTCGGCTATGAAGCTGTTAAAAATATAAAACTTAATACTTTTGAAGGCCAACATGAAAAAAATAAAGAGATAAAAATTGTTAATGCGACAAAAAAAGAGCATATAAAAAAAATAGATGGTATTAAAAATGATAAGATTAAAAAATCGTTATTAGAATTAAACAAATTATTTAGATCAAAATGAAAAAAATTATAATAATAATATTATCTGTATTTTTAAGTTTATCAGGATGTGATCGACCAAAAGAAGATTCTTCAAAAACAAAAGATAAAACAACTAAGCTGGAAACTGTCGATACTAAATCTGGAGTGAAGTCTTTAGTCGAAGGTAACTTAAATGCAAAAATTAAAGTTGAAGTATTTGAGTCACTAACCTGTAGTCATTGTGCAGATTTTCATAAAAATATATACCCACAATTAAAGCAAGATTTTATTGATAAGGGTTACATTTATATGAAGTTCAGAAATTTTCCTTTGGATAAAGCTGCATTAAATGCATCAAAGATTGCACACTGTAAAAATGATGGAAATTCAGAAATTCTTCATTATCTATTTGAGAATCAGAGACAGTGGCTTAAGGGAAGCACAATTGAAGAAATAGATAAAAATATTAAAAATATTGTTAAAAAATCATTATTTAACTTAGACATAGAATCATGTCTAAACAATAATGAAGTTGAAGACCACATATTGGAAGACCGAATCGAGGGTGCTAAAAAATTCAAAGTTGATGCAACTCCTACATTAATTATTAACGGGGAAAAGTTCAAAAATCCAACAAATTACAAAAAATTGAAAAAATTTTTAGAAAAGCTGATATAAGTCAGTGAATGGAGTTTAAAAAAATCCATTTAAATGGATTTAAATCATTTGCTGAAAAAACAAATTTTTTGATTGAAGAAGGGCTAACCGGAATAGTTGGGCCCAATGGATGTGGTAAATCAAATATAGTTGAGTCATTAAGGTGGTGCATGGGTGAAACCTCAGCGAAAAGCATGAGAGGTTCGGGTATGGAAGATGTTATTTTTTCGGGAACCTCAAATAAACCTTCAAAAAATATTGCCGAGGTATCTATTAGCCTATCAAACGAAAATAAAGATGGTCCACATCAGTATAATGAATTGGACGATATTGAAATCAAACGTAAAATTGAAAAAGATAAAGGTTCAAAATTTTATATAAATAGAAAAGAAGTAAGAGCAAAAGATGCTCAAATGTTTTTTGCTGACTTATCAACTGGAGCTCATTCGCCTTCTATTATAAGTCAAGGAAGAATTGGAGCTTTGGTAACAGCAAAACCATCTGATAGAAGGGCAATATTAGAAGAGGCAGCAGGTATAGCGGGGCTGCATGTTAGAAGACATGAGGCAGAATTGAGATTAGGAGCTGCGGATAATAATTTAAAAAGAGCAGATGAATTAAGAAGGCAACAAGAAAAACAACTCGAAAATTTAAAAAAGCAAGCTGAGGAAGCCGCAAAATATAAAGCAATATCTGAAGAAATTCGCAAGGTTGAGTCTGGTTTATATTATTTAAAATTAAAAGAGATAGATCATGAAATAAAATTAGAAAATGAAATAAATACTGAAGCAGATGACAAAGTAAATGAATTCAATAATAAATTTGAAGAAATAGATAAACAAATAAAAATAGAAGTTGAAAAAGTAACGCCAGTAAGAGAAAAAAATATAGAGAATTTATCAAAGATACAAAGGCTAAATCTAGAGCTAAAAGGATTGGACGAAGAAAATAATAGAATAAAAGAAGAAATAGATTCAATAAAAAATACATTAAAAGTTATTGATGAAGATATTGATAGAGAGAAAAGTATTGTAATTGATGCAAATTCTAATGAAAAAAGACTTAAAGAAGAAAAAAATCAATTAATAGAAATAGATTCAAAATACTATGAAACAGAAAAACTTTCAAATCAAGATCTAGAAGAAGCTAAAACCAAACTAAAGATAGAGCAAGATAGAATGGATACTTTGCTTGAAAATTTTAATTTAGAATTTTTAAAAAAAAATGCTGAAACTGTTAATTTGACAAAAGAACAATTAGATAAAGCAAAAGTCTTAATAAGCGAAAATAAAAGTGAAGAAGCAATAACCATAATAGAAGAATGCAAAACAAACCTATCTTTTATAAACATAAAAATTAAAGATATAGAAAATAATAGTTTAATTTCAAATTTAAATTCAAGAAATGAAATAATTAAACAATTTCAAGAAAGTTATGCAGAAACATATAGTAAAAACCAAAATATCAAAAAAGAATCAGTTAAAAGAAATGAAAGAATAAAAATAATTGATCAAGAAATTGAGAGTTGGAAAAATTTACTAAATAATTCTAAAAAAATGTCCATTGAATTAAATGAGAGAAAAAATAAGCAAAATTTAAAATTAAATGAATTAGAAAAACAACCACAAACTCAAGCAGAAAAAAAAGGTCAGATATCTGAAAGTTTAAGAATTTCAGAAAAAGAAAAAAATGAAAATGAAATTTTAATTGAAGAAATTGATATAAAAGTAGTCAGCTTAAGAAAAGAGTTAAATATCACTAAAGATAATTCAATTGAAATAAGAGAAAGAAAGGCCAGCTCAGGAGCAACAATTGATGGATTAAATAAAAGAAAAAATGACTTGCTCGATAGAGTTGTATCTGAACTAAATTTAAATGAAAGTAATCTACTTGAATTTTCAAATCTTGAAAAAGAAGAAGAATTTCCAGATACTGTTACTCAAGAAGAATTATTAGATAAAAAAAAAAGAGAAAGAGAAAAATTAGGCTCTGTAAATTTAATTGCAGATGAGGAAACTTCAAAATACGTGGATGAAATAAAAAAAATGGAAAAAGACCGACAAGATCTTGTAACAGCGATTATTAAACTCAAAGAAAGTATTAATGAATTAAATCAAAAAGGAAGGGAAAGATTGCTTGAAGCCTTTGAAAAAGTAAATAGAAAGTTTAATGAAGTATACACAAAGCTATTCAATGGAGGTAGTGCTAAACTAGAATTAGTTGACTCTGATGACCCTCTAGATGCAGGTTTAGAAATGTTGGTAAGTCCTCCAGGAAAAAGACTTCAATCCATAACGCTCTTATCAGGAGGGGAGCAAGCTTTAACTGCGCTATCTTTAATTTTTGCAGTCTTTTTAACTAACCCGGCACCTATATGTGTTTTAGATGAAGTTGATGCTCCACTTGACGATGCTAACGTAACAAGATTTTGCAATCTCTTATCTGAATTAACGAAAATCACTTCAACAAGGTTTATTATTGTTACCCATCATGCTTTAACAATGTCAAAAATGAATAGATTATATGGAGTAACAATGCCAGAAAAAGGTATTAGTCAGTTAGTTGCTGTTGATCTTCAAAAAGCTGAAAGCATGGTTGCATAATTAATCAATGTCAGAAGATCAGTTTAAAACTCGCCTAAAAATTGCAAAAAATAAAGCAAAATCTAGAAATTCGCCAAAAAACTCAGAATCGTCTTCAAGCATGGGCGCGGCTTTTAAAATGAGTACTGAATTAGTATCTGCAGTTGTAGTTGGGACAATTATTGGGTTTATTTTAGACAATTGGTTTGGTACTAAGCCATGGTTAATTTTAATATTTTTTTTTGTAGGTGTAATCGCTGGAATAATTAACGTGATTAAATCTGCTAAAAGAATGCAAAAATAGTAAAGAAAAGTAAAATAATGGCAGCAAATCCAATGTACCAATTTAATGTTTATAGAATTGGTCCAGAAATAAAACTGGGAGAAGTAGATATTTCTTTTACAAATGCAAGTCTGTTTATGGTAATTAGTTCTTTAGCAGTACTAATTATTTTCAACTTAGGTGCTAAAAAAAAATCATTAATACCAGATAAAATTCAATTACTAGCAGAACTTAGCTATTCATTTGTATCGAAAATGATAAGTGATACAGCAGGATCTAAAGCAAAGCCCTATTTTTCATTCATATTTTCATTATTTATGTTTGTATTATTTTGCAATATGTTTGGAATGATACCTTATGCTTTTACTGTAACTAGTCATATTATTGTTACATTTGCATTGGCAGCATTTATTTTTATTGCGGTAACAATTATTGGATTTGTTAAACATGGGCTAGGATATTTAAAGCTGTTTGTGCCTAGTGGAGTTCCAATAATTTTACTTCCATTAATCGTAGTAATTGAAATAATTTCATATCTTAGTAGACCGGTTAGTTTATCAGTAAGATTATTTGCAAATATGATGGCTGGTCATACTATGATGAAAGTATTCGGAGGCTTTGTTATAAGTCTTGGAATTGTTGGTGGATGGCTTCCACTAAGTTTTTCTGTTGCGTTAACTGGCTTGGAGATATTAGTTGCTTTTCTTCAAGCATATGTTTTTGCAATTTTAACCTGCATCTATTTAAATGATGCATTAAATTTACACCATTAACTATAAAAAAGGAGGAAAAAATGGAATTAGAAGCAGCAAAAATGATAGGAGCAGGACTTGCGGCAATAGCTTTAGCAGGTGCTGGGGTTGGAATAGGTATTATATTTGGTAACTACCTTTCTGGTGCAATGAGAAATCCTTCAGCAGCTCAAAAACAATTCCCTAATTTATTATTAGGATTTGCTTTAGCTGAAGCAACAGGATTATTTGGTCTAGTAGTTGCTTTGATTATTTTATTCGCATTTTAATTGATGCTAAGAAAAATAGTTATTCAAATAGTTACTTTAAACTTTGTGCAAATAACTTATGCACAAAGTGGCGAAAGTGGTGGTATGCCACAACTTAACCCTGAATTTTGGGTTTCTCAAATAGTATGGTTAATTTTAACTTTTGGTATTCTATATATAGTTTTATCAAAATTAATTTTACCTAAAATTAGCAATAATTTAGAGTCTAGAAAATCACAAATCTTAGAAAATATAGAAACAGCAGAGACGCAGAGGGAAGAAAGTGAAAAAAAACTAAAAGAATTTGAAAAAATTATTTTAGAAAGTAAACATGAAGCAAAAAACCATTTTAATGAGGTTAGACAAAAAATATTAGAAAATATAAATAATAAAAGAGTTTCTTTAGAAAAAGATATTGATAAAGAGATAAATGAAGCTGAAGAAGAGATAAATACTCTAAAGATAAACTCAAGTGAAAAGATAAAAAATATAGCTGTTGAAACTTCTTCTGAGTTGGTAAAACAATTAATTGGGGAAGAAGTAAATAATAGTAGTATATCTGCAATAGTTGAGGAGCAATCGAAAAAAAGTAAGGAAAATCATAATGGAATTTGATGCAACTTTCTGGGTAGCGGTATCATTTATTATTTTTTTTGGAACTTTGATTTATTTTAAAATTCCACAAAATGTTAATAGCCTACTAAGTAAAATGATTACTGATATAAAAAATGAAATTGATGAAAGCGAAAAATTGAGAACTGAGTCAAAAAAACTTTTAGATAATGCTCAAAGTAAATTAAATTCAGTAAGTGTAGAAACAAAAAAAATACTAGATGAGGCTAAAAGTGAATCGGATAAACTTGTTATTGATATGAATGATAAATTTCATAAATCTGCAGAAATTAAAAAAAATTTAGCAAAAACAAAAATTTCTCAAATGAAAGAGGCTGCGATTAAAGAAATAAAAGATGAATCAATCAAAATATCTGTTAGCTCTGTTAAAAAAATCATAACTACTTCTATAGATAAATCAAAATTAGATAATTTGTTCGAAAAAAATCTTAAAGAAGCAAAATCTGAACTTAAAAATATCAATTCTTAAGTAATAGATAATTACGTTACTTTTCTTAAAAATAATATAAAATTAATCTTAATGAATTCAGTAGTAATAGGGTCTGGTTTTGGTGGAATTGCAGCAGCACTTAGACTTAAAGCAAAAGGACACAATGTTACATTAATTGAAAAACACAATGACTTAGGTGGTAGGGCTAGAGTTTTTAAGAGAAATGGTTTTACTTTTGATGGTGGGCCCACTGTTATTACCGCACCCCATTTGATAAATGAACTTTTTCAATTATTTAATAAAAATCCCGAAGATTATATAAATATAAAACGATTAGAAACTTGGTACAGATTTGTGTTCGAAGACGGATCTAAATTTGATTATTCAGGTAACGAGCAAAATATGAAAGATCAAATTAAAAAAATAAACTCAGAAGATATTATTGGTTATGAAAAATTATTAAATTTTACTAAGAAAATTTTTGATAAAGGATTTACTGAGCTATCTGCAGTTCCATTTGATAAGCCTTATTTCATGATACAACAAATTCCTGCTCTAATAAATCTAAAGAGCTACAAATCTGTTTACGCTTTAGTATCTTCCTTCATCAAAAATGAAAAATTAAGAAGATTATTAAGTATGCATCCACTATTAGTTGGGGGAAATCCTTTTACTACAACTTCAATATATGGTTTGATTTTATACCTGGAAAAAAAATGGGGGATCCATTATTCAATGGGTGGAACAGGACAAATTATTAATGGTTTGGAAAAATTGATGATAGAAGAAAATATTGAGATTCTAAAAAATAGAGAGGTTATAAATATTAATTCAAAACATAATAAAATTACTGGTATCAAATTAAATAATGAAAAAGAAATAATAGCTGAAAATGTCATTTGCAATGCTGATCCACCAGCTGTTTATTCAAAATTGATAAATCAAAAAAATACTAATCTAATCTTCAATTGGAAAATGAAAAGAATGGAATATTCTATGGGTTTATTTGTATATTATTTTGGTACCAAAAAAATTTATGAAAATGTAGAACATCACACAATTAAATTTGGGGACAAATATAAAGAACATTTAGATGATATATTTAACAACAAAAGGTTAAATAAAGATATAAGCTATTATCTTCATAGGCCTACAGCTACAGATAAATCTATGGCTCCCGTGGGACATGATTGCTTTTATGTGCTAGTTCCAGTGCCAAATAACCAATCTGGTATAGATTGGTCGGTAGAAGGAGATAAAATAAAAAATCTCGTAATAGATAAAATGGGAGAATCTTTGTTACCAAACTTAAAAGAAAATATTGTGGAAGAATTTTATCTAACACCAGATTATTTTGAAAAAGAACTTAATACAAAATATGGTTCTGGTTTTTCAATCCAACCTAAATTTTCTCAATCTGCTTATTTTAGATTTCATAATAAATCAGAGATATATAATGGTTTATACTTTGTAGGTGCTGGTACACATCCAGGCGCGGGTGTCCCAGGGGTATTATCTTCTGCTAAAGTATTAGATAAAATTTTATAATGCTAAATAGTAATTATTTATCTAAATATGCAAAATCTTTTAACTGGGCTGGTTTTTTTTTACCTAAAAATATTTATTTAAAATGTTCTAATTTATATGATTTCTGTAGAACGGTAGATAACATTGCAGATATTGAAGAAGAAATAGATATTAAAAAAAAAAACTTTTTAAACTTTAAGAATAATTTTAATAACCAAAACTTCAATGATCCAATTATAAAAAACATGTGGTCACTAATAAAAGAATTTAAAATTTCTAAAAAAATAGTTGATGATTTATTTGATGGCGTTGAATCAGATTTAAGAAATAAAGTACAAATAAATTCAAAAAAAGATTTATTTATTTATTCTTATAGAGTTGCAGGTACTGTTGGATTAATGATGGCAAAAATTTTAAATGTTAAAGATAAAAATTCTCTTAAATCTGCTATCGATTTGGGTATAGCTATGCAACTTACTAATATCTCAAGAGATGTTATGGAAGATTCAAAAAATAATAGATTTTATATATCACATAATTTTGAATCAATAAAAGAAACTTTAAAAACTGCTGATTTATTTTATGATAGTTGTTTTACATCTATAAAAAAAATTCCATTTATTTTTCGTTTTTCAATATTAGTTGCAAGAAGGCTTTACAGAAAAATTGGACGAAATATTCTTAATAAAGGATCTATCGAAAATTATAACAATTCAGGAAAAATTTATGTAACAGGTGCTGGCAAAATGATTCAAACTTTATTATCGTTATTTGACTTAATAGGACTATCATTGATTAAAAGTAAAGATCACCATAGAAATATAGAGCATCAGCTAATAAATGAAGAAATAAATTTAGATGAAAGACTTTGACTATATAATTATTGGTGGCGGTTGTGCGGGCTTATCTTTAGCGTACGAATTAGAAATCCATAACAAATTAGCAAATAAAACTCTAGCCATTATTGAGCCAAGAGATGAATACAAAAGAGATAAGACATGGTCTTTTTGGAAAATAATTCCTCATAATTTTGATGATTGTGTAAAAAAAAGTTGGAAAAATTTTTCTATAAATATCCCAAATAAAACTAGGTTTTTAAAATGTAATGATTATCCATATCAGAGTATCGATAGTGGGTTATTTTATAAAAAAATAAATGAAAAATTAAAAAGAAATAAAAATATAAATTTTTTTAAAAATATTAACGAAATAAATTCAAAAAATTCTTTTATTTTCAATAGTGTTCCAGAACTTAATACAAATAATAATGGTCTTTGGCAGCATTTTTGTGGGTAGAAATTGAAACTAAAAATAACTTTTTTGATGACGAAATTATTAATCTTATGGATTTTGATTGTGAGCAGAAAAAAAGTGTTCATTTTTTTTATACGCTTCCATATGCAAAAAATAAGGCGCTTGTTGAAACTACTTGGCTGTCAATGATGAATGATAATTTAGAAAAAGATTATGAAAATCAAATTAAAAGATATGTAGAAAATCATTTAAATATAAAGGATTACAAGATAAATTATAAAGAAAAAGGAGCTATACCTCTTTTTTATCCAGCAAATAAGAATGAAGAAAATAAAATCAATATAGGAACAGCAGGTGGCATGACAAGATTAAGTACGGGCTATACTTTTCTTAATATTCAAGAACATAGTAAGTTTATAAGAGAAAACTTTGAAAATATTAAAAGATCAAAAGTATTTGAAATAGAAAAAAAATATAAATTTTTAGATAAAATATTTTTAAGAGTTGTTAATAAAAATCCTGAAATTATGCCAAATATATTCTTTAAAATGTTCGGTCATTCTTCAAATACAGTTATAAAATTTTTGTCTAATAAAAGTAGTATTTTGGAAGATTTTTCAATTATTTTAAGAATGCCAAAATGGACTTTTATTAAAGCTTTATTTAGAAATTAAAATGATTAAAATAAATTATTACCATTCACTAATTTTTTTTAATCTCTGTATATTTTTATCTGCATTTGAATATTTAAGAAATAATAGCTTATTAATAATCTCTCTACTATTGATTTTAAGCATTGGAATATCTCATGGTTCACTTGACCATATTAAAGGAAAAAAACTAATAAAAATTTTAGGTTTTAAGTCATCGGCTATTTTTTATTTTGGATATATATTTGTTGGATTGGTAACAATTTTAACATGGATTTTTTTTCCTAAATTTTTATTATTTTCATTTTTAATTATTGCTTCTTTTCATTTTGGCAAGGAAGATTCTGAATTTATATGTAAAAATAAAAATTTTGAATTAATTTATTTTTTAAAGGGATTGCTGGTAATAATATCTCCTTTATTATTTCATAGAGAAGAAACAATACTAATTTTTCAATCTTTAAATTTTGATATTTCTAAAAATATTTTGATAAATTATATTATTTTATATTTTTTTTTATTTTTAAGTATTATTTCAAATATTATTTTATCTTTAAATAAAAGTTTCGAAATAAAATCTCTTCTGTTAATGGATTTTTTATCAATAATAATTTTAAATTATTTTCTTAACCCAGTTTTAGCATTTACCTTATATTTTTGCTTCTTGCACTCCATAAGGCATTCCATTTCCTTAATCCAAAAAATAAATAAAAATATAAGAAAAGGCTTTCCAATATTTTTCAAAAAAGCATTGCCTCTAACTATTATTACTATTATTGCCTATTTTATTGCTTTATATTTTATAAATAATTACAATAACTTAGATGACTCTATTTATAAGGTTGTGTTTATTGGATTGGCCTCTTTAACTTTTCCTCATATATTGCTTGAATATTTAATTGAAAAAAATGAGTAATGAAAAATAAAAAATTAAAAATTTTATTAGCATCTCCAAGAGGTTTTTGTGCTGGTGTTGACCGTGCAATTGAAATTGTAAAAAGAAGTATAGATAAATATGGATCACCTGTTTATGTAAGACATGAAATTGTTCACAACAAACATGTTGTAGATAGTTTAAAAAAAATTGGAGCTATATTTGTAGAAGAGTTAGAGGAAATAAAAGATAAAACTAGGCCAGTTATTTTTTCTGCTCATGGGGTTCCAAAGCATGTTCCAAAAGAAGCTTCAAGTTTAAACATGACTTATGTTGATGCCACATGTCCATTGGTTTCTAAAGTCCATAGAGAAGCAGAAAATTTATATAGAAGTGGATCTCATATATTGCTTATTGGACATAGAAATCACCCAGAAGTAATTGGAACTATGGGTCAATTACCTAAAGAAAGCATTGAACTTATTGAAAGCGTTGAAGATGCGGTAAAATATTCAAAAAAAAATGGAAATAAATTAGCTTATATAACACAAACTACATTATCGGTGGATGACACTAAAGAAATCATAAATATTTTAAAAAAAAAATTCCCAGAAATAAATGAACCAAAAAAAGAAGATATTTGTTATGCCACTACAAATAGACAGTCGGCCGTAAAAAAGATTGCAAAAAACTGTGATATGTTTTTTGTTATTGGAAGTAGAAATTCATCAAATTCAGTTAGGTTAGTAGAAGTTGCAAAAAATAATGGATGTGACAAATCAGAACTAATTCATTCTGAGAGTATAGTTCCAATGGATAAAATTTCTAATTGTAAAACTATAGGAGTTTCTTCTGGTGCATCAGCTCCTGAGATTTTAGTGGAAGAGTTTATTAAAGAATTAAAAAAAGAATTTACTATAGAGATTGAAGATGTAGAAATAATCAAAGAAAACATAACTTTTAAAATTCCTGGAAAATTAAATTAATGGCTGTATACACAAAAGTTAATTCAAAAGATATAAACTATATTGAAAAAAATTATAATATTGGAAAAATTAAAAGTTTTACTGGTATTAAAAAAGGAATTGAAAATACCAATTATCTTTTAAAAACAAAAAATACAAGATTCATTCTGACACTTTTTGAAAAAAGAGTTCAAAAAAAAGATTTGCCTTTCTTTATGAATTTAATGGACAGATTAAATAAGTACAAGATTAACTGTCCAAAACCTCAAAGAAATAAAAAGGGAAGTTTTGTTTTAAAAATTAAGAATAAAAGTGCTTCTATCGTTTCCTTTGTTGAAGGAAAAGATAAGTTAAAATTAAATTCAAAAGATTGCTATGAAATTGGCAAAAATATTGCCAGATTTCATAAAATATCAAAAAAATTAAAATTTTACAGAAAAAATTCATTATCTGTAAAAGAATGGCCAAAATTATTAAGTAAAATTGGAAAAAAATCAAAAGTTATAAACCAAAATTTAGATAGTTTAATGAAGAGCAGTTTCATAGAAATAAAAAATAAATGGCCAAAGAATTTACCTCGTGGGATTATTCATGCTGATCTATTTATAGATAATATTTTTTTCAAAAAAAATAAACTCAGTGGATATATAGACTTCTATTTTGCGTGTAATGATTTTTTGATTTACGAAATTGCTATTTGTATAAATGCTTTGTGTTTTGATAAAAAAAATAACAAATTTATATTTAATAAGAATAAATCACAAAATCTTATTAGAGGTTATTCAAAAATAAGAAGTTTCTCTAATAAGGAAAAAAAATCTTTAAATATCTTATGCAGAGGTGCGGCTCTTAGATATTTGTTAACAAGAACATACGATTACTTAAATACTCCAAAAAATGCTGTTATTAAAATAAAGAACCCAAGAGAGTATATTCAAAAACTTAAAGTACATAATAAATTTAGTAATTTTAAAAATTATTATAGTTAAATGATAAAAATTTATACTGATGGATCATGCTTAAGTAATCCAGGAAATGGTGGATGGGCAGCAATAATTATTGATGATGGGGGAAAAGATCAAATAAAAGGTAGTAAAAAAAATACCACAAACAATCAAATGGAGCTACTTGCTCCAATCCAAGCTTTAAAAAAAGTTCCCAAAGGAAGTACAGTTCAAATCTTTACAGACTCTAAATATGTAAAGTCAGGAATAACTGAATGGATCCATAATTGGAAAAAAAATGGATGGAAAACAGCAAATAAACAACAAGTTAAAAATAAAGAACTCTGGACAGAGTTAGATCTTTTATCTAATGAATTTGAGATAAAGTGGATTTGGGTAAAAGCACACTCTACTGACAAATTAAATAACGAAGTAGATTTAATTGCAAGAGAGGCTGCAAACTCACAATGGAATACCTGACAACAGAGTGCCTTCTTACATTGTGTTAATACTGCCAATTATATTAAAATTTTTATCAGAGACTATTATTTCTCCAGAAGATGAAGCTATATTTAAAATTGATGAAATAACTACAAAGTGAGTTATTAAAACTAAATTTTTATCACCATCCCATTTTTTAATATAATTCTTTAAATCATTAATTTGCTTGGATTCATTTGCTGCAAACCTTTCATCATAAAATGAGTTTAGAGCATCAAATTTTTCAAAGTCTTGAAATGCGTATTTTGCTGTATTTTTACATCTACACCATTCGCTAGAAAGTACTTTATCAATTTTTATTTTATTATTTTTAAAAAATAGGCCAATTTTTTTAGATTGTATAATTCCAATTTTATCTAAATTTCTTTGAGTAGAACAATCATTTATATCAAAATTTTTTGGATCACCATTTCCAGGTGCTAAGGCATGTCTTATAAAAACTAATTTTTTACCCTCTTTTAGAGAATATAAAATTTTATCATCTTCTCCATTAGAATTATTGCACCACAACAAGCTTAGAAATAAGATCCCTAAAAATTTTTTCATACTTTGCTTTTAACAAAGTTTTTTACTTCTTCTGTGCTGTTATTTAAAATACTAAAATTCTCATCTTTATTAAGCACATACTGAATTTCTTTGGGTAACTCTTCATGCTTATTGATTGCATCATTTGTAGCATCTGGGAATTTACATGGATGTGCAGTTGATAAAACTACACAATCATTAAAGGATAGTTTATTTGCAGCCACCACTCCAACTGCTGTATGAGGATCTAATATAATATTATTTTCTTCATAAGTTTTTTTAATTATATCTAGAGTCTCTTGTTCATTACAACTTTCAGATAAAAAATCCTGTTGAATCATGTCTAAATTTTTTTTTTCAACTTGATAAGTATTTTGCTTAATTTTTTTCATTATATCTGCCGTTTTTGAAGTGTCGGAATTATTGATATAATAAATTAATCTTTCAAAATTACTTGCTAATTGAATATCCATGCTAGGTGATGATGTTTCTTTCACTTCTCTTGAAACATAATCTCCTTTTGAAATTGCCCTATGTAAGATATCATTTTCGTTTGTTGCAACAATTAATTTATTAATTGGTAATCCCATTTTTTTTGCAAGATATCCCGCAAAGACATCACCAAAGTTTCCAGTAGGTACTGAAAATGATATCGTTTCTTTATCTAATTTAAAATAAGAGTAAAAATAATATACTGCTTGAGCAATAATTCTTGCCCAATTGATTGAATTTACTCCAGACATGTTTATCGATTTAGAAAATTCTAAGTCGGAGAACATACTCTTAACTATATTTTGACAATCATCAAAATTTCCTTTTATTGCAATATTGAAAACATTCCTTTCTTCAACAGTAGTCATTATTTTTCTCTGTACAGAAGAAATTCTATTACTTGGATGTAAAACAAAAATATTTAAATTAGATTTTCCTTTAATTGCATCTATGGCTGCTGCGCCCGTATCTCCAGAGGTTGCAACAACTATATTAATTTTTTTGTCATTTTTACTTAAATAATATTCATATAAGTTTCCAATAAATTGCATTGCAACGTCTTTAAAAGCAAGAGTTGGACCATGAAATAATTCTAACAATTTTCTTTCTCCAACATTTGAGATTTTTACAACTTCTTTTTCTCTAAATGTTGAGTATGATTTTTTAATTAATGATGAAAGTTCTTCTTTAGAAATAAAATCTGATGAAAATAAATTTATTATTTCAGTAGATAATTCATTATAATTTAAATTTTTGAGATTTTGTAATTCTTGAGGATTATATTTTTTTAAAGATATTGGAACATAAAGTCCTCCATCATCTGCCAATCCTTTGATAAATACTTGCTCAAAATTATATTCTTTTGAATTGTCTCTTGTGCTTACATATTTCATAATTTTCTTTTAACCATTTTTAATATCAAAAAAAGTGTAAGAAATACCCATATTGTTCAATTTTTGAAATCTTGAATCATTTATCATTTTTGGATCAATATAAAAAGTAATTGAGTATGTTGATTTTTCGCCAGGTAGTAAAGTTTGTTTTTTATAACAAAAACAGTCAATTTCAATAAAATATTTTTTTAATGTTTCTGGCATAACATTATAAATAGCTTTTCCTGATGATTGTTTTGAGCCATAATTCTCAACATTAAAATCTACTTTGTACAATTGGCCAATTTTTACTTCCATAATGTTATTTATTGTTGAAAAATTCCAAGTTAGATTTTTTTCTACTTTGGTATTTAAATTTAATGTAATAATTTTTTGATTAATATCTTTTGTTTTATTTTCAAAAATTATAGCTGCACTTATAGAAATTACTATTATAAGAAAAAAAAAACCTGCTAAATATATTTTGGAAAATTCTTTTTTCTTAAACATTATTAATAATAGAACTATATTATAAAAAATGAATAATAAATTTTTTTATTTAATAATTTGATCTACAAGAAACAAAACAAATAATAAAAATAAATAGAATATTGAGTACGCAAATACTTTTTGGGCTTTTTTTAACTCAAATTTGTTCTTCTTAAATTTAAGTAAATCATAACAAACATAATTATAATAGACTGTTAAAATCAAAGATACTGATAAAAATAGTTTACCGGTGAAACCGATTGCGTATGGAATTATAACTATTGGCAACATAAACAATGAATAAACAAATATTTTTTTCTTTGTCTCTTCTACTCCATTTGTAATTGGTAACATTGGAATTTTTGCTTTAGCATAATCTTTGGCTTTATAAAGGCTCAATGCCCAAAAATGAGATGGAGTCCAATAAAATATAATTAAAAAAAATGTAATTGGCTCAAGACTTAAAGAATTTGTTGCAATAGTCCATCCGATAACTGGTGGTAATGCACCTGAAGCACCTCCGATTACAATATTTTGAGGGGTCTTTCTTTTAAGCCAAATGGTATAAACAAAAACATAGAAAGCTATAGTTATAAATAATAATGTAGCTGATAGAAGATTTGAAAAATAATAAAGTCCTATTATTGATACGATTGATAAAACTACTCCAAATATCAAAGCATTATCTTTGCTTACTTTTCCAGTTGGTATTGGTCTAAGGCATGTCCTTGTCATTAAACTATCAAGGTCTGCTTCATACCACATATTTAATGCTCCAGCTGCACCTGCTCCAACTGTTACAAAAAATATACAAATTAGTGAGTCAATTAAAGGAATTTGATTTGGAGAAGTTAACAATCCAACTGCACAAGTAAAAATAACCAAAGACATTACTCTTGGTTTCATTAATTGTAATAAAGATTTTAAATAAGATAATAAATTTAAAGAAACAGATTTTTTATTTATTGTATTTGTTGTCACTACTATTCAACATTCAGTGATACAAAAATTACTATTAAAACAAGACCAATTATTAAAATATGGTTTCCTAAATCAAACATTCCAACTTTATTATTTTTTTTATCAATTAATTTTCTATGTAGGGGAACTTGATCGTAAGGGTTAATTGAAATTTTTTCTGGCTGTTCTTTTTGATTTTCAACCTTAACTGAAAATCCAAACCAAGTAATGTAAATAAAAAATATAAAAAGTAATAAAAAACCAGCTAAATAATCGTATCCATCCATTTATTATACTCCTCCCCCAACAACAAAATAGAATGCACGTGAAAATAAAGTATATTCAAATTCTGCTGCCATAAGAAATATAAAACATGCAATTGCAGTCATTGGCCATAAAAGAACATTGACTAAAGCATATCTTTCCCAAAACAAGTGCATAAAAAATGCCATAATTAGTCCAGCTTTTAAAAACATGAAAAACAATATTAAAGACCATCTAAGCATCCCTTGAAAATTATACCAATCAACCATGTAAGAAAAGAAACTTAGGACAAATAGCAAGCCCCAAATCCACATATATATTCCTATTTTATGTGTAGATTCTGATTGTTCTTTTTTTTCTGCTTTATCCATAATTTAAATTACCATAAGTAAAAAAATGCAAATATAAAAACCCATACTAAATC
>JBJLDH010000005.1:0-40992 GCA_045567255.1 Candidatus Pelagibacter sp. | reverse complement strand
GGTCTGTAGCCATTCCTAATGTTGTATATCTTTTAACATGTTCGATTGACCTATAACCTTCTCTTAAAGCTAGCTCTATGTCAGACACCGCAACATCATTTTGAAAATCTAAAAATCTTTTATAATTTTTTCCTTCTGGTAATGGCACACACCAAAATTTATCATGATTAGAAGATTTTTTTTCTACTACGGCAGGAACTGAAACTTTATTTTCTTTATTTGTTATTTGCTTTGATAACTCACTTCCTTTTTCAAAAGACGTGCTTAATGTTTCTTCTAATGTAAAAACTCCATTAGCCGCTCCTAGAGTTGTTTCTTTTTGTTTAGATTGACTAGGAATAAACGCATCTATGTCTTCATTAAACTTAGTTTTATTACCAGATTGAGAAGCTAAATGAATCGTTGGTGTCCAAAATCCTGACACACAAATACAATCACATATTATATTTTCAATATTTGTTATACTTTTCTTATCATCTGATATTTTGGCAATATCTGCAGAATTTACTTTTTTATAGCCTTTGGCTGCAACAACAACATAAGAAAATTTTATATTTATGTTTAATTCTTTTGCTTCTTTAATAATTTCTGAATTAGCTTCTTTTCTTGTATCTAAAATGATTGGATCTATTCCATTTTTTTTAAATTCGATTGCAGTTTCGTATCCGCTATCATTATTTGTAAATATAATTGGTTTTTTTCCAACTAAAACTCCATAAACTTTTAAATATTCTTTAGCTGCAGAAGAAAGCATAACTCCCGGAGCATCGTTATTTCCAAAAACTAGAGGTCTCTCAATTGATCCTGATGAAATGACAACTTCTTTTGCTCTTATATACCATAGTCTTTGTTTAGGAGTGTATTTGTCTGTTTTAGGTAAATGATCACTTACTCTTTCAGACATTACTAGCATGTTGTGATCATAATAACCAAACACTTGAGATCTATTTTTTACAATTACATTTGGCATTGATTTAAGTTCAGATATTATTTTTTCTGCCCATTCTTTTCCACTTTGATTACCGATAGTTACTTCACTAGTTAGAAGACTTCCGCCAAATCTAGATTTATCTTCAGCTAAAATTACTCTTGCTCCATTTTGTGCTGCAGCGTAGGCACTTGCTAGGCCAGAAGGTCCTGATCCCGTTATTAAAAGATCACAATATTCGTATTTATGTTCATATCTTTCTTTATCATGTTTAATGGATGCTGATCCAAAACCTGCTGCTTTTCTTATAATTGGCTCATAAATTTTATACCAAAAGCTTTTGGGCCACATAAAAGTTTTGTAGTAAAAACCAGCAGGAAAAAATTTGTTCAAAAAATTGTTTATTGCCCCAATATCAAAATCTACATTTGGCCAACAATTAACACTTTTTGCTTCTAAACCTTCAAATAACTCTTGTTCTGTAGCTCTTACGTTAGGATCAACTTCATTATTCCTATTCATTTGAACTATCGCATATGGCTCATCTACTCCCGCTCCAAAAAATCCTCTAGGTCTATGATATTTAAAACTTCTTCCAACTAAATGGACCCCATTAGCAAGTAAAGCAGAAGCTAATGTATCGCCTTCATAGCCAAAATATTTTTTTCCATTAAATGTAAATGAAATTTTTTTATCTCTATTTATTAACCCACCTTTATCTAATCTGAAGTTTTCTGGCATTTTTATATATTTTCGCTAGCTTTATATGTTGTAAATATTTCATGGGTTAGCGTATCTCTTTCAACTTTAATCCATTGTCTACATCCAGAAATATGTTGCCATAATTCTAAATGTTTTCCTCTTGGACTTTTTCTCAGATAAACAAAGTTATCCCAATCTTGATCTGAAATTTCCTTATTTAATTCTGGTCTTTTAACTGTCGCATCACCACCATATGAAAATTCAGTTTGCGGTCTTAATCCACAGTGAGGACATTTTATGTACAACATTTAAGAAATCCAAGTTTTTGTTCCAAGACCTTTTTCATCAATTAAATGTCCAGTATTAAATCTATTTAAACTATAACCCTCATTTAATTTGTGAGGCTTATCTTGAGCTATTGTGTGAGCAAAAGTCCACCCTGATGCAGGAGTTGCTTTAAACCCTCCATAGCACCATCCACAATTTAAATACAAACCTTCAATATGTGTTTTATCTATAATGGGTGATCCATCCATAGACATATCCATAATTCCTCCCCAGGTTCTAAGCATTTTTAATTTACTTAGAAATGGAAACATTGCTATTCCTTCAGTCAATACATGTTGTAAAGTTGGTAAATTTCCTCTTTGGGCATAACTGTTATATCCATCAAGATCACCCCCCATAACCATTTCTCCTTTATCAGATTGACTACAATAAAAATGGCCCGCACCAAATGTAACTACATTATCTAATATTGGTTTTATTGGTTCTGATACACATGCTTGCAAAAGATGAGTTTCTACTGGCAATGTCATGTTTAGTTTTTCTGCTAAAACATTGGTACTTCCTGCAACGCATAAGCCGATTTTTTTAGCTTTAATTTCTCCCTTAGAAGTTCTAATTCCTAAAATTTTTCCATTAACAACATTAAAACCTGTAACTTCACAATTTTGAATAATATCTACACCCATCGAATCTGCTTGACGTGCATAACCCCAGGCAACCGCATCATGTCTAGCGGTTCCTGCACTTGGTTGCATCAATGCACCAAATATTGGAAATCTTACATTGTCTGAAAAATCTGCCATAGGAATAATTTTTTTAACTTCTTCTCTATTTAATAGAACTGCATCTATTCCATTTAAACGCATAGAGTTTCCTCTTCTTGAATATGCATTCATTTGTGCATCAGAATGTGCCAGATTAATAATTCCTCTTGGAGAAAACATTACATTGAAGTTTAAATCCAGACTCATATTTCTCCATAAATCCATTCCAAACTCACTAAATAGACCATTTTCATCATGCATATAGTTTGATCTAATAATTGTAGTATTTCTTCCTACATTACCTCCACCTATCCATCCTTTTTCTATAATAGCAACTTTTGTAATATTATGTTCTTTTGCTAAATAATATGCGGTGGCCAAACCATGACCTCCTCCACCTATTATAATAACATCATACTCTGCTTTAGGAGTTGGGTCTTTCCAGGCAACTTCCCAATCTTTATGACCTTTGAAGGCATTTTTTATTAGACTAAATACTGAATATTTTTGCATAGACATTATTTTTTACAGCATTAAAGATTATTTTTTATTGTTTTTTTTTATATATATTTTTTAGATGTTTAAAAACTAAGCAAAAAAGTATAAATATCCCCTCAATAACTAAACTTATTTTAAAACTTATGTCTAAAACAGATATTGAAATAGCAAGAGAAGCAAAAATGAAACCTATTCAAGAAATATTGGATAGCATAAATGTACCTGACAAAGCTGAAGTTTATAGCCCTATGGGAAGACATATAGCAAAAATTAAAACAGAATATTTAGAAACTTTAAAAGATAAGAAAGATGGAAAATTAATTTTGGTAACTGCTATAACGCCAACTCCAGCTGGAGAAGGAAAAACAACAACATCAGTTGGTCTTTCTGATGGTTTGAATAAAATTGGAAAAAAATCTATTGTTTGTTTAAGAGAACCAAGTTTAGGACCATCATTTGGAATGAAAGGTGGTGCCGCTGGTGGTGGATATGCCCAGGTAATTCCGATGGAACAAATCAATTTACACTTTACAGGAGATTTTCACGCTATAACTTCTGCCCACAATTTACTGTCAGCACTAATTGATAATCATATTTATTGGGGTAATAAATTAAATATAGATGTTAGAAGAATTGCTTGGAAGAGAGTTATGGACATGAACGATAGATCATTAAGATCTATTGTGGTTGATTTAGGTGGAATTGCGAATGGATACCCTAGACAAGATGGATTTGATATTACAGTAGCTTCAGAAATAATGGCCATCTTTTGTTTAGCAAAAGATTTAAAAGATTTAGAAAATAGAATTGGAAATATTACAATTGGATATACAAGAGATAAAAATCCAATTTTTGCCAAAGATCTAAATGCTCAAGGACCAATGACAGTTCTTTTGAAGGATGCAATTAGACCAAATGTAACTCAAACTTTGGAGAATAATCCTGCAATAATACATGGTGGCCCTTTTGCTAATATTGCGCATGGATGTAATTCAGTTATTGCAACTAAAACAGCTTTAAAACTTTCTGACTATGTAATAACCGAAGCTGGTTTTGGTGCAGACCTTGGAGCAGAAAAATTTATAAATATCAAATGCAGAAAATCAAATTTGAAACCTGATTGTGTAGTAATTGTTGCAACAATAAGAGCTTTAAAAATGCATGGTGGTGTTGGTAAAGATGAGCTTACTAAAGAAAATGTAGAAGCTTTAAAAAAAGGTGTTGTAAACTTAGAAAGACATATAAATAATGTTAGAAAATTTGGCTTACCTGTTGCTGTTGCAATTAATCACTTTGTTACTGACTCAGAAAAAGAAGTAAATTTTCTGATGAATTTCTGTAAAAATCTTGGTGTAGATATATCATTATGTACACATTGGTCTAACGGTGGAGAAGGAACAAAAGATTTAGCGAACACTGTCGTTAATATATGCGAAAAAAGTGAGAGCACGTTTAAATTCTTGTATGAAGATAAAATCCCACTGTTTAAGAAAATTGAAACAATTGCTCAAGAGATCTATCATGCAAGCGAAGTAGTTGCAGATACAAAAATAAGAACCCAATTAAAAGATTTTGAAAGTAAGGGATATGCCGATCTTCCTATTTGCATTGCAAAAACTCAGTATAGTTTTTCTACTGATCCTAGTTTAAAAGGAGCACCAACTGGACATGTCTTGCCAGTAAGAGAAGTAAAACTTTCATCTGGAGCCGAGTTCATTGTAGTTATTTGTGGAGAAATAATGACTATGCCTGGCCTACCTAGAGTACCAGCTGCAGACTCGATTAAGATAAATGAAAAAGGTGAAACAGAAGGTTTATTTTAATTTTTTAACTTCATCCCAATAATTTTTAGCCAAGTTAATCCCAGTCAAATCTTTATATTGAGGTAATCCAGTTGGAGATGTTACGTTTATATCTCCAATTAAATAATTTGAAATTAGATCTATACCAGCAAAAAAAATATTATTTTTTTTCAGTTTTTTTGCAATAACTTTAGAAATATGTAATTCTTTTTTATTTAATTTTGTTTTTAATGCCGATCCTCCTTGAGAAATATTTGACAAAATAGAACCTTTAGATGGAACTCTTCTAATGGCTCCTTTAACTTTACCATTTAAAATAAAAACCCTCTTATCTCCATGCTTAACTAAGGGAAGAAATTTTTGAACCATAACATGGCCTATTTTTTTGATGTATATTTTAATAGTCTTTTCATTAAAGTTCCTATCTATAAATAATATATCTTTACCAGCATAACCATGAATAGGCTTAATAACTATTTTTTTATTTTCTTTGTAAAATTTTTTAATTAGCTTTAAGTCTTTGGTAAATATTGTTGGAGGCATGAATTTTAAAAAATTAATTGAATAAAATTTTTCTGAAATATTTCTTACTGAAATTGGATTATTTAATATTTTAACTTTTTTAGGTATATTTTCTAAATATAATGTAGAGGTTATATAATCCATATTAAACGGTGGATTTTGTCTAATTAAAATATAATTTGCTATAGAAAGGTCCAAATTTACATGTTTTAAAATTTTAAAATATTTTTTTCTGTTCTCAAAAAAAATTACTTTTTTTGCTTTAGCATATACTTTTTCCTTTATTAAACTTAAATCTTTTGTTTCATACCAATAAATTTGATAAGATCTTTTTTGTGCTTCAAGAGCGAGCTGTAAAGTTGTATCAGTTTCAATATTTATTAAACCTACAGAATTTGCTTGTATTGCAATAATCTTTTGCATTTAATTTTTCATTCTTCCTATTATTAATTCTGCTTTAGTTTTATTTTCTTTTAAAATATTTTCTACGCTACTTAAAAATATAGTTTCATTCATTTTTTTTTTATTTATTATATTTCTCTTCCTTAAGCCTTTTTTAGATAATTTTAAAAAAACATTCCCCCAATATCTAATTGATTTATTGTTTATTTCAGTTTTTAAACCCTTTTTTGGAGCTTCTATGTAGGCATTTAAAATATCATTAGTTTTCCATTTTTTAATTATATCAAGAGATTCCTCTAAATTTGAGTAAATTAAACCAGTGAAAAATGCAGGTCCTGCACAATGACAATCCCATTCACAAGCATCTAATGATCTAATTTCTATATATTTTTTTAATCTTAATTCTGTAAATATTGTACTTAAATGAACTTCTAGATTTTTTTTTTTTGGTTTTTGGTTTTTAATATCTCTAATGTTTCCCATCATATAATCTTGAAATGTTTTTCCTTTACCTGCTATTACCTTTTTTCCTTTGTTAATAAATAGAAGAGGTTTGTTTAATATAAAATCCGCATATTTTTCAAAATCTAAATTTTCTAAAAAAATTTTAGGCAATCCTCCTCTAGATGTACTTTGCCAAACTTTTGATCTATATGACAAATATCTTGTTAATTTTTTTTCTTTGACAGGAGAATTGGCAAAAATTCCTATTGAAAGAGGTGTCAAACTAGCAGCTAACTTAAATTTTTTTATAAAATCATTTTCTGATAAATAATCTAAATTTATTTGTGTACCTGCCGTTTGGTACATCATATTCAAACTTAGCTTGCCACCTTTTGGCATTTCTTCAGTCATAACTTTATATCTTGCTTTTGGATTATTTGGTGCCTTGTTTAGTTTGGTATAGGGATCGTAACCTATGGCAATTGACTCAAGTCCAACTTTTTCACATACATCGTTAAGCTGATTTTGAAATAAGTTTCCTTCAAAGCACACTTCATGTATGCTTTTTAACTTATCTCCAGCTAATTCAATTTGATTTCCGGGTTCTAAACTTATCGATTTTCCTCTATGGCTAAGTCCAATTAAATTATTTTTTTCTTTTATAGGTTTCCAATTAAACTTTGATTTTAATAAACTTAATACTTTTCTAACTTCAGTGTAACTAGCTCTTTTATTAGATTTCTTTGAAAATAAAAATTTTTCATTTTCAACGCCTATGAGTAATTTTTTTTTTATACCTGAATTGAAATAGTTTATAATTTTTTCTTTGGTATTAATGAACATCTATATAGTTTAGCCAGTTCTCTAGTTCCCTCATTCTTGTATCTTTTTTTGTTATTTTGTCTTCATTTTCAATAATTTTTACATGCTCTTTTATATCTACCTCGTCCTTAAAAGCCTTATTATTTAAAAGTCGATCTTTCCTAAAATGAATCAAGCTGACCATTTTTTTGTAAGTAATTTCAGGATGATATTGAATACCCCAAATTTCACAATCTCCTACTTGAAAATTTGTAGCCATAACTTTATTAATTGAATTTGAAGACAGTAAAGTTGAGTTTTGTGGCAAAGTTACAACTTCATCAAAATTAAATGCTGGAGTATTAAATATTTTGTCTTTATTTTTATATAAAGGATGTTTGAGCCCTTCGTTATTTATTTTTATATTATGCGCGATACCTCTATGAGATCCTGTTTTACATCTTTTTACTTCTCCACCTGCTACTGTTACAGCCACCTGCATTCCCCAGCAAATCGCTAACATTTTTTTAATTTTCTTTTGACATTCTCTCATAAATTCAAGCTGTCTTCTAATTTCAATAGTATCGTTATAAATATTAAGACTGCTACCACCCCAAATAAGAGCATCATATTTGCTTAAATCTTTAACAGTTTCAAAAATATTTTCATCTGATGATGGATTGGCTACATCTATATCTAAATTTTTCGTAAAGTGGCTTATGCTATCCTTTAGACTCTCGGTATGAGTTTTAATTCCTCCATCAATAAAACCTTGATTTTCTTCCCTTAAATTTCCTTCAACAACTAGAATTCTTTTCATTAAAATAATTCTCCTGAAATACTATGTTCATATAATAATTTCATATCTTCTAGAGATAATTTTTTTGGATTAGTTCCTGTCGATGGATCATCTAAAGCCATTTGAGATAATTTATTTAAATCAATTTTACTTTTTTCTACAACGTCTGAAAGTTTATGGGGTATTTCTAAATCTTTTCTTAAATCTAAAATCCAATCTAAAAAACTCTTAAAGTTTTTATCGATATTAAGATAGTCACATATAGAAACAATTCTATCTTCAATCAAATCTTTATTAAATGTTAAAACATATGGCATAAAAATTGCATTAGATAATCCATGGTGGATATCATATTGCGCATTAACAGGATGGCTTAATGAATGAATTGCACCTAATCCTTTTTGAAAAGCAGTTGAGCCCATACTTGCTGCAGCTAACAAATCTGCCCTAGCACTTAAATCTTTTCCATTACCTACTGCTTTTAAAAGTGATTTTCTTATTAACTTCATTCCTTCAATTGCAATACCATCAGCCATTGGATGAAAGCCAGGAGCACAGAAAGCTTCTAAATTATGTGCGAGAGCATCCATTCCTGTTGCAGCAGTTAGTCTTGGGGATAAATCAATTGTTAAGGTTGGGTCTAAAATAACTATGGATGGTAAAAATTTTGGATGAAATATAATTTTCTTTACTCCAGTTTGATTGTTAATTATTGCCGAAGCTCTTCCTGTCTCTGAACCTGTGCCAGCTGTAGTTGGTACAGCTATTATTGGAGCAATATTTTTTTCATCTGCTCTTTTCCAATAATCGCCTATATCCTCAAAATCCCATATAGGTCTTGTTTGACCTGCCATAAAAGCTACCGCTTTACCAACATCTAATCCACTTCCACCACCAAATGCTATAACACCATCACATTTATTTTTTTTATAAATTTTTGCCCCCTCATCTACGTTTTCACCAATTGGGTTACCCCCAAAATCAGAAAAAGTTATTAATTCTTTAAAATGATTATTTAAATCTGAAATAATTTCTTTTACAAACGGCAAACTTATAAGATCTTTATCAGTTACAAATAAAGGGTTTTTAATATTTAAATTATTACAAGCTAGGTGTAAATCTTTAACTCTTTTTTCACCTACCCACATCGTTGTAGGATAATTCCAATTATAATTTGTCATATTTAAATTTATTTTATTGAGAATTTTTAATATGGTAAATGAAATTAATCTAGTCTAATCTTAAGTTTTTTATGATCCAAACTATCACACCAATAGATAATACAATTTATATTGAGAGAGATTATAACTCAAAACTAATTGAAGATACTTTATCAAATTCAGTTATTGCACAAAATGAATGGGCCAAACTTCCAGTAAATGAGAGAATCATTTTATTACAAAATTTTGTAAGTGACTTCCTGTCAAAAGAAAGTCAAATTATTGAGGAAATTACTAGACAAATGGGAAGACCAATTTCTCAAGCAATAAGTGAACTAAAAGGTTTTAAAGAGAGAGCAGATTATATGCTTTCAATAGCAGAAGATAAATTACAAAATATTTATTTGCCAGAAAAAGAAAATTTTATAAATTATATAAAAAGAATTCCTATGGGTGTTTCTTTTGTTATTGCTCCTTGGAATTATCCTTACTTAACATCCGTTAATTCTATTATACCTTCTCTTGCTTCTGGAAATTCAGTTATTCTAAAACATTCTGCTCAGACACCTCTTTGTGCTGAACAATTATATGAATCTGCAAAAAAAACTCTTCCCAAAAATGTATTTAATTATTTACATTTAAATCATGAAGATAGCTTAAAAATAGTATCAGATAAAAGAACTGCATTTGTTTCTTTCACTGGTTCGGTTAAAGCTGGTTATGAAGTTCAAAAAGCTACAACTAATAAATTTATAAGTATTGCTCTAGAATTAGGTGGAAAGGATCCAGCTTATGTAAGACATGATGCTGATGTAGAAAAAACTGTAGAAAATCTTGTTGACGGATCTTTTTTTAATTCAGGTCAATCTTGCTGTGGAATTGAGAGAATATATGTAGATAAAAAAATATATAATAGTTTCTTAGATTTATTTGTTGAAAAAACATATGAATATAAACTTGGTGATCCTTTAAATAAGGAAACAAATCTTGGTCCAGTAGTTAAATTATCGTCTGCAAATTTTATTAATGATCAAATTAACTCAGCAATTAAACAAGGTGCTAAAAAAATGATTGAGGAATCTAAATTTGATTATCCTAAGGAACATAAAAATTATATGCCCCCACAGGTTCTAACGAATGTGGATCATGGAATGAAATTTATGATGGAAGAAACCTTTGGACCTTGTGTAGGAATTATGCCAGTTGAAAATGATAAAGAAGGAATAAATTTAATGAATGATAGTCCTTACGGTTTAACTGCATCTATTTGGACTAAAGACATTGAAGCTGCACAAAAACTTGGAAATGAAGTTAATACCGGCACCTTGTTTATGAATAGATGTGATTATCTTGATCCAGGTTTATCTTGGACAGGCGTAAAAGAAACTGGAAAAGGATGTTCTTTATCCGAGATTGCTTTTGAACACTTAACAAAACCAAAAAGTTTTCATTTAAGAAAAGAATTAAAATAGTAATGAAGCTTACTTTTAGAGGAAAATCAGCAATAGTTACAGGTGCCTGTGGAGGCATGGGTTTAGAGGTTTCCAAAAATTTATCAACCAATAATGTTTTAGTACTTATGGTTGATTTAAAAGAACCACCTAAGGGTTTCTTAAAAGATAACAAAAATTGTACCTATAAAAAAATTGATGTCACAAAATTTAATAAACTAAAGACATCTATAGAAAAATTTTACAATAAGAATAAACAGATTGATTATTTAGTTAATACTACTGGAGTATTGTGGTTTAACAAGGATATATCTTCGGCTGATATCGATCCAAAAGTTTGGGATAAGGTCTATGAAATAAACCTTAAATCTATGGTTTATTTATCTAAAATTATTATTCCCAAAATGAAAAAAAATAAATTTGGATCAATGGTGCATATTTCATCGGTAGATGCTTTGTCAGGTGATAATAAACCACAAGATGCTTATGGATCTTCTAAAGCTGCTATGATTAGGCTTTCAAAATCTTTAGCAATTCAATTTGCCTCAAATAATATTAGATCAAATTGTATATTGCCTGGTGCAGTTGATACCACTATGCAAAAAAGATGGAAAAAAAATGTGTCATCAAAAAAAAAATTAGAAAAAATAATACCTTTAAATAGAGTTGGACTACCAATTGATATTTCAAATACTATTATGTTTTTATTAAGTGATCAATCTAGCTATATTACTGGAACTGAAATAATTATTGATGGTGGTTTTACTGCTAAACCTTAAAATTAAGATTTAGGCGCTCCTCTTTTAAGAAGCGCCTAAAAAATATAATTATCTGTAAGGATATCCTGCTTTGTCCATTGTTTGTGCATATAATTTAAATGCATCAACAACTTTTTTAGCACGAGGACTAATCTTTGATGTCTCATCCCAGAACTCTTTAGAGTCTTCTACAACTTTGCTCCATTCATTCGCGGGAAGACTTGTAAGTTCCATTTTTTTACCATTAACTCGCAGGTCAGCTTCTCCACCCCAATACCAAACCTGTCTATAATAGTGAGAGTCATTAATAGACATACGGTATAAAGCTTGAAGTTTTGGACTTAATTTTTCCCAACTTTTTGAATTTGCAAAGTAAGAACCAAACCAAGCACCTGTTACTGCATTAGTTAAAGCGTATTTACATATGTCAGCCCAACCCACTTCGTAAGCTTCTGTAAATCCACACCAACAAACACCATCAAGTTCACCAGTTTGCATTGCTGTTTCAACATCATCCCATGGAACAATTACAGGAATTAAACCATATCTAGCTAAGAATTTACCAGCTGTAGGAACTCCAAAAACTCTAAGTCCTTTCATATCTGCTAAAGAAGTAACTTTTTTCTTAACCGTGAATAAATGACATGGATCCCATGCACTTGTGCTTAACCATTTTACACCTTTAACTTCTTTATAAGCTTCGTCCCAAATTTCATTTAAACCGTAATATTTAAATAATGATGGCACGTCTAAGCTATATCTTGTTGCAAATGGGAAGTATCCACCGAACACTTGAATATCTACAGGTGAGCCCATAGTTGCATCATCACTTTGTACAGCATCAATTGTTCCTGCTTGCATTGCTCTAAACAATTCATCAGTTGGAACTAATTGGTCTGCATAATAAAGCTCAATCTCCATCTCCCCATGTGCAGCTTTATTAAAAGCTTCAATTTGTGGCTTAATTACATGAGCTCCTAGAGGTGCTCCAGAATAAGTTTGGAGTCTCCATTTTATAGGGTTCGAGGCTGAATAAGCATAAGGAGCTTTTATTGCAGTAGCTCCAGCAGCACCCAAAGTTAACAAACCGGCTTTTTTAATAAACGATCGCCTTTTGTTTGTTATGATTTTTTTATCTTTTTTCATATAACCTTCCTCTTTCTAATTTATAGACAAAAGGTTATTATAAAATTTAGAATGATTATAGTAATTATTTAAAAAAATTTAAACTTTAAGTTGTATTTACTTATTTGATAAATATTTTTCAGGCAGGTATGTGGCTATTTCAGGAAATGCCATAACTATAGCTAGACCTATAACCATAACAATGACAAATGGAATTATAGATCTATAAATGTCAAATAATGTTATTTCTTTTGGTGCCATCGCTCTCATTAAGAACAAATTATAACCAAAAGGTGGTGTCATGTATGCTATTTGGCAAGTAATAGTATAGAGCACTCCATACCAAATCGGGTCAAATCCTAAAGATATAATTAATGGTACATAAAGTGGAGCAACAATTACTAGCATTGCTGTATCATCTAAAAACATACCCATGATAATGTAAGAAAGTTGCATCATAATTAAAACTCCCCAAGGGGTTAAATTCCATCTTTCTATAAATAATTTTTCAATTGCCTTTCCTGCTCCTAAACCGTCAAATACTGCACCAAAACATAAAGCTGCTAAGATTATCCACATAAACATGCATGAAACACCTAGTGTCTTTTTAAGTGTAGTTTCAAGAACTTTTTTATTAAACCTTTTTTTGATAATTGCAGCTATTGTAGCTAATAGTGCACCAACCGCTGAACATTCAACTAAGCTTGCTATCCCCATTAAAAATAAACCTGTCATTAAGAAAAATATAACAAAAGGAATGATTCCAGCTTTTAATAATTTTAATTTTTCAGATAATGGAATGTCTCTTTCTTTTTTATCAAGAGCTGGACCTAATTCTGGCTGAAGACGACATCTAACATAAATATAAAGAATAAATAAAGAGGCCATTAGTATACCTGGTAATAGTCCTGCTAACCAAAGCTTACTAACAGGTTGTCTTGCAATCATACCATATAAAACCATAACTACACTTGGTGGAATCAGTATTCCTAACGAGCTTCCTGCCTGAACCACTCCTGTTATCATTCGTTTGTCATAATTTCTTTTTAACATTTCAGGAAGAGCGATTGTTGCTCCTATGGCCATTCCAGCTACACTCAATCCATTCATTGCAGAAATTGCAACCATCATAAGCATAGTGCCTATAGCCAATCCTCCTTTTAATCCTCCAAAATAAACATGAAACATTTTATATAGATCATTTGCAATTCCTGACTCGGAGATCATAAATCCCATATATATAAAAAGAGGAAGTGTAAGCATTGGATACCATTTGAATAGCTTCCAGGTTGCTGTGTAGGGCATCTCCATAGATCCCTCTCCCCAAATTAATAATGCTGAAGCAGCAGCAACGAAACCTATTGCACCAAATACCCTTTGACCAGTGAACATCATTGTTAACATGGTTATAAACATGAACAATGCAATGAATTCATAACTTAAATATTGTGCTAACATTGCTATATCTTTTTATTTTTTATTTTTGCTAAATCTTTAAAAAACATTGAAATTGCTTGCAGCAACATCAACAAAATTCCAATTAACATTAAAGTTTTAATTGGCCAAACATAGGGAGCCCATGCAGTAAAAAGTTTTTGTTTAGTTTGAATTGTATATTGTAAACTTGATATAGAACCGTAAAACAAAATTACTAAATAGAAAATTAAAAATATACTTGTAAAAGCATCCATCTTAGCTTTACCTTTTTCTGAAAGTCTTCCATAAAATAAATCCATTCTGACATGGTCATCTGCGATCATAGAATACCCTCCACCTAAAAGGTAATAAGCTGTAATAGTAAATTGTGCCATTTCAATAATCCACATCAAAGGATAATTGATTATATTTCTTGTAAAAAAGGAAAGAATTAGAACGAACATCATAAAAAATACTCCATACATCACTATTCTTCCAACCTTTATACAAATTAAATCTATAAGTTTTACATATGATGAGATAAATTTTGGCATAGAGTTATTTTTTATTGGTAATTAAAATTAAAATCTTAACTATTGCAAGAGTTAAATATTAAGTTTTTTGTTTTTTAATATTGCTTTAATCAATTTTATCATTAGAGGAATTCTTTTTTTATTAATTTTTTTTAATATAAATGGCGCAATCTCTCTAGCTAGTTGCTCGCCCTCTATAGTGTCATTGGGCATAAATCTTTTTTTAGCTATTTTAAATGTAAAACCTTTCCCTAAATAGCTTCCCATTTTACTATTTCTTCCTCCTGCCGCACTAACATATAAGTCACCTACACCAGCAAGTCCTAGTATAGATGAATCTTTACCTTTAAAATATTTAGTTAAATATTGCATTTCAATTATTGATTTTTGAAATAGTCCTGAGGACATATTTAAACTTTGACCTGCTCCAATAATCATGGAGTATATATTTTTTATTGAGGAACAAACTTCTACACCAATTATATCTGTAGAAAAATCTATCAAATAATAGTTTGTAGAAATCAGTTTTCCAATCTGCTTAGCAATTTTTATATTTTTGTTTGCTATAATCACACTAGTTTGGTTTTTTCTTGCTAGCTCTTTTGCTAAACAAGGACCTTTTAATACTGAAATATTCATTCCTTTATAATTTTTTTTTAATTGTTCTGAAATTGTTAGAATTTTATTATTTTTTTTTTCGTATTTTAATCCTTTTGTAAGTACCAGTATTGGAGTTTTTATTTTTAAATTTTTTAATTTTTCTCCAATAAAATCAATACCTGAAAGACTTAAAGCGATTACTATTAAATTAAATTTTTCTTGTAATAATTCTAAAGAAAAATTTCTAAATTTTAAACTTTTAGGAAGGTTAATCTTTAAACTAGAATGTAATTTATTATTTGAAGATAAATCTTTAATAAAAGTTTTGCTGTATGGTTCTGTAATAGTAACTTCATTATTATTTTCTATACAAGGAATTGTGAACGCCGAACCCATTGCTCCACCACCAATAACTAAAATTTTTTTCATTTATGTTTCGGTCCTAGCTTTAAACCTTTCATAAGCTAATCTAGTGTATATTCCAAGATTTAAAAAGGGCTGTGGTGGCAACCAATTAGGTTTTTTTCTCTCTTCTATTATAGAAATATTATCGGATTGTTGATTAGATGCCATATAAGCAATTTGTTCACCAAAAAATGTACCAACACCTATTCCAGAACCATTATAACATCCTGCTGCATATATATTCTTGTCTAATTTTTCAAAAATTTGTGATCCATTTCCACTTCTACAAACGATACCTGACCAGCTATTTTCAATTAAATTATCTGGTAAAATTGGAAATCTTTTTTTGATTCCAGAAGAATGTAAATTAACTCTTTCCTTTAAATCATGTTCTTTCATTGAATTTGCATTTCTAACTTCAGCAGTATTTCTTATTAATATTCGTTTATCTTTTGTTAACCTTATGGTTGCTCCCATGGGCCTTATTGGCAAAACCCCCCACTCCTTTGGAGAACCAATAGATTTAAATTCTTCATCGCTCAGGGGCCTAGTCATACTAGCTGTCAAAGTAATTGGAAAACTATAATTTTTTTTAATATTTAAGGATCTCAAAAATCCATTTGTACAAAAAATTATTTTATTAGTTGTGATTTTATTTTTTGAAAATTTACATTCAATTTTATCATTTATTTTTTTCCATTTTAATAATTGAGTATTTTCGTATAATTCGATATTTTCAGGTAAAGTATCAATCATTGATTTTACTAATTTCGCAGGGTTAAGAAGTATTCCTCCATTTGTATAAATTCCAATATTGTAGAAGGAAGTTCCTAATCTCTTACATAATTTATCTTTGAATAAAATTTTATTTTTAAAATTTAAGCTTGTTAATAAATCGCTAAATAATTTTACTTTATTTTCGTCTTCTAATTTTGATGATGCAAAATATTTTCCACTATCATTCCAATCACAATCAACTTGATACTCTTTAACATATTTTTTAACAGCTTTTATTCCCAAATCGTAAATTTTTACTTTTTTTTTATAATCTTTAAGATCTTTGTTAGAAGTAAATCCGTCGTTTAAAGTTGTATCAACCAGGTAACCTGAATTTCTACTGCTACCCCCTTCTCCTGCCAATTGAGCATCAATAATTATTATTTTTTTACTTTTATCAATTTCTGATAACTTTCTAGCTGCAGATAAACCTGTATAACCTGCGCCAACTATTAAATAATCTGATTTTAAATCATTGTTTAAAATTTTTATATTTGTTCTTTTTTGAAGTAGATTAAGCCATCCACAACTATTGTCATTTTTTAAATTAATTTTTGACATTTGAAATTAGGAATAAACAATAATATTGAAAAAAATATTGATTTAGCAATTAATAAGGTAATTTTTCTAGGTCTATAATTCTTTATATTAACCATTTTTAAGGATTTGTGGCCTCATATCCTTTGTATCTATACCCGCAACTTCAACCGGTTTTTTCATTGCATCTCTTCTAAATGGTTCTCCTAATTCTTGATTAAGAATTATTTCAATAAATGTGGTAATTCCTTTTTTTTGATCTTCACAAGACTGCTTTATTGCGTTGGTTGTTTCTTCAATTGTCCTAACTGATATGCCTTTTAATCCGCAAGCTGTAGCAACTTTTGCATAACTTAATTCTGGATCAAGTTCAGTTCCAATAAAATTATCATCAAACCATAAAATTGAATTTCTTTTTTCTGCTCCCCATTGGTAATTTCTAAATATTACCATTGTGATAGATGGCCATTCTTTTCTTGCACATGAGCTCATTTCATTCATGCTAATACCAAAAGCTCCATCACCAGCAAATCCAATTACGGGAGTATCCGGGCAACCAATTTTTGCACCTAGTATTGATGGAAATCCATATCCACAAGGCCCAAACAATCCTGGAGCTAAATACTTTCTTCCTTTTTCAAAAGTTGGATAGGCATTACCAATTGCGCAATTATTTCCTATATCACTTGAAATAATAACATCGTCAGGCATACCTGCTTGAATAGCTCTCCATGCTTGTCTAGGGGACATTCTTTCTTTATCTCTTTCTCTCGCTTCTTTATTCCACACTGTTCCTGGATCATCATCTTCATGATCTAAGCTTGTTAAAGTTTGTAACCATGATGATTTTGTTTGATGAATTAAATTTTTTCTATCTTCTCTTCCTTCGTCACCTGCTTTAGATGAAAGTTTTTCTAATATTTGTTGAGAAACCATTTTAGCATCACCACAGATTCCAACTGTAACCTTTTTAGTTAATCCAATTCTATCTGGATTCATGTCGACTTGAATAATAGTTGCATTTTTTGGCCAGTAATCAATTCCATAACCTGGCAAAGTTGAGAAAGGATTTAGTCTTGTTCCTAAGGCTAATACAACATCTGCTTTGGATATCAATTCCATAGCAGCTTTTGATCCATTATAACCAAGAGGTCCTACGGCCAAAGGGTGATTTCCAGGAAAGCTATCATTATGCTGATAACCATTGCATACTGGAGCATCTAATTTTTCTGCTAGTTTTTTACAGTCTTCTATTGCATCGCCAATAACAACTCCTGCTCCAGATAAAATTACTGGAAATTTTGCTTCTGACAAAATTTTAGCAGCTTTATCAATAGCCGTTTTTCCTCCACCTTGCCTTTCAAATCTTACAATTGAAGGTAATTCTATATCTATAACTTGAGTCCAATAATCTCTTGGTACATTTATTTGTGCTGGTGCAGACCCTCTAAATGCTTTTTCTATAACTCTATTTAAAACTTCTGCCATTCTCGAAGGGTCTCTTACCTCTTCTTGATAGCAAACCATATCTTTAAACAAATTCATTTGTTCTACTTCTTGAAAACCACCTTGTCCCATTGTTTTGTTTGCAGCTTGAGGCGTGACTAAAAGTAAAGGTGTATGATTCCAATAAGCAGTTTTAATTGGAGTAACTAAGCCTGTTATACCTGGGCCATTTTGAGCAATGACCATTGACATTTTTCCAGTTGCTCTTGTGTATCCATCAGCAATCAATCCACCATTAGTTTCATGTGCAACATCCCAGAAAGTAATTCCTGCTTTTGGAAATAGATCTGAAATCGGCATGAATGCAGAACCGATGATTCCGAATGAATGTTCTATACCATGCATTTGTAAAACTTTTATAAATGCTTCTTCAGTTGTCATTTTAGTCATAATTAGACCTTGATAATTTTTATTTTTTAATTGTTAAAGGAGACAATTCATATATAAATTGTTAAAAATTTCAAACAAAGAAATCGTCACAATGGCAAATACAGATATCATAATTCACGATAAAAAGGATAATGTTGGCGTCGTTGTTATTGATAAAATTACACCTAATCAAGAATGTAACTGTTGGGTAATGGAAAATGACAGTTCTGTACTAATACAATCAAAAAATGAAATTTCATTGGGTCATAAAATAGCAATGATTGACCTTAATGAAGGTGATACTATTATTAAATATGGCCATGACATCGGTAAAGTGGTTGAGTCAATTAAAAAGGGTGAGCATGTTCATGTTCATAATGTAAAAACTAAGAAATGGTAATTTTATGGAAATCCCAAAAAGTTTTTTAGGTTATAAAAGAGAAAATAAAAGAGTTGGTACTAGAAATCATGTTGTTATTCTCCCGGTTGATGATATCTCAAATGCTTGCGCTGAAGCTGTTGCTAACAATATAAAAGGTACTTTTGCTATACCACACGCTTATGGAAGACTTCAATTTGGAGCTGACTTAGAATTATTTTTTGACACTATGATTGGAACTGGAAAAAATCCAAACGTTGCTGCTTGTATTGTTATTGGTATTGAACCGAAATGGACTAAAAAAATTGTTGACGCAATAGCAACTACAGGAAAACCTGTTGAAGGTTTTAGTATCGAAGGAGCTGGCGATATTGAAACTATAATGAAAGCTTCTAGAAAAGCTCAAGAATTTTCACAATGGGCTTCAGAAAAACAAAGAGAAGAATGTCCTCTAAGCGATTTATGGATATCTGTGAAATGTGGAGAGTCTGATACGACTTCAGGCATGGCTGCTAATCCAGCGGTAGGTAATTTAATGGATAAATTAGAACCTTTAGGAGTTCATCTGTGCTTTGGAGAAACTTCTGAACTAACTGGGGCAGAAAAAGTGTGTGCTACTAGAGGCGCTACCCCAGAAGCATCTGATAAATTTATGAAAACTTGGAGTGATTATAATGATTTTATACTCAAAGAAGCAACAAATGACCTTTCAGAAAGCCAACCAACAGCTGGTAATATTGCTGGGGGACTAACTACAATTGAAGAAAAAGCATTTGGAAATTTTCAAAAAATTGGATCAAGAACATTTATAGATGTATTAACTCCTGCTGAAGAACCTAAAAAAGGTCCAGGTCTATATTTTATGGATACTTCTTCTGCCGCAGGAGAATGTTTAACTTTGCAAGCAGCTGCTGGTTTTAATATTCACTTATTTCCAACTGGACAAGGTAATATTATTGGAAATGCCATTGAGCCTGTTGTGAAATTGACAGGAAATCCTAGTACTGCAGTTAATATGAAAGAACATATTGATTTAGATGTCTCAAAAATATTAAAGAGAGAAATGAATATGGATCAAGCAGGTGATGAGTTAATAAAAACTACTATTCGTGCTGCTAGTGGACGTTTAACTTGCGCTGAAGTTCTTGGCCATAAAGAATTTATTATGACAAAGCTTTTTAGAAGTGCCTAAGTTTTAGTAGCTGCTTTATATTTTTTTCTCGTATCTGAAATAAATTTTCTAATTATTGCCGCTCCCACTCCAAGTATTAATGCTAAAGAAATTGAAAATATACCATATAAAATCGGAACATTTATTGAAATATCTTTAATAAATTTTGCAAAAGGACTTAATGTTTTTACTCCATTAGTTTCTGATATAGTTCTAATAGCCTTTTCAGCAAAAAAAGCATCGTACGCAACAGCAATACCTACAAGTAGCAACAATATTGCTAAAATAGTTTTAAACTGTGAGCTGTCAACTTTTTCTCCAAGTTTTTGCCCCATCTGCACACCTAGAATAGAACCACAAATTAATACCATAACCAACATAAGATCAATTGAACCATAGTGAAAAGCATGTAAAACTGTAACTATAGCACTCACAAAAATAGTAACAAATAATGATGTTCCAGGAATTAATTTTGTTGGCATACCAATTATATAAATCATTGCAGGCACTAAGATAAAAGCACCACCTATACCCATTATTGCTGCCAAGTAACCAACTATAAGACCAATAATAATTGGAGTAAATATACTTTCATATAATTTAGATTTTTTAAATTTCATTCTAAATGGTAGACCATGTATCCAATAATGCGAATGAAGTTTTTTCTTTATTACTACTTTTCTACGAGCTCTATCTATTTCACTAACTCCTTGAACAAGCATTATCGTTCCAATAATTGCTAAAATATACATATATGCCAATGAAATAACTATATTAATTTTACCGATATCTTTAAAATAAGAAAAAGTGATAATTCCTAATATTGTTCCTACCGCACCCCCCACAACAATCATTAAACCCATTTTATAATCTAAAGTGCCTTTTAGATAATGTGTTGTTGAACCAGATATTGAAGTTCCTAAAATATTATTTGCTTCATTAGGAACGGCATAAGCAGGTGGTATACCTAAAAAAATTAAAAATGGAGTCATTAAAAAGCCTCCTCCGACACCAAACAAACCTGAAAGAACTCCAACAACTAAACTAAGAATAAAAATTAAAGGAATGTTTACATAAACTTCTGCTATTGGAAGAAAGTATTCCATATGTCGTAACTATTCTTCTAAGATATTAATGTCAACTAATTGATTATATTTTAGTAAATGTGCCAAATAAAATAATTAACCAATAAGTTGCTAAGCCAAAATATATGGCTGTTTTGGTATTTACAATTGAATTAAAATTTTGAAGCTGCTTAAATAAAGATATTGCATTTTTTTGAAAATTTTTAAGCATTCATGCCAAGTACACCTAGATTATAAATTTTGCAAGAATTTTCTTAATAATTTTGAAAAAAATTAAAAAATTGTAGCCCCAAAAATTTTAACTTCATTGCCCTCTTCTCCTAAAACCAATCTACCTAAAAAATCACCTGGAACTTCAGAGCTAGTTTGTTTGTATAAGATTGTGATAAAAAGACCTCTTCTGAGACAGCCAATTGCTTTACATCCTTCAGATAAGCTAGATATCACTTTATTATTTGCCCATTGTTTACCAAGCTCAACTTCATTTGCCCCATACATCATTTGAGATGACAGATCTCTTGTAAAACCACCATAGTCTTTAATGTTTGAAGACTTCACTAAATTAGCCCACATAGGCTCCGCTATCTTAATGATATCTTCATCAGATTTTTCTAATAAACTCATTTAAAAGATTTATTTTAAGATGCTTCTTTTTTTTTCTCGTTTTCGTCAACAATATGGTAAACCGGCACTTTTTCCATAGTGAACTTACCTGTTTTTGGATCACGTCTAGAAACTGTTAGACAATGCCAATTATCATCATCTAATTTCATGTGATCACCTCTATAATAATATCCAGGCCAACGAGTCTCTTCTCTAAACATTGTATGTTCTGTCACACATTGAGAGGTTAAGGCTCTATGTTTTAACTCCCAAGCCCTCATCAGTTGATGATAATCTTCCGCTCCAACATTTTCTAGGTCTTCCTCTAGCCATTGCAATAATTCAAGTCCTCTTTTAAGCATATTGGCGTTAGTCATATAATTTGTAGCTATACCGCCAACATATTCATCCATAATTCTTTGAAGACGTTGTAAGCCTTGTATTGGTGATATATAGCTAGGTGATACGGTTCCACCAGTAATTTCATTTCTTCCAACAGTGTAGTTTTCTAAAGGCTTATATACGGCTGTTTTAAAATCTTCACATTGTTTTTCACTAACCTTAATACCGTTAGCTTTTTGGTCTTCAATATACTTAACAGCTGCTTTTGCCGCTAGTCGACCTTCAGTAAATGACCCGGAAGAAAATTTATGAGCACTTCCACCTACTGTATCTCCAGCTCCGAAAAGACCTTGGATAGTTAACATTCTATTATAACCCCAAAAATATTCTGGTGGTGATAAATCTTCAGGTCCACTTACCCATGCTCCAGAACAGGTAGCATGGGAACCCATAACATAAGGTTCAGATGTGGTTAATTCTGGATTTGTATACTTAGGATCAATATTTTGTGATGCCCAAACAACAGCTTGACCTACTGTCATACCTAAGAAATTTTCCCAACCAACAGTTTCTAAATGTGGATCTTGAAAGGCTTCAGTGGTAACCATATGTATTGGTCCTCCACCAGCCATTGTTTCTTGAATAAATGCATGATTTCTTAAACAAGTTGGTGTTGGGTGATGATCAATGTATTCGCCAACAAGTTCTTTTGTTTGTTCATACCATTTTTTTTCATAGTTCTCCCCATTTGCATTTTGAGTGTAAGTTTTTAAATGCAAAAAATATGCTCCAACAGGACCATAACCATCTTTAAATCTACAAAGAACAATTCTATTTTCCATCTGAGTCATTTTTGCTCCTGCTGCTATAGGCAGTGCATAAGCTGAACCATTACTCCATGGAGCATACCAAGTTCGTCCCATTCCCTCTCCAACAGCTCTAGGTTTAAATATGTGAGAGGCTCCACCAGCTGCGACTATAACTGTCTTTGCTCTAAATACATGAAAATCTCCAGTTCTCATGTTAAATCCAACAGCTCCACCTACTCTATTTTCTTGTTCTTCATCCATTAAAAGGTGGGTAATCATTATTCTATTATAAATTTTATCAGCTGACTTTTTAGCAGCTTCAGCAACAATTGGTTTATAACTTTCACCATGAATCATAATTTGCCATTTACCTTCTCTTAAGTAACGGCCAGTTTTTTCGTTTTTCATCATTGGAAGGCCCCACTCATCAAACATATGAACAGTTGAATCTACATGGCGAGCCATGTCATATCCCAAATCTTCTCTTACCATTCCCATTAGATCATTACGTGCATATCTAACGTGGTCTTCAGGTTGGTTTTCTCCCCATTGCATGCCCATATAACAGTTAATAGCATACAAACCTTGGGCCACAGCTCCGCTTCTATCTATATTTGCTTTTTCAACACAAACAATTTTGAGATCTCTTCCCCAGTGTCTTGCTTCGAAAGCAGCACCAGTTCCAGCCATGCCACCCCCAACAACTAAAACATCACAATCTTCATAATGTGTTTTATGTTTTGCCATTAATAGTAAACACCTTTTTTAAAAGTTTCTTTTGGTACAGATGGTAATTCACCATCTATATTTAATCCTTCTGGTTCAGTATATAGTCTTTGTGAATTTATTTCACCTTGATTTGGCTTTTCTCCATCAGCAAGTTTAGGAATAAATTTTCCCCAGGGTTTAGTTGTAATTGGAGAAACAAAATCTTTAGTTGTCCCATTTCTAAATTTAATTTTCCAAGAAATAGTTCCTTTCTCCTCTTCTCGTCTAACTCTTACACTGTGTCCCATTGGAGCAAAATCTGCATATCCTCTAACATCAATTGCATGGTTTGGACATGCTTTAACACAAGAATAACATTCCCAGCAAAAATTCGGCTCTATATTTTTTGCTCGTCTAATTGTTTCGTCTATATGCATTATATCTGATGGACAGATGTCTACGCAGTGCCCGCAACCATCGCAACGAGTCATATATACAAATGTTGACATAATATTTTTTTCCTTCCTTTTAAATTATATAAATTTTATTCATATTAATAGTGTTTAGGTGTCTCACGTTTAATTCCCATTCCAAATTGTTCTGGGGCATCAGCTGGTGGAGGTAAATTGTCCCTAGAACCATCCGCTTCTGCTAAATTTTTTTGTAATGCTGCACCTGGTTTATAAAACATATGTGCAAATTTTGACCAATACACCCCTCCAAATAATACTAAGTTTGATACTATAAATAATACTAAAAAAACTTTATCATCCCATCGATCACTTAAGTTTAATGATTGCAAATAAGACCAAATTAATCCAAACAAAGAAGTAGCTATTAGCGCGAGCACAAATAAATCTGCTTTAATAACTCTATACCAAGGTTGAGCTTCTGAATAAACATCTACTCTTAAAAAAAACCAAAACCATGATCCACCTAAAACTGTCATTATAGCTCCCACATGCCACATAATTGACCATGCTACTGGAGTTTCAGAAGTTGGGTTTGAATAGCAAAAAATCATTATTACAGAACCAATCCAAAATAATATGGTTCCATACATTCCTAAAAGATGCGCCACTCTTCTTTTACCCGCTCCTAATTCTGATGTTGTGGCTATGTCACTAACAATAGTTTTTGAAATTACAGATATTTTTTCAGATGAGCTTAAAATTTTTTTAGCTGAAAGTTTTGCTTTTTTTGCATTTTCAAAAAAATATTTAACATTTTTTTTATGAATTATATCTAATAGTGTTCCAAAAATTACTAATAATGCCATTACGATTACAAAGCTTTGCATAAATATTACGGGCACAGTTTCTGCTAAAGCAGCAAATGGATTTATTAAAAACACAGTATTATCTCCTTTTTAGATCTAAGTTTTTTAGTATACTTACAATAATAGTTCAACCGCGTTATATCGTCATTTCTATTGTATATAGATCAGATTTATTTGAATTTCCTTACATAATGTTGTTTTAATGGAATAACTCCTCTAACGCCTCCCTGTGGATTTTCGACATCACCTTTTCTTCTTGGAATCAAATGTATATGACAATGATTAATTGATTGACCTGCAGATTTTCCACAATTAGTTCCTATGTTAAATCCCTTTATACTTTTGTCGTTTTTCTCAATTTTTTTTTTACTTAATATTAAAATTTTATTGCAAGCTTCCAATTCATTATTTGATAATTCAAAGTAATTTTTTATATGTCTTTTTGGAATAATCAATACGTGAAACTTTGTAACTGGATATGAATCAAAAGTTGCAAAAGCCAAATCATTCTCAAATATATGTTCTTCACTACTAGTATTGCAAAACAAGCAAGGGTTATTTGGATCTCTCATATATACCAATAAATATTTTTTTGTTTTTTTATCTCTTTATTATAAATTGATGAAAGTTTTTTAAAAATTTTTTTATTTTTTCGTTTCCATTTGACTTCATTTACTTGCTTAACTGAAGTTATTCCTTTACCAGACCCAACTAGAATTATTTCTTCAAATTTATTTATATCTGATAAAAAAATATTTTTTTTTTTAATTTTTACTTTTTTTTCAAAAAACTTAATATTTGTTCCTTTATAAAAATTCCTTATTGGTGAAAAAATCTTATTCTTAGATATAAAAAGTAAGTTTGATGTTCCTGTTTCTAAAATTTTGTTACCAACAATTAATGCTATATCTGATTTACTAGAATTTAATTTTGATAAATGTTTTATTATTCTTTTATATTTTAAATTTTTATACTCTGGCTCGATTCTTTGATAATTTATTAATTTTAAAGAAAAATTTATTTCAGTTTTAATTTTATTTCTTAGAGATACCGATATTATATTTTTTTTTATAGCTACTCTTAATAAGTGATTATATTTTTTATTTTTTTTTATATTTAAATTAATTAATCTTAATATTTGTGATTTTATTTCTCTTTTATAAATTTTATATATCCTTAAAGATTTAATTAAATTATCAATATGTGTTTTAAAAAAAAGTATTCTTGGTGGCTTTCCATAAATCCACATAGTTGTAAAAACACCATGTTCATTCCATAAATCTCTAAATTTAATTTCTTTTAAATCTTTACGCTGATATGATTTTTTTAATAAGTATTTTACCATTTGTTGTTAAAAATGAATCCGGATGAAATTGAAAACCGTATACATTATCCTTTCTGTTTTCGAAACCCATAGCTATACCAGTATTGGTACATCTCATTGTTATTTCAAAATTTTCTTTAAAAAATGGTTCTTTAAGCTTAAGTGAGTGGTATCGACCAACCTTAAACTTAAAATTTTTTTTAAATAAAGATTTATTACTTGTTACAGTAACGCTAGATTGATGACCGTGAAAAATTCTTTTTTGTTGAACAATATTTGCTTCTTCACAATATAATATTTGCTGATAACCCAAACATATTCCTATTATTTTTTTAATACCTTTGTATTTTTTATAAATTTTAGATGTGAACGGATAATTTTTGGGCGAACCTGGACCGGGTGACAAAACGATTATTTTTGATTTATCTAACATTGTTTTATTAATATCAAAAAAATTTGAACAATAAACTTTATCAAATTTAGAAAATAAATGAACTACATTCCAAGTGAATGAATCTTGATGATCAATAATATAAATCACTTGTATAACTCCAATAAAGATTTTGCTTTAATAAAATTTTCATTAAATTCTTTCCTTGCAGCGCTATCCAAAACAACTCCTGAGGCTGCGGATATTTCAGAAAAATTTTTATAATTTAAAATAGATCTAATAATAATATTAAATCTCATGTCTTGATTGAACTTTATATAACCAAAACTTCCTGTAAAAATATTTCTATCTTCTTTTTCTTGTGCATTTAATAATTCAAGGGTCCTAATTTTTGGACATCCTATTACAGAACCTCCTGGCATCATTGACTTAATAACATCTTTAATTTTTGAATTTTTTTTTAATTTTCCTTCAACGCTAGTGACATAATGGTATAGGTGTTTATATTCTTCTACATATTTCTCTTTTTTTATTTTTACACTTCCAGGTTTACATATTCTTGATAAATCGTTTCTTTCCATATCAACAATCATATTATGTTCTTTGGTTTCTTTAGTGTTATTTTTGAAAAATTTTAAAGCTGTTGATTTATTTGTAAATTTATTTTTTTTTAAAGTACCGGCTATAGGTTTTGTGATTATGCTTTTTCCTTTTTTATAAATTAACGTTTCAGGAGAACAGCTAACAATAGAATAATTTTTATCTCTAATCATAAAAGATTCTGGAGAAGCATTTGATTTCATTAATCTCCAAAAAAAATTTATTGGATTAATTTGTGATTTGTTTTTATACTTTGTGCATATTTTTATTTGGTAAGTTTCTCCTTCTCTAATTTTCTTAGAAAAAATATTAAATATTTTTTTGTACTTCTTATAATTTATATTTAATTTAAAAGGACTAAGAATCTTTGTAGTTTGAAATAAATTTTTAAATTTTTGAGATTTAAAGTTTGATTTGATAAAAATTTTTTTTCTAATTTTTATTAATGTCTCTGGTTTGTAAAATACACCATTGTAAAAATTTATTTTTTTTTGTTTTTTTATTTTTAAACCTAATAAATTGTTGAGTATTTCATAACCAAAAAAACCAATAAATAAATCAGTTTCTTTTTTATATTTTTGTTTTTCAAATGAATTTAAAAAATTATTTATATTTTTATTGTTCAAAATAATCTTTTTAGAAAAATCAGTATAAATATTATAACCATCAAGAACTTTATAAATAATTAATGGCTTTTTTGATTGATAAAGCTTCTCTAAGTATGGGCTATATTTAATTTTATGCAGTTTGTATTCTTTCAATTGCTCTCTCTTTTATAGGCAAATGTATCAAACCTGCAAAAATAGATAAAGCGATAGAAATGTACCATGCATAATCGAATGAGCCATAAAGATCATAAAAAACTCCGCCCAAATATGCTCCTAAAAATGATCCAACTTGATGGCTAAAAAAAACAAACCCGTACAATAAAGCAATATATTTTGTACCAAATATATGCGCTACTAGTCCATTTGTAGGGGGTACCGTAGCTAACCATAAAAAGCCAAATGTTATTCCAAATATCATCGCATTCAACACACTTGGTGGTAAAAATATAAAGTAAATAATTGAAACACCTCTCAATAAATATATTGCGCTTAATATTATTTTTTTACTGTATTTTGTAGAAAGATAGCCTGCAGTCAATGTTCCAACCATATTAAAAATTCCTATTAAGGCTAATATTGCGGCTGCACACCAATCTGGAAGACCTCTATCATTAACATAGGTGGGTATATGAGTTGCAACTAACGCAATATGCCATCCACAAACAAAAAACCCCAGTGTTAAATAAATAAAACTTTTATTACTGAATGCTTCTTTCATAGCTTCTGATGCAGTTTGTTTGTTTTCCTGAGTTGTTGAGCCAAATGGAATTTTTGGTGTTGTTACAAATAAAGCAACAAAAAGACCTAATATAAGAAAGAATACGAAATATAATATAGTAGTTTTCCAACCTGTTTCTACTAATGAATAATTAACTATTAAAGGAGAAACAAAATAACCAAATGAACCTGCCGATGTTACTATTCCTGTTGCAATAGTTCTATTTGATATAGGAAAATGTTTTGCTACAACAGATATAGGTATGTTTATTGCTGTAGATCCTAAGCCTACTCCAATTAAAATACCAATGGTTAAAGTAAAATAAAAACCTGTATTAAAACCTAAAAAAAAAAGTAAAACACCAGCTAAATAAAAAAGGAATCCTATAAAAATTGCAATATTTCCTCCATACTTATCTGTTATAATTCCAAACCAAGGTGCAAAAGCACCCCATAAAAGCATTTGTAAACCCATAGCAAATCCAAAATGCGTAATTGAAATATCTAAGTCATTTGAAAAATCAAAATAAAAAAGACCAAACGTCTGTCTAATTCCTAAAGCAATTATAACAATTAAACTCGCGGCTATTAAGGTTATAAGGGCAGTTTTATTTTGAAAAAATTTTTCTGATTTCATTTAATATATTTTAAAGCATTTTTTAAATCATTTATTAAATCTTTTGGGTCTTCAAGACCTATATGAAGTCTAACTAAATGTTCATTTTTATTTAATCCTAAATAATTTCTATTACCTAACTCTCTAAATTCTTGTTGTAGTGCAAGACTTTCAAAACCTCCCCAGCTATAACCATATCCAAATAATTTTAAAGAATTTACAAATTTAAGAACAGATTTTTTACTTTTTGCTTTTATTTTTAAACCCATTAATCCTGAAGCCCCAGAATAATATTTTTTCCACATTTTATAATTGTATGATCCTTTTTTATAAGGGTATAAGAGCTTTATTTTTTTATTTTTAGATAGAAAGTTGGCAACCATTTTTGCGTTTTCTTGATGTTTATCAAGGCGAATATCTAAAGTTCTTAAACCTCTTATTATTAAATAAGCATCATCTGGTCCTAACCTTAATCCAGTTATTTTATTTGCTTGTTCTACATATTTAAAAACTTTTTTATTTACTGCCAAACTTCCACCCATTACATCTGAATGACCTGAATAATACTTTGTTGCAGAAACAATTGACATATCAAAACCTAATTTAATTGGTTTTAAAAAATAAGGTGTAGCCCAAGTATTATCTATTGCGGTAAATAATTTATATTTTTTTGCTATAGAAACTATTTTAGATAAATCTTGAAATTCAAAAGAATTACTTCCTGGACTTTCAACATAAATTAATTTTGTTTTTTTTGAAATTTTACTTTTTAGGCTATTTAAATCATGAGGATTATAAAAAACTGTTTTAACATTAAATGGTTTAAGAAAGTCTTGAGTTAAAAGTCTTGTAGGATAATAAACTGGATCTCCTATAAGAATTTCATCACCTGGACGAATAATGCTAAAAATTGATAAAAAAACTGAACCAAATCCTGTGGGAGTTAAAAATACATGATGGCATTCCTCCATTTTTTTTAACATTTGTTGTAAAATATATGTTGTTGAAGTTCCTTGTCTTCCATAATCAAAATGACCGCCTATTGGATTTTTTTTACCTTTGGCTTGAGTTTTTCGAAGTTCATTCATAGTTTTAAAGATTATTGTCGAAGCTCTAACTACAGGTGGATTGACTGACTGATTGTAATAATCTTTTGCGGTATGTTTTAAAAATGTTCTAAACGATTTATTCATAATAAATTTGATATGACAGAAAGACAATGCTATATCCCTCAAATATGTCAACAAAAAGAAATAAAGGAGATTATGGGTTATCCAAAAAAGCATAGAGGCCGCAGAAAAATGGGCTCAAAAAAAAGAAGAGCCAGAAAAAAGAATAAGAAAAAATAATCTATTAATTATTCTTTAATCCAACCACCACCTAAAACTTTATGACCAAATTGGTCTTTGTTATAAAATACACAGGCTTGTCCAGGGGAAATACCATCTTCGGACTCAACTAAATTAACTTCAGCTGTATTCTTATCTTTTATATTTACTTTTGCCTCAAGAAGTTTTCCTGTTGATCTCACTTTAACAAAAATATTTTTATTAAATTCTTCTTTTTCACTTAATAAGTTTAAATCTTTTAAAAAAATATTTTTCTTAGCAAGTTTATTTTTTGGACCTACAATTATTTCATTATTTTCAGAGTCTATTTTTATTACATAAAGTGGATTTTTATCTGCAACCTTAATTCCTTTTCTTTGTCCAATTGTAAAATTAATTATTCCATCATGTACACCAACTACCTTGCCATCTAAATTTTTAATATTCCCTTTTTTGAAAGAGTCTGGTCTAAATTTTTTAATGACTGAAGAATAATTGCCATTTGGCACAAAACATATGTCTTGACTGTCAGGTTTGTCCGCTACATTTAAATCAAGTTCTTTTGCAATTTCCCTAGTTTTTTCTTTTAAAATTTTTCCTAATGGAAATCTTAAATAATCTAATTGTTTTTTTGTAGTGCTAAACAAAAAATAACTTTGATCTCTACTTTCATCAATTGCCCTGTACATGCTTGTAGAATTATTTTTAGTTATACTTTTTACATAATGCCCAGTTACTAAAGCATCAGCTTTAAGATTTTTTGAAACTTCTAATAAATCTTTAAACTTTACTGTTTGATTGCATTGAATACATGGTATGGGAGTTTCTCCTATAAGATAACTATCTACAAAATTATCTATAACGCCTTGTTTAAAATTATCTTGATAGTATAAAATTTTATGTTCTATTCCTAATTTATTGGCTACACGTTTAGCATCCATTATATCTTGACCTGAACAACATTGTTTGGATTTAGCCACTTCTATACCATCGTCATAAAGTTTTAATGTTATTCCTATTACGTTATAACCCTCTTTTTTCATCATTCCTGCTACAGTAGAAGAATCTACTCCACCAGACATTGCTACAACAATAGTTGTGTCTGATGGTTTTTTTTGAATTCCTATTGAATTTAATTCTGTTTTCATTTGGTGGTATTTATACTTAATTCTAATATAAATTAAATTAAATGATTATAGATTTTGAACTAGGAGATAAAGTTATAAATCCAGCTAATAAAAGCTGGGGAATTGGTCAAGTTCAGTCTATTATTAACGAAAAAATAACTGTTAATTTTGAAAATGTGGGTAAAAAAGTAATTAATTCAAAAAATATTATATTAAAAAAATTTGAAACAAATGAATCAAAAAAATTTAAAAAGTATTATAGAAAAACAAATAGATAATTTCCTTTACGCTGGTGAAATTGCTCTAGAATTAAGAAATAAAGGTTTAAATAAAGAAATTAAGTCAGACGGTACTCCAGTAAGTAATGGAGATTTAGAAGTTAATAAAATTATTACACAAAAGATATTAGAACTAACTCCAGATTTGCCTATCGTATCTGAAGAAACTTCTCATAACAAGTTAACTAAAAATCTTACAGACTTTTGGCTAGTCGATCCAATAGATGGTACTTACGATTATATAAATAATTTAGATGAGTTTACAATAAATGCTGGATTAATATTAAATAAAAAACCTGTTGCGGGATTGATATATGCTCCAGCTAAAAAAAGAATGTTTTATTCATATGGAAAAGATATGGCTTTTGAATTAACAAATGGAAATTTAATTAATTTAAAATGTGATATTAAAAATAAAAAAGATTTAATTAAATTTGTTTGCTACTCAAATAAAATAAAACCTGAAATTGAGAAAATTTATAAAGATATCGGTGTAAAAGATTTTGTTAGAATGAAAAGTTCATTAAAATTTTGTGTTGTGGCATCAGGTGAATTTGATGGTTATGTAGCTGAGGCTAGAGCTTGCGAATGGGATATTGCAGCTGGACATGCAATACTTCAAGATGCAGGTGGAATAATAACTGACTTTAATGGTGATGAAATTTTATATGGAAAAGAAAAATTCAAAAATCCAAGTTTAATTTTAAAAAGAAGTAAAAACTTGTAGTGAGTGAACAGATAAGAATAATTCTAATTATAATAATTTCAGTATCAATATTTGGCTTATTGGTGTTTGTTTTTGTGAAAAATTATATCAGAAGTAAAATTCAATATTACCTATTTAAAAATGAAAAAAATAAAAAAAAAACTAAAGAAGATTTATAATTTTTAAATATTCATCTTTTTCCAGTTCCATTACTCTTCTTGAGACTTCAAAATCAAAACCTGACCTAGCTAAAATACCAATGTCTTTTTTATAAAAAAGTTCTCTATTCGCATCGTCTCTATTAGGTCCAATTCTTTTTTTTTTACATATTTTTATTGCTGAAAAAAAATCCTGATCTTCATTATTTGTTTGAATTTTTTCAATAGTATTCTTAATATATTTTTCACCTACACCTTTGCTAAATAAATACTTTCTAATTTTGTTAATTGATGAGCCTCTTTGAATTAAACTTTTAGCCTTAGATTCAGAATAAAACTTGTCATTGATAAATTTTGATTTTTCTAGATCTTCGGCAACTATTTCGATTAAATCATTAATATTGCTTTTTTTAATACTTGATATTTTGAACTTTAAGTATTTTTTTAACAAATATGTTTTAAGCTGCTGTTTGGATGGTGCAAATTTTTCAATATAATTCAACGCAAAATTACGCATCTCTTCAACTGTTACTTCTAAAGATTTTTTTTTATTTTTTATAGGAATCATCGATTCTTTTTATATAATATATATTAATATGTTTGAGCAAATTTCAGCTTTTTTTACAATAGAAATGGTTTATTTATGGTTGAGTTTTGGTGTTTTACCTTTTTGGTTTGTATTAATATTTTTTCCTCAAGCAAAAATTAGTGGTCTTTTGGCAACATCCATTTTTCCATTTATAATATTGGGATCAGTATATATTTATTTGATCTATTATTTTTTTAATGATGGTTATGATTTTCTACAAAATTTCGAATTATATTTAGGCATTTATAATTTGGCTAATCTATTTGAAAATGAAGCATTTTTAATTCTAATTTGGACCCACTTCCTGGCTATTAACTTATTTTGTGCCGCTTGGATAGTTCGAGATAGTCAAAAATACTTTATGTCAAAATATTTAAATCTTTTACCTTTAGTAATGACATATTTTGTTGGACCAGTAGGTATTGTTTTGTATTGGTTTATAAGAATTTTCTTTGCAAAAAAGATTAGTCTTTTTGATTAAAAGATTATTTAATTACTTTAAAACCTGCATTTGCCATATTGCCAAAACCTCCCTCTACATGAGAAACATTTTTAAAACCCATTTCTTTTAAAGTTTTAACTGCTAGTGCCGATCTTCCTCCAGCTGCACAAAATAAGACTAATTCTTTATTTAGGTCTAAATTATTATTTTGAACATAGGCACTTTCTGGATGAATAAGAAATTCCAATAATCCTCTTGAAATATGAAATGAATTTTCTATTCTACCTAATTTTTGTAATTCATTTGCATCTCTAATATCAATTAAATTGCATTTTTTTTCTTTTGACAATTCTAAAGCTTCTGATGATGAAATAGTTTTAACTTCGGAAAGTGCATCTGCGACTAAAGTTTGGGGTGATTTTATTGTCATAAATGTTTAATACACTATAAAATATAAATTACTATAATTATTATGAAAAAAAAAATAATACTTAAAAAAGCACCAAAGTTTAAAATACCTTCAACAGATGGTAAAATATTTGAGTTAAGTAAAATAAAAAACAAATATATTGTAATCTATTTTTACCCAAAAGATGATACTCCAGGATGCACAATAGAAACTAATGATTTTAATTCATTATTGCAAAAATTTAAAAAATTAGATTGTTTGGTAATCGGAGTTTCTAAAGATAGTATTGATAGCCATCAAAAATTTATTAAAAAATATAATGTTAAATTTAATCTTTTGGCAGATGAAAAAAAAGAAGCAATAAAAGCTTATAAAACATGGGGTAAAAAAAAGTTTATGGGAAGAGAATTTATGGGGCTAATACGAAGTACTTTTGTTATTGAGAATGAAAAAATTATTAAAGAATGGAGATCTGTAAAAGTCAAAGATCATGCTTTAGAAGTTCTTAATTTCATCAAAAACCATTAATTAAAGAGACCTTTTGACTAATCACAGGAGCGTAGGTTCAAAAGGCCTCTTACTAATTCAAAGGGTCCTTTTTAAAGGACCCTCCAAATTTACTTGTTCTTAAATTGATAACTAATTAGAGAGACTAATTATCGAACAAGTAAATGCATTAATCTCTTATAGCATATGCAATTACTCCGGTTTCAGTAACGTCGGTTCCTTTCAATTCTGCTTCTTTACTTAACCTGATACCCATTGTATTTTTCATTATTTTCCAAATAATAAATGAAACTATAAAGACAAATAAATTTATTGAAATTACTCCAACAAGTTGAGCTCCAAAGTTTGCATCGGGATTTGTAATTGGAACTACTAGAGTTCCCCAAATGCCTGCAAATAAATGTGCAGGAATGGCTCCTACTACATCATCGATTTTGTAATAGAAGAGTAATTTAGTTCCAAATATTACAATCATTCCTCCTACTGCGCCAATCAAAATTGCTGCAAGCGGTGATGGCATTAATGGCTCTGCTGTTATTGCCACTAATCCACCAATAGCTCCATTTAACATTTGTATCACATCCGTTTTGCCAATCATTAATCTTGTAATAACAGCAGCAGCCATTACTCCTCCACAAGCTGCTAGATTTGTATTGATAAATATTTTTGATACAGCAATTGCATCATCTGCTGTTCCCATTGCAAGTTGAGATCCACCATTAAAGCCAAACCAACCTAGCCATAAAATAAATACTCCAATTGTTACAAGTGGAATTGATGATGCTGCAAATGGCTTAACAGGAGTGGGTGCACCTGATTTAGTGAATCTACCTGATCTTGCACCTAACAATATAGCACCAGCAAGAGCAGCAGCTCCTCCGGTGGAGTGAACAAGTGTTGATCCAGCAAAATCTGAAAACCCTATGACAGCTAACCAACCACCACCCCATTGCCAACCCATTACTATAGGATAGATAATTCCAGATAATAATGCTGCAAATAAAAAGAATGGCCATAGTTTTATTCTTTCAGCCAATGTTCCAGATACTATGGAAACTGTTGTAGCACAAAATACCATCTGAAAATACCAATCTGATCCATCAGAATAACCAGTATCTATTTTACTAGAGTCTGACCAAGGAATAAATTTTCCAATAAATCCCCCCTCAGGTACTCCATAAGCTAAATTATATCCAAATAGCCAAAACATAATTCCAGCTATAGAAAATAATCCAATATTTTTAGCACAAATTACAGATACACTTTTAGATGTAACCATTCCTGATTCGAGCATGGCAAAACCTGCTGCCATAAACATAACTAGAAAACCACAGACTAAAAACAAAAATGTATTAAATATAAACCCAACTTCAGCTGACACGGTTGTTTCTGCATTAGCAACACTAGTCATGTTTAGAAAAAAAAATAAGCCGACCAAAGGGCTAATTAATTTTTTAAAATGTTTAATCATAAAACTCCTTTTGTAGAAGAATCTTTATAATTTTAAAAAAATTAATTAGTAACGAATGTTAAGAAAAATAGGTATGCAGAAATTGCATATAGTAACAGTCTTTGTTAAATTTTTTATAACTTAACAAAGACTGTTGAAAAAGTTTACTTATTGAAAACTTCTTTAAGCGCTTTTGCAGGTAAAAATTTTACCTTTTGAGAAGCGGCGATTTGGATTTGTTCTCCTGTTCTTGGGTTACGTCCAATTCGAGCTTTTCTTTTGGCTACTTTATAAGTACCAAAACCAGCTATTTTTACTGAATCATCGTTTTTTAATGCATCCAGTATTGTGTTGGTAATAGTATCAAATGTACGCTCAGCATCAGCCTTGCTTTGTTCTAAAGAACCAGCCAATTTTGCAACTAATTGTTTCTTATTCATTTTAGCTCCGGTTTTAAAGGTTTATGATTGTATACTTAACAAAATCCTTGATAATTCAAGCTTTTTTTTAGTATGCCTGAAAAAAAAAATAACAATATATAGTATTAAAAAAGTATTGATTTATATAGCTTTTTTAAGCTTAAAAAAACCTTTAAAATAAGCCTAAATCTTTAAGATCATTGAAAGTTGCAAAAAACATCAAAGAAAGCAATAAAAACATTCCGATTCGAAAAAATCCTTCTTGAGTTTTTTGACTTAAGGGTCGTCCTAAAATCTTTTCAAATGCATAAAACATTAGATGCCCTCCATCTAACAGTGGTATTGGGAAAAGATTGATCAAGCCTAAACTAATAGAAATATAAGCCATCATACTAATAAATGGGATTATTCCAAACTCAGCAACTTGACCAGATATTTTTGCAATCCTTATGGGACCACCTAATTGAGATGAATCTCCAGCGCCTGTAAGCATTGATCCTAGATACTTTAAAGAAGATATTGTTACAAAATAAACTTCATTTAAAGAATGAATAAAGGCTTGTGCGGGTCCCAATTTAACATGTTTAATTTCATTATTATAAGGGCTTAACCTTATACCAATCATTCTTTTATTCATTTTGTTACCAAGATTATCTTCGGTTTCAACCAAATTTGGCTTAACCTTTAATAAAACTATTTGATCATATCTTGAGACTTTAAAATCGATAAATTCAGAAGTTGACATCGCAATTAATTTTGAAACATCAAGGATGCTCTCAACTTCATTGTTATTAATTTCGAGAATAATATCATTTTTTTTCATACCAGCTATCTCTGCTGGGCTATCTTTTTGAACTTCGTTAATTATAGCTGGGGTAAAATCTTTACCCACAAACATATAAATAAACAAAAATATAAATATTGCTAAAATAAAGTTAGCAACAGGTCCTCCAGCAACAATTAATGCTCTTTGATACAAGGGTTTTGTTACAAATAATTTATCTTGATCTTCTTTGTTATACTTTTTTAATAGTTCTTCTTGATCTGCTTGAGAAAAGACATTTCTATCACCAAAAAATTTTACGTAGCCACCAAGAGGTATCCAGCAAATTTTCCATCTAGTACCAGATTTATCATTCCAGCCAAATATTTCTTTTCCAAAACCAATAGAAAAATCTGTTACTCCTACCCCATATTTCTTGGCAAAATAATAATGTCCATACTCATGGATAAAAACGACCACAAGTATCAAAACCATAAATGGAATTATAAAATTGAACATATTATACAATATATTAATTATTTTAATTCTTACAAGTTTTGAGATGTGAATCTACCATCAATTTACTGATAAAATATCTTATTTTAAATGATTTATTGTATTTATAAGTAAAAGATATAAGGATTTATAAAAAAATTCTTTATTTAAAAAATCATGCAAAATTTTGACGAATTACAAATTGAAAATAAACTTAAAAGCTCTATAAAAGCTGCTAATTTTCAAATTCCCACACCCATCCAAAGAAAATCAATACCTATTAGTTTAGATGGCAAGGATATATTAGGAACGGCTCAAACTGGGACTGGAAAAACTTTAGCATTTACTATTCCAATGATTAATAAATTAATTTTAAATAAATCTTCAATGGCATTAATTATTTGCCCAACCAGAGAGTTAGCAAGCCAAGTTATGCAGACTGTGCTTAAACTCAATACGAGAGAAATAGGAATTGGTAATGCACTTTTAATTGGAGGAGAGAGCATGCAAAAACAACTCAGAAAATTAAATAAACGTGCAAGAATAATAGTTGGAACACCTGGAAGAATTAATGACCATTTAAAAAGGAAAAGTTTAAATTTATCCAGAGTTACATATTTAGTTTTAGATGAAACAGATAGAATGTTGGATATGGGTTTTACACCGCAAATTGAACTTATCTTGAAGTTTATTCCAAAAAACCACCAAACCTTGTTATTTTCTGCAACTTTACCAAATAATATTCTTAAAATTTCTGAAAAATACTTAAATAAGCCTGAGAGAATTTCGGTAGGATCACTTTCAACTCCTATTGATAAAATTAAACAAGAAACATTTCAAATTACGCAAGATAAAAAATATCATGAATTAATTAATCAGCTTGTTGAGAGAAATGGATCTATTTTAGTATTTGTTAAGACAAAACATGGGGCAGATAAAATTGTTAAACGTTTAAAGTATGATGATCATTCAGCTGAAGCTATTCATGGAAATTTAAGACAGAGCAAAAGAGAAAGGGTTATTAATGGATTTCGAAATGGGAAGTACAGAATATTAATAGCAACTGATGTTGCGGCAAGAGGATTGGATATTCCTTTAATTCAACATGTAATTAATTATGACCTTCCTCAAGTTCCTGAAGATTATATTCATAGAGTTGGAAGAACCGGTAGAGCAGGAAAAGAAGGTTCTGCGTTAACTTTTCTAACTAGTCATGACAGAAATATGTGGAGATCTATCCAAAAATTAATTGACCCAAATTTTAAGTTTGAGGAAAATTTTAAAAATACTTCTGGTAAAAAAAATAAAAATTCAAAGTTTAGAAAAAAATTCAGAAAGTTTGACAAGACTAATTTGAATCATAAAAAAAATAGATTTAAAAAAAATAAAAATTTTAATTTTAAAAAAAGTTTCACAAAATTTGAAAATGAAAGTTCAAGTTCTAATAAAAAGAAATTCCCTAAAAATAAAAAATTTAAAAAAAAATTTAAAAAGTTTGAATCAGCAGAATCTAATGAGAAACAATTTTCTAAAAATAATAAATTTAATTTTAGAAAAAAATTTAAAAATAGAAAAAGACCTAAAAATTTTTCGTTTAAAAAACATAAAAAAAAATAATTAATTATTTAAATTTCCAAGTAAAAATCGGTACAAATGTTGCTAAAATAAATGAACAAAATAACAAGGAATGTGCAAAAAATGATGGAAAGAAATCTGTTGGAAAAATTATACCTATTAAAATAGATTTTGAAAAATCTGGACTTGGAAATAACAATAATCCAGCTATTAAACCAATAATGATTGAAATGTATGAATTTTTCTCATTAAAAGATTTTGAATAAAAACTATAAAATATAGTTAATACAGCAGCACAACAAAACAAGTCTGCAAGTAAAAATAAATATAAAATACTTAATCCTTTGGATGCAACAAAAAACGTAATTAATGATAAAAATATTATAATTTTTTTTGATAAATTTAAATAATTTCCTTTAAATTTAATAACTCTATTTCCATCAACAACTATCAAACTAGAAATTGCATTTATCAATGTATCTATACTGCTTATAGTTAAAGAAATAGCCAGCGCTAATATAATTATAGATAAAAAAATAGTTTGCTCTTTTAATAATAAAGAAAAGAAAGCTAAATCTGGTATAACACTACTATTTTGTGAAATTGCAATTAATCCACTAAACCCCATTAAAAATACAACTGGTATAATAATAATAAATGAAAGTATTAAACTTTTTTTTAAAACATCATTACTTTTTGCTGCATAAACTCTTTGCCAGTTACCTTGGTGAAATAAATTAGTAGCAGCAACTGCTATAAAAAAAGTTAATCCAGCTGTAAAATTTGGGAGATAATTTATACTTAATAAGTTTGGTTTATTTGTTTTAATAAATTCAAAATTAAAATCATTAGAATTGAATGAAATTAAGTAAGAAAAACCTATTAATAATAATAAGATTAAAACAATGAATTGAATATTATCTGTAAAAATAGAGGCTCTCAATCCGCCGTATAATGTATAAATAAGAGAACTAACAATTACAATTAAAGCCGTAATCCACAAATCTGTTCCTGAAATATAATTAACCAAGATTGATACAGCTGTAACCTCAGCAATTAAAAATATGGTCATATAAAATATTGATAGAAATAAAATTAATTTAAATAATTTTGAACCAAATCTTAATCTAATAACTTCAATCAAAGTTTTTCCATTTGGATAAGATTTTCTAAATTTTTTTCCCAGATAAACCAAAATAAACAAAGGAAATGCTGTACCTAGCGAATAACCAATTACCGCACCGATGCCTCCCCAGGTAGCCGCAGATGCTGGACCAAACAATATCCATGCTCCTAATGCTGAAGCAACAAGACTTGTAGTTAATGAAAAAGTTCCTATAGATCTATTTGCAACTAAATAATTATTTATACCTTGATATTTTTTAGAATAAACAATTCCAACAATCAAAAATATAACACTTATAAATACAATTAATATAATTGTGGAAGATTGACTTAATAAATTTATTTGTTCCATTTTTCCCTTTCTGAATTACCGGACAGGTTCATTGGGTTTTTCTCAGCCTA
>JBJLDH010000004.1:0-41862 GCA_045567255.1 Candidatus Pelagibacter sp. | reverse complement strand
GATCTTGGATCTTCTAAAATAATACCAGCTGTAGGAGCGGCTATTAACTTAAATAATTAAATGATTAAAATAGGAATACCAAGTAAAGGCAGACTTAGAAAAGATACTTTAAAAGTATTTATCAAGAAAAAATTAAAAATTTTGTCTGAAAGAGGTGAAAGAGATTTATTTGGATTTATTAAAAATTATAAAAATATTAAAATAACCTATCTTCATGCAAGAGAAATAGTCGAAAGACTTGGTGATGGTTCGTTAGATATTGGATTTTCTGGATATGATTTACTTAAAGAAAGTGAAATCAAAATTCAAAATAAGATAATTGTTAAGAAAAGATATAACTTTGGTAACGCTACATTAGTAATTGCTGTTCCAAATGATTGGATCGATGTTCAAACGATAGCTGATCTTGAAGAAATTGCTTTTGAATTTAAAGATAAAAAGAAGAGAAGGTTAAGAGTAGCAACTAAATATCCCAATTTAACAAGAGAATTCTTATTTTCAAAAGGAGTTACTCAATTTAAATTAGTTAAAAGTCTTGGTGCTACAGAAATTTATCCTTTCACAGGGTCATCAGAGATTATCACTGATATCACTTCAACTGGAGAAACTCTAAAGGCAAATAATTTAAGGATTTTGAAAGATGGTGAAATACTTAAATCACAAGCATGTTTAATGATTTGTAAAAAAAGTAAAAAAATAAAAGGTTTAAAAAGGATTTTAAGTATACTTTCTAAATAAATTACAAGAAGTTGATTTCTGGTTAATCACGTATATCTTACGAATCATGGACAGTTTATTAATAATACTAGTTAGTCTTTTAATATTAATCAGCTTAATTATTTTATATTTCCAACTTAAGGTCAAACCCAAGCAAGAAGAAAATCCTACTGAAAAAATTCAAGATGAAATACATTCATTGAGAAATTCATTAAACGAGTCTTTTGGCTCTATGTCAAAAGACATGGCAAAAGATTTTACTGCTTCTTTTGGATCAATGACTAAAGAAATAGCAAAAGATATGACGGGAGCATTAACTAAAGTTGATGAAAAGGTTGCAGCTTTTAATACCCAAGTAGAAAATCTAAATAAAAGCCAAGAAGGTATAACCAAAGTTTTAGCAGGAGTTAAAAAATATGGAACCCTTGCTGAATTTTCATTAGATGCTTTAATAAAAGATTTATTACCTGCCTCTCAATATATGACTAATGTTAAGATGAAAGAAGATACAGGTGAAAATGTTGAATTTGCAATTAAACTCCAAGATGGTGTTTTGGTACCAGTAGACAGTCATTTTCCGGTAGAAAAATTTAAAGCCATCGATGATGCTTATCAAGCAGATGATAAAAAAGCAGCAGCAGATGCTAGAACAAAACTAGCAAGGGCATTTAAAGATAAAGCTAAGAGCGTGAATGAGAAATATATAGTTCCTCCAAAAAGCACAGATTTTGCAATTGTATATTCTCCAACAGAAAGTTTATTCTCAGAATTAACTTCATATCAAGACCCAACAACAAAAGAATTATTAACTCAAGAAATAATGAAAAAGTATAAAGTTGTAATTTTAGGACCTAATACTCTTTCAGCCTACTTACAATCTTTGCATATGGGTTTTCAAACATTAAAAGTTCAAAAACATGCAACTGAGATATATGATCATTTAAAAACAATTAGCACTAGATTTTCAAAACATTTTGATGGAATTATTAATCTTAGAAAAAAATTAGAAGAAGCCATGAGCGTTGTTGATAAGTTTGGTACAGACGCAAGATCAATTACAAGAACCTTAGAAAATATAAAGGATCCTGGTCAAATTGAAATAGCAGCTGAAAACGAGAATGTAGAAAAATTTGAAGATCACTCAAAACAGCTTAAAAATTAATTTCATTTTCAATTTAAATACACTTATAAGAGATTCTATGAAGTGGAATAATAAATTTAATTATCCAAAATCAACAAGATCTATTGAAAATGGAATGAGAAAGTATTTACTTGGAGATAAAAGATTACCAAGTGTTACTTCTATTTTACAAGCAACAAAATCAGAAGAAGATAAAGCGGCATTAGAAAATTGGAAACAACGAATAGGGCACAAAGAGGCTAATAAAATAAAAACTGAAGCATCTAACAGAGGAACATCAATGCATTCCTATATAGAAGATTTTTTAAGAGGACGAATTAATGAGAGCTTTTTTGAAAGCAACGAGCAGTATAAAAATATGGCTAGAGAAATAATATACAAAGGTATCAAAGGAAAATTAGAAGAAATTTATGGAATGGAAACTACTTTATATTATCCTGAAAAATATGCTGGAACAGCAGATTTGATCGGCATTTATGAAGGAAAAGAATGCTGCGTTGACTTCAAGCAGAGCAATAAGTTGAAAAAGGTAGAGTATATTCAAGATTATTTTTTACAATTAGGGGCATACACTCTCGCGCACAATGTTGTTCACAAAACAAACATTACTTTAGGAGCAATATTATTATGTACTGTGGATAATTTTTATCAAGAATTTAAAATTGAAGGACCAGAATTAGAAATGTATCAAAATTTATTTTTAGGAAGGGTAAAAAAGTTTTACGAAATGAATAATATATCTTGACTTTTGTTTGCCAATTCTTAGAAGAGATAATACTAACTAGAAGCTACTTGTTTAGATGCAAATGGTTTAGTTCTAAGAAAACTACACAAATTCCCATTAAAACAAAGCTTTTTAAAGGACAATAAAATTATGAATTTAGTAATATGGGACATCGAGTCATCAAGTGCTAGCACTGATTTTGGAAGTATAATTGAAATTGGTGGCTTATTAGTTGATGAAAACTTTAATGAAAAAGATAGGTTTAATCTAAGATGTAGATTGCCAGAGGGAGAGATTGCACAATGTATGGCCCTTATCGTGAACAAGACAAGCGTAAAACAATTAACCCAAGTTAATTTAAGTCATTATCAAATGCTTGGACAAGTAGAAAAAATATTTAAAAAATGGAGTCCAGCAATATTCCTTGGATGGTCAAATATTGGATTTGATGATGAAATGATTAGAAAAGAATTTTTTAAAAATATCAGATATCCTTATATTACTAATGCGTCACCAAATAAGAGGCATGACGGTATTAATATTGCAAGAGCTGCATATGCTATAGATTCAAATGTTTTACAGACAGAAATTAACGAGAAAAACAATCCTGTATTTAAACTTGAATCTTTAAGTAGAATGAATGGTTTCGACTCTAGTGATGCCCATTCAGCTTTTGTTGATGCATCTTTAACTATGAAAATTTTGAGATTGATAAAAAAAAAGCAACCTCATACTTGGGATACGTTTTTGAGAACTTCTAATAAATCAGACACAGAAACTTTGTTTAAAAAAAAAGATATTATTACTTTAAATGAATATTTTTATGGAAAATCCCGTTTATATTTATGTGCACCTTTACATCCTAAGTATTGTATTCATCCAATATATCAATGGGGCCAAGCAGTAGACCTAAGAATTGATGTTGAGCCTTTATTAAATATGTCGATTAATGAATTAAAAGTAGAAATGAAAAAATCTCCAAAATTTTTAAGAACAATAAGATCTAATAAAGCACCCATCATTATTGAAGCTGAATATGCGATGAAAATAGAACCATATAATGCCATTGACCCAAATTTAATTAAAAAAAGAGCTAAATTAGTCAAAGAAAATGAAAAATTTTCACAAAATATTCTTACAGCATTAAGAGAAAATGCAGAAGAAAAAGAACAATCAAAATCACAAGAAGATATTTATGCAGAAGAAAGCATTTATACTAAATTTACATCAAATAAGGATACTGTGCTTTTTCCTGCTTGGCATTCTGCATCTTGGAAAGATAAACTTAGTTTGTTAGATAAATTTGATGATAAAAGACTAGTAGGTTTTGGTAAAAAAATAATTTATCAGGAAGCGCCTGAAGTCTTGCCAAAAGACATGCTTAAATCAATAAAAAGAGAAATAGCAAAAAGAATTTTAAGCGAAAAGCATGAAAAATGGTGGACCGTACCTACTTGCTTCAATGAAATCGATACCTTGAGAGACAAATATACGGACGAAAATGATCAAGAAAAATTAAAATTTTTGGATGAATATAATGATCATGTTATGTCAATACAAAAAAAGTATGAAAATGCTTAGTGTGGATAATTTTAATTTTTTATTTTTACTAGTTGAATTAAATAAATAAATTTATATATACATCTCATGGCAACAATAAAAGTAAGCGATGAAAATTTCGATACAGAAGTTTTAAAGTCTTCAAAACCAATAGTAGTCGATTTCTGGGCAGAATGGTGTGGGCCATGTAAAATGATAGGTCCAATTTTAGAAGAAATATCTGATGAAATGACCAATGAAATTTCAATTGCTAAGCATAATATTGATGAAGAGCCAAATACTCCAACTAAGTACGGAGTAAGAGGCATACCAACAATGCTTTTATTTAAAGATGGAGAACTAAAATCAACAAAAGTTGGTGCCACACCTAAATCAGATATTATCTCTTGGATAAAAGAAAATATTTAGTTTAGGTTTAAAACTTCTCCGGCCAAATATAAAGATCCTGTAATTAATATAAGATCGCCTTCTTCTAAAGTCACTGATTTGATGGCTTGTTTAATATTTTCTTGGTATCGAACATTAGTTATATTTTTGAACTTTTCTTTTAAATCTTTTCCACCAATTGCATTTTGTTGATTTGGAATATCTACTGTTGTTAAAGAAGAAATATCTTTAAAATAACTTATATATTTTTCATGTTCCTTATTTGCCATCATACCAATTATAACGTGCTTCTTACAATCTAAACTTTGTAAATATTTATTTAAAGCTTGGCTGCCATTCTCATTGTGGCTTCCATCCACAAGTAATTTATTTTTTTTAACTAATTCTTTTAATTTTCCGTACTTGATTTCCTGAAGTCTTGCTAGACATTTTATTTTAGTAATACCTTTTTGAATATGTTTATCTTTAACTCCAAGACTTAATGTTCTCAACGTTGCAATTGCAGTTGAAATATTTTCTAATTGAAATTGACCAAGAACGTTAGGCATAGGAAGTTTTATTCCACCAAATTTATCTTCGTAGTAAAAGAAATTATTTTCATTAACTGAATAACTATAATCATCATTAAAAAATAACTTATTTGATAAATTTTTAGAAATAATTTTTTTTATACATTTCATTGTTTTTTGGTTGCTTTGTTTAGCTACGATAATATTAGAATTTAAAAGTGTAGAAGTCTTTTCAAATACAATTTTTTCAATCGTACGTTCATTTTTTGGTAGCCAATCCAAGTGATCTTTAGAAATAGAACAGATAATGCTAGCTAAATTTTTTTTTAAAATATTTGTTGCATCAAAACGGTGCATCAAACCTGATTCTATAAAATTCAGATTATTAGGATATTGGGCAGCTTTATAAAAGTAACATGCTGTTAATATTTCAAAGAATGTAATTGGTTGATTATCATTAATTTTTTCAACTTCTTCAAAAAGATTAGCTAATTCCTCATCATTTAGCTCTTCATTATTAAAGATAAATCGTTCGTTTATTCTTTGAATATGGGGACTTGTGTAAACATTACACATACTATTAGTTTCTTTTAGTATTGAAAAACAAGCTTGGATTGTTGAGTTTTTTCCGTTGGTACCAACTACAGAAATACAATTTAATTTTTCCTGGGGATTGCCTAATTTTTTACAAAGATTTTGAATTCTATTTAGACTTAAGTCTATTTCTTTAGGATGCAGCTTTTGAAAGCGGGTCAATATTTTCTGAAGTTTCATTTAAACTTTCTGAATTTACCCTAGATTGTCTCTTTAGCAATATTGATAAAATATTACCAATTTCATTTCTTAAATCTTTTCTATGAACAATTCTATCAACAAAGCCATGTTTTTCACAAAATTCTGATGTTTGAAAGTCAGAACTCAAATCTTCTTTTACGGTAGCTTGAATTACTCTTTTTCCTGCAAAAGCTATTAGGCACCCAGGTTCTGCAAAATGAATATCTCCCAACATTGCGAATGATGCCGTGATTCCACCTGCTGTAGGATCAGTAAAACAAATAATATATGGAAGTTTATTCTTTTTCAGTTCATTTATGGCAAGCGTTGTTCTAGTCATTCCTGCAAGAGCTATAGGACTTTCAAACATTCTTTGACCACCACCACATGGAAAAAAAACATATGGTGTTTGATTATCTATAGAATGTTGAACTCCATAAATAATCGCTTCAGATTCTGCCGCTCCACAAGATCCTCCTATAAAATCAAAGTTAATTGCTCCAGCAGTAATATCTATTCCATCAACTTTCCCTTTTGCAATCATTACTGCACAATTTTGATTTGTTTTCTTTCTAGCAATTTTTAATCTATCTTTATATGATTTTGTATCTACCCAGTTTAAAGGATCATCTGCTGGTTGTGGCGTATCTATAATTTCGTACAAATTTTTACCAAAAAAAATATCGAATCTTTGTTTGCAAGAAATTCTATGATGTTTTCCACATGAGTTACAGACCCACAAATTGTTTTCTAAATCCTTTTTTAAAATTGGACCTTTGCAGCAACTAGTCCAGTCAGAATTTTCAATTTCTTCTTTTGAAGGTCTTTTTCTTAAAACTTTCTTTATTTTTTCACCAAGGCTTATTGCTTTTGTTAACCAGTTCATAAAATTTTTTTTTTTAGTTTAGTAACTAATTTACTTACATTTGTGACCAGATTTTGTCTACTGTTTAAACTTCTAGTAATTTCTTTACAAATAGCACTTCCAACCACCAGACCATCTGCTAATTTTAATTTTGAAATAGTATTTTCAGTTATTCCAAAGCCAATTACATAATTTTTTTTTGGATTAATTTTTTTTATTTTGTAATAATTTTTAAGTATTCTTTTTGGAGATACTTTTAATTTTCCTCCAGTAGTAGAGAGCATACTAATATAATAAATCATATCATGTGAATCTTTTATAATTTTTTTAAGCCTTATTTTTGATGTAGTTGGTGACAAAAGTTGTATAAAGTTAATAAATTTTTTTTTGCATTTATTTGCAAAAACTTTATTTTCTGGCCAAGGAAGGTCAACAACTATTAGACCATCTACTCCTGTTTTTTTACATTTATTTAAAAAGTTGTTTTCTCCATATTGATAAATCATATTATAATAGCCCATTAATATTACAGGTTTAGAAAATTTATTCCTTTTATATTTATTAACAATTTGGAATATATCATTCATTTTTATTCCGTTTTTTATCGCTCTATATGACCCAGTTTGTATTTCTCCACCATCACCAATAGGAGTATTGTGTGGGAATCCAAGTTCACAAATATCAATATTTTTTGATATAGCATTTAAAATTTCAATAGTTTTTTTTTTTGTACTATCTCCTGCAACTATATAAGTTAATAATGCAGGTCTATTTTCTTTTTTGCTTTTTCAAATGCAAGATTTATTTGAGAACTCATATTCCTTTACCTAATTTTTTTTTTATTATGTCCTTATCTTTTTTTGCATCACCACAGGAATTAACTATTATAATAGTATCTTTACTTAAGTTTGGAGCAATTTTTATAGCTTCAGCAAAAGCATGGCTTGGTTCTAAACTTGGATTTAATCTTTCATGTTTAGTTACTAACTGATAGGCTTTTAACGCATCTTCATCACTAGCAGCAACGTATTTTGCTCTTTTTGCATCTTTTAAAAAACAATGAAGTGGGGAAACTCCGGGATAGTCCAAACCTGCACTAATTGATTCTGTTTCTTCTATTTGTCCCATTTTATCTTGGTTTACATATTGCATAGCTCCATGAAGCACACCAATTTTTGAACCATAAGTTAAAGGAGCAGCGTGTCTTTTGCTTTTTTTTGGTCCACCAGCCTCAACTCCAATAAACTCAACTCTTTTCTTATTAAAATGCATAAATTCATTCCAAAAACCAAAACTTGATGAACCTCCTCCGACACAATTAATTAATTTTAATTTTTTGGGGATTTTTCCAAATTCATCCTTAATTTGTATAAAAAGTTCTCTAGAAATTTGTGACGTACTCCATCCACAAATTTTAACAAAAATATTAGGACCAACTGTAGAACCTACACACATATGCGTAGTATCGCAATTTGACACCCAGTATCTCATACATTCACTAACAGCATCAACAAGTGTTTGACTGCCTGTATAGACAGGTACAACTTCTGCCAAATTTTTTTTCATTGCCCGAACGTTTGGACCTTGTCTTTTTATATCTTTAGCACCCATAAATATTTTACATTTAAGGCCAAATTTTTTTGCAGCCATACTCAACATTTTTCCTGCATATCCAGCACCAGTATCTCCAACCACATATTTTTTTCCTGCTTTTTTTGCTATTAAACAATGAACAGTTGCATTATAAATTTTATGTGCTCCTCCATTTGCATCCGATACAATTTTTGTCCATATTTGAGCTCCCCGAAGGTGAGCAGTTAAATTTTCAAGCTTAATAAATCTTGTAGGAGATCCTACCCAATTTTTAAAATATCTATCTCGTTCAAGAATAAAATTTCTATTATTTCTTAATTTTGAAAACAGTATTTCAAGATCTTCAACAGGTTTTTTTAGAGTCTCAGGTATAAAATTGCCTCCAAATTTTCCACCCCAAAATCCATTTTTATCGTGTTGATCAATTAAAAGTTTGTTTTTTTTAATTTTCATTTTTAATTTTATTAATTTTTTTTAATAAAACATTTATCTTTGAAATATCTTTTTTTCCACTTGTTTCCAAACTCCCTGAAATATCAATAATATCAGCTATTTCTGAAAATTTTTCAAGTCCATCATTGTATTGAATATTTCCCGCTATCATTTTTTTAATTGAATTTGAGACATTTTTTAATAGTTTATGATCAAATTTGAAAGATTTTTCATAACCTTTGCCGTCAAATAAAATAATATCTGACATAGTTTCGTATTTTTTATATTGATCTACATCATCTTTATTATTTATTGTTAGAGCTGAAATAATTTTAATTTTATATTTTTTTTTGATAAAATTTGTTTTCTTAGGACTAACATCATAAAGTTGGTAGTAATCAAATTTAAGATTTTTTATTTTTTCTAATATTTCATCATTAGGATTTACTAGAACTGAAACAAAATTTATTCCTTTTTTTTTAATGTTAATAAGTTTTTTTAATTTTTCAAATTCAACAAATCTTATTGATTTTTCATAATTTGTAATAAACCCTATAAACTGAGGTGGATAGGGATGCTCAACAATATAGTTTAAAGTTTTATGATCAGAGACTCCGCATATCTTTACTCCTTTGATCATTTATTTAAATGATTAATCAAATTTTTAATATTATTTTTAATATTACCTTGGATTAAGGATCTTCCCATAACAATTGCATTTACTTTATTTTTCTTTAATGCCTCATAAGGAGTAACAACTCTTGATTGGTCATCAACTCTGTCTCCTGGTAGTCTTATACCTGGCGTCACAATGAATAAATTTTTATATTTTTTTTTTACAATTTTTGCTTCTTTTGCTGACAATATTGCACCATATAAATTAGCTTTCTTAATTAAACCTACTTGTTTCAAAACTATTTGGTCTAAAGATTTTGTATGACCTATTTCTTTTAAAGATTTATTATTCAGGCTTGTTAAAACAGTTACACCTAAAACTTTTAAATTTTTATTAGTTTCAGAAGCTTTTTTTTTTACTGCCTTTAACATTTCAAGACCTCCATTTACATGAACTGAAATATATGTACATTTTTTAAGATCTTTTAAAGAGTCTATTGCTGATAAAGCCGTTTGTTTTATATCATTAATTTTTAAATCTAAAAAAAAATTATTATTAAATTTTTCTAAAAAACTTCTTCCTTTTTTACTATAAAAAAATTGTAAACCAAACTTTGGTATTATTTCTAACTTTTTTGTTTTGGTATTGTTGATTATTTTTTTAATAAGATTTAAATTTGAAGTATCACAAGCAACAAAAATTTTATTTTTTTTCATTTATTTTTTTTGACCAACTTTTAGAAATTTTAAACAGTAATTTTTTTTTTTTAGGTGTAAAAATCTTTTGATTTGTTTTTGGATTTCTCGATAATCTTGCATTTTGAACTCTAGTCTCAATTGTAAAAACATCTCGCAACTCTACTCTTTCACCTCTTTTTAATGAATTAACCATTTCATATAAAGCGATATCTATCAAACGAGTAAGATCTTTTTTTAAAAAATTTGGATATGAGTTTGCTAATTCTTTTATTAAGTTTGATTTTGCAACTGACAACTTATTTATTCATTAATTATCTTTATTTTTTTTTTTATCATCTAGTTGATCTGAAAGCGACGAAAAAGGTAAATTTTTACCACTTAAAGGACTTGAAAATTTGGTTACAGCCTCTTTATTTTGTAACTCTTCTAGCAATTTAATACTTAAACTTACCTTTCTTTTTTCAAAATTTAATTCTGCAATTGCAGCATCAATTCTTTCTCCTCCAACAAATCGTGAAGGTCTTGCATCTGCAGAGCTAACAGCAATTTGTGATTTTTTGATTAAAAATTGTAAATTAGATCCTTCTGGTTTAACCATCAAACCTTTATTATCTGATGACATAACTTGAACAGTTATTGGATCATTTATTTTTTTATCTCTAAACCATTCAAATGGATCTTTTTCTAATTGTTTAATACCAATTCGAACTTTTAATTCTTCTTTATTTATTTCCAAAATTTTAACTTGTTTTAATTTATCGCCTTTTTTGTACTTTTTTAATTCTTCTTCAGGTCTTTCATTATAGCTAAGATCATTCGCATGGCAAAAACCATCTATATCAAAATCACCTAGTTTTATGTAGACCGCATAGTCATTTGTGCTTGTCACCACACCTTCTATATCTGGACCAATTTCTTTAAATCTTTTTTCAAGGGTAACATATGGGTTTTCAATAGTTAGCCTATGAGAAATTGCCACTCTTCTTTTTTCTTTATCTATTTCTGTAATAACACAATCAATAAGATCACCAACTTTAAATATTTTTTTAGCTGAAATACTTTTTTTTGTCCAACTAATCTCACTCGAGTGAAGCAAAGTACTTAAACCTGGTTCAAGTTCACAAAAGCATCCGTAATCAGTTATTTTAACTACTTTTACTTTATATTTTTTTCCTTGTTCGTAATTTGAAATATGTTCAAACGGATCAGGTGAAAGTTGTTTAATTGAACATCCTATTTGTAATTTTTCTTTATCAATTGATATAACTTTTAATGAATGCTTCTCTCCTATATTGAATATTTCATCTGGATGATTTACTCTGGAGTATGAAATTTCTTGAAGATGAACTAAGACATCTATTTCATTATTCACTTCAAAGAAACATCCAAAAGAAGAATAACCTTTTACTATTGCATCTTTAATTATATCACCTACATTAAATTTTTCTATTATTTTTGCTTTATCTACTTTTTTATTTGAAGAAACAATTTGTCTTCTAGATACGCAAGCATTTCCTCTTAATTTATCCAATTTAATAATCGCAAATTTTTGTTCAACTCCAATTAAATGATCAATATTTTTTAATGGTTTGTCAGATATTTGAGAACCTGGACAAAACATTAATGATCCTGTTTCAATATGCTCCACAATAACTCCACCTTTACATTTTGAAGTTATTTTTCCATTAATAGATTGATCATCTTCATATGCTTTTTCTAATTCATACCATCCTTTAATTTTTTTTGCTTTTTGGGCTGATACAATTACATCACCATTTTTATCCTCAATTTTTTCTAATAGTACAGAAATTGTTTCACCTTCAACAATTCTATCCTGCATGCCAATCATTTTCATTTCATTAATATCTACCACTGGCTCACTTTTTAAACCTTGGATAAATAGGAATATATATTTTTCAGTAATTTTAGTAATTTTGCCTTCAATTACCTTTCCTTCTTCAATTTTATTTTTAGATAATTGAGTATTTAATAGCTTTTCGAATTGTTGACTAGCTGGTGAAGATAAGTCTTTATAAATTTCCATTAAGCCTTTAATTTTTTATCCATAATACCTTTAATTTTCATAAAGCACGCTTTCTTACTTAATTTAGTTGTATTAATCAAGATTGAATCTTTTGTTTTTTTTAAAGGACCATATTTTCTTTCCTTATCAGATTTATCCCTATTTTTAAGGCTTTTTTGAACATTTATTAAAGTGATTTTTTTATTTTGCTTATTTAATTCATTAAACCTTCTTTTAGCTCGAACTTTAAGACTTGCTGTTATAAAAAATTTAAACATTGCATCTTTAACTTGAATAGTAATTATATCTCTTCCATCTAGAACTGATCCTGAGTATTTTAAAGGAGGCGAATATGCACATTTTTGCTGAAATTTATGAACAATTTTTCTTATTTTTTTATCTTTAGCAATAATAGATGCGGCAACAGCAATTTTGTCAGATAGCAATTTTTTGTTTTGTAAACTATTAATTTTTAAATTTTTAATTTTTTTTTTTATTAAAGAATAATTAAATTTTTTAGAATTTTCCAACTTTAATTTTCCTATAAGTCTATAAATACGTCCTGTATCAAGATGTAGAAGATTATATTTATTCGCAATAAGTTTAGCTTGTGTGCCACCCCCAGCTGCCGCAGGAGAGTCAATAGCAACAGTAATAATATTTTTTCGTTTTTTCAATTTATATTTGCTCCTAGATACTTTAATATACTTATAAATTTTGGAAATGATGTCTTAACAGAATCTTTATCATCTATTTTCCAATTTCCACCTAATGTTAAAGCGGCAATACATGACATCATAAATATTCTATGATCTTTTAAATAATTTTTAATATGATAATTTTTTTTTAAGCTTAAATTAGGATTACCATATATTTTTATATTGTCATTTTTTCTTAAAACTTTTACTCCAATCATTCTTAAGAATTTAATTGCTAAGTTTAATCTAGGACTTTCTTTTTTATTTAGTTCACCCAAATTTTTAAAAGTTGATATTCCTTTTGTTTTTATTCCAGCAACAAGAAAAATTAACAAGAATTCATCTATAGCTGAACTGTTTAAGCTTGAAGGACAGTTGACTGCTTTTAAAGTTTTTGTACTTTTTACAAAAATATCTGCAGTTTTTTCACCTTTATAAATTTTTTTATTTCTAAAAATTATTTTACAATTCATCATTCTTAAAATTTTAATAATTCCAATTCTTGTTTCATTTATATTTACATTTCTAATTATAATTCTCGAATTTTTTGAAAGTAAAGTTAGAACAATAAAAAAAGAGCTAGAGCTAATATCTCCTGGTATTGAATAATTAAATGCTTTAAATTGTTGTAATCCTTTTACCTCAATTAAATCAAATTTTTTTTTAGATTTAATTTTAATTGGTATCTTCAAATATTTAAATAGTAGTTCTGTATGATTTCTACTTTTTTTGGCGTGTATATAAGTTGTTCCAGGAGAATTTAATGCAGCAAAACAGCAAGCTGTTTTTATTTGAGCAGATCCAATATTCTCTTTATAATTTATAGGTCTTATAAAGTTGCTTCCTTCAATAATTATAGGCAATGAATTTTTTGTTGATTTTATATTGGCTCCAAAAAGCTCAAGAGGTTTTGTCACTCTAGAAAAATCTCTTTTAGATAAACTTTTATCTCCAATAAGTTTAATTTTTTTTTCTGTTTTTATTAGCAAAGAAAGAATAAGCCTACCAAGTGTTCCTGAATTACCAGCGTTAATTGTAGTATTATTTTTTGGATTAAAACTATTTAAGCCAAAGCCATGAATTTCATAAAAATTTTTTCTTTTTTGATATTTTATTCCAAGTTTTTTTATTGTTTTTAGTGTATTTACAACATCTTCCGATTCTAAAAGATTTGATATTTTTGAAATCCCCAATGCTTGAGATGCTAACAAAATAGTTCTTATCGATAGGCTTTTATCTGAACTAACTTGAATTATCTTATTATATGATTTTATCTTTTGATCAATATAAATATGTCTCGGCATTTAAAAATTAATTTATTTTAAATTCATCACCAAAGTATACTGTTCGGGCCTGTGTATCATTTATTATTTCCTGAGGACTTCCTGATGCAATAATTTTTCCATTTGACAAAACTATTGCTCTGTCAACGCAGGTTAATAAATCCCTAGCATTATGATCACATACAATAATTGACATTTTTTCCAACGATTGTAAGTTTATGATAATCTCCTGAATCATTTTTATTGATAAAATATCTAAAGCTGCATAAGGCTCATCTAGTAATAATATTTCTGGGTCATTAATTATTGCCATACCAATTGCTAACTTTCTTCTTTCACCTCCTGAAACATGTTTCGCTTTTACATTTAGTATTGAGTCAAATCCAAATTGACCTATAATTTTATCAATTTTAGAAATTCTTAAATTTTTTTCACTTATATGAATCTCAGCAACTGCAGATAAATTTTCTAAAACAGTTAAATCATAAAAATAGCCACCATACTGAGGACAATAAGACAAATTAAATTTACTAGATCTTTCATGTATTGGAAGATTTGTACAATCAATTCCATTTAAAAAAATTTTACCACTTTTAAGTTGTTCAATATTCATAATTATTTTGAAAATTGTACTTTTTCCTACACCGTTTGGTCCAAGTAATCCTAATACTTCTGAACGATTTACTTTAAAAGATATATCATTAAGAATTCTTCTCCTGTCATAAAACATTGAAACTTTGTCTAGTTGAAGCAAAGTTTCCTGCTCTTTAAAGCTTTTTATTCGAAATTTTTTTATTACCGCCATTAATTTATAGTAACTGATACTTTATTTTTTTTATTTTCAGGATTAATATTTATAACTTTAGTTTGTATATTAAGAATAATTTTTCCTGCTTTCATTATAGAATTTGTATCTGTTACTACAACATTATTGTATGCTATTGCAATATTTGTTTGCATATCTACATCAAAATAATCACAGGTTATTTCTTTATCTTCGTAATTAATTACAACATTTTGGTAAAAATTTGAATTTAAATTTGAGGAATTATATTCAGCAAAGTCAGATACAATATAGATTGTTGATCTTTCTTTGGATGTTATAACTCCTCTCACATTTTCAAGGTCTAATATATTATTATTCTCTGAATTTGTTTTACCGGATGAGGCTAATATTTTATATTTGTTTCCATTATTATCAGTTGTTAAATATTCAATATCTTTTACAGTGTTATCAATTTCTGGTTTTTTTATTTTAGTTTTTTCTTTTGGATTAATTTCATTATTTTCTAATTTTTTGTCTTTATTCAAACTTGACTCTTGATTTAAATTTTTTAATTTTTCATTTCCATTATTTTTAATTGTTTCACTAGATAAATTTGTTTTTTTGTTTTCTTTAGCAATATTATTTTCAATTTCTGCTTGTATATTTTGTTCATTATTTTCTAAAGAAACATCGTTATAGTTAGAGAAATAATTGAAATAAACACTGCCTAAAATAATTATAATTACTAATATTATTATAATCTGAATTAATGATTTTAATGACATTTAACTAATGTTTGCTTTTAAAATATTATGTATGTGAATTATTCCAATTGTTTTATTTTTTTGACTTGCTTTATGAACGCATAGACTTGTAATTTTTTTTGCATTCATAATTGAAAGCGCTTTAGCAGCAAGCATATCTTTATTAATGCTAATAGGATTTTTTTTCATAACTGTTTTTATTTTTATTTTATGAAAATTTTTAAATTTTTTGTTCAACCTTTTTAAATCACCATCAGTTAAAATTCCTGTTGTAATATTTCTTTTTTTTATTAAGATTACCCCTAGACCTTTTTTTGCTATTACCTTAAGCGCATTTTCCATTGTTGTATTTTCACTTACAAAGGGTATTTTGTTACCCGTATTCATTAAATCACTAACAGTTTTAAGTTTAACAGAAAGATAACCTCCTGGATGAAATTTTTTAAAATCTAATTTTCCAAAATTATTGTATTTCATACACGCAATTGCAATCGCATCACCTAATGCTAACTGCATTGTGGTTGAAGAAGTAGGAACTATATTTGCATAATCTGCTTCTTTTACAGAAGGCATTAAAAATTTAATGTTTGAGTTTTTATAAAGTATCGAATCTTTTTTGGATGTAATTCCAATTAATTTAATATTTTTATTTCTTGATGTATACTGAATTATATTTTTAAGCTCTTCGCTTTGTCCATTTAAACTAATTAATATAACTACATCATTAGAGGTTATTTGACCCATATCACCATGGCTAGCATTTGAGGCATCTAGAAAAAAAGATGGAACTCCAATTGATGAAAATGTTGCGGCCCATTTTTTACTTATAATCCCACTTTTTCCAACTCCAGAGATAATAATTTTTCCACTATTACAATTTAAAATTGTTCTTACTATTTGATTAAAAGAAACTCCAATAACTGATTTAACTTTTTTTAAAGCTTTAATTTCATCTTGAATTACATTTTTTCCAATTAATTGAACTTTTTTATTTTTCATTTAATGAGACCATATATCTTCCTTGAACGATGCAAAATCTAGCTCAACTCTTGTTGGAATAAATTTTATCGTTTTATTATAAAGGTCCAATCGATTCTCTCTAACTAAAATTTTGTAAAGTCCTCCATAAATTTTATGAAGATAAATAACGTCATTAGCACAATATTGAAGTTGTTTGGTTGATAAATCTCCACCGAAGTCTGAGGTTTGTAATTGTTTGCTTACATCAATACCTATAAATTCTTTAATTAAATCTTTTAAACCATGTTTATCAGAGTAGCTTCTTGCAATTTTACTCATTATTTTAGTACATGTAATATTATTAACATTAATATTTAAATACTTTTTTATAAATAATAAGTCAGCTCTTGCGTAATGAAATATTTTATTTATATTTTCATCTACAAATAGTTTCTTTAAATTGGGTGCATTATATTTATCTTTATTTAATTGAATAATGTGTGCATCATTATTTCCAGAAGAAATTTGGACTAAGCACAATCTGTCTCTTTCAACATTTAAACCCATGAATTCACAATCAATTGCAACATTGTCACTAAAATGCATTTGATCTGGTAAATCCTCTTTATGTAATTTAATATCTAAATTCATTGATGAAATATATATATGAAACTTAAAGAAATTCTAGTTTTCGGTGCTTCTGGTCAAATAGGTCGTCACTTAATAAGAAAGTTAACAAAAAATAACTATAAAGTTATTGCAGTAACAAGAAATATCCATCAAAAAGGATATATTTTGAAAACCCAGGCAAACCCTGGATATCTTGAAATTGTAGAATTAAATCATTTTGATATTGAAAAAATAAAAAATTTATTAGAAAGAAGTTCAATTTGTATTAACTTGATTGGAATACTGTATGAAAAAAGAAAAAACTTTTTTAAAACTATTCATACTGATTTTCCAGATCTTTTGTCAAAATTATCATTTGAAAAAAATATTGAAAAATTAATTCATCTTTCATCACTTGGGATTGAGAAATCTTTAGATAGCAAATATGCTATAAGCAAACTTAGTGGAGAAAAAAAAATTAAAAATAATTTTGATAGAGCAATAATATTGAAACCGTCTGTTGTTTATTCTGTAGATGATAATTTTACTACAAGTTTTATGACTTTATTAAATCGCCTACCAATTATGCCTCTATATTATGAAGGAAAAACAAAATTTACACCGATACACGTTTCAGACTTAACTCAAATAATTTATGAAGTGGTTAAAGGAAAAACAAAAGAAAAAACTATAGAATGTATTGGCCCAGAAGTTCTTTCTTTTAAAGAGATAATTTTGAAATTATTAAAAGCTATAGATAAAAAAAGATTGTTAATTCCTTTACCTATGACAATAGCCAAAATGACTGCAAAAATTTTTGAAATATTACCCAATCCATTGATTACAATAGATCAATTAAAATTATTAAAGTATGATAATATCTCCTCAGGAAAATATAAGACTAATTTTGACTTAGGTCTTGCTGCAAATAGAATATTCGATGAAGAAATAGATAAATATAGTTTTAACTGGAGATCAGGAGGTCAATTCTCTAGAGATAAATTTTCAAAGATAAATTGATGCTGAATATCGCAATTTATTTTATCGTATTTGCAATTTTAGTTTTTATATCCTTTATAGCTGTAGGAGCAATTAAAAGAGGAATAGAAGCAAAACAAAAATTTAATGAGAATAGAAGCAAACGTAAATATATTAAAAAAAAATTTTAATGAATGAAAATATTCCTATAAATTAATTTTTAGTTTTTATTTTACTAAATATTTTAATAAAATTATTTTTTAATAAGTTGGTAAATTTTTATTTAAGCTGATTTTATTTTTTTCTCAATAAATTGAGGAACATCATCTTCTTTATCTATAACATCCTCTTTTTTACCTTTAGGCTGGAATACAATCATTAAATGGAGAGGGCAATATGAAAATTTTTCAACATTTTTTCTTCCACAAAAAGATGATCCTTTTTCATCTGGATGGCCTTCCATATATTTGCAAGTACTTTCAGTTAACTCCTCTAACTGTAAATTCTTAGCTTCCTCAAAGTTTTTGTCCAATATCAGTGATCTAAATTTATTTCTTCTTCCTTTCTTTCGAATTTCTAGATTACTAGATTTAAAAAATTCTTTATTCGGTATAACCTTTGATCTTGTTTTTATTTTTGCAGATAAATTTAATCTATGCGCTTTTCCTATAACCGCATTTCTACTTATTCCACCAATTATCTCAGCTATTTGACTTGCCGTTTGCCCTTTGCCCCACAGCTCTCTTAATTTATTTACTTTTTCTTCTGTCCAACTCATAGTACTATATTTAGTATATATATTAATTTATATTACATTATCTTGTAATCATAAACATAATTTAATAACAAGCTTTTTTTTTTGTTTTTTAACAATTTTTAAAAAAAATGTTTAAGAGTAGTTACTTATGGTTGAATTAGAAAATAAATATAAAGTTGGGGTACGTCGCTTTGGTTTAATAAATTGGGTAGGAGCCTTTACTCTTTATAAAAAAGAAGTATTACGTTTTCTAATTGTATCAGGACAAACCTTAATTGGACCAATATTAACTTCAATATTATTTTTAGTTGTTATTTCCTTAGCAATTGGTGATGAGAGAGGAGATGCTTTAGGAGTGCCATACATTGAATTTTTAGCCAGTGGCCTGATTATGATGCAAGTAATTCAACAAAGTTTTTCCCACTCTAGCTCTTCCCTAATGATGAGTAAAATGATGGGAACAATCGATGATATAGTGAATAGTCCTTTGTCACCAGCAGAAGTAACAATTTCAATTGTTTTAGCTTCAATAACCAGAGGCCTTTGTATTGCTTTTATTTCAACTTTAATTTTCGTATTTATTTTAGATTTACATATTAAAAATTATTTCATTTGGTTTCTGTATTTATTTCTAGCTGGATTTTTTTTAGGTTCTGCAGGAATTATAGCAGGTCTTTATGCAGATAAATTTGATCAAATGGCGACAGTTACAAATTTTATAATAGTTCCTTTGTCTTTTTTATCAGGAACTTTTTATAGCATTGAAAAGTTACCATATATTTTAAAATCTTTGAGTTACTATAATCCTTTTTTTCACATGATAGATGGTTTTAGATACTCGTTTATAGGTCAATTAGATGGTTCATTAAAATTAGGGATTTCATTCCTACTAATTATATCAATTATAACTTGGGTAATTTCCTACACGTTATTTAAAAAAGGATACAAAATTAAATCATAGCAAAATAATGAGTTCATTAGCTAAAAATTATAATAGAAGAAAAATTGCTTTTAAAAGAGGCAAAGGGAGTTATCTATACTCTACAAATGGTAAAAAATACTTAGACTTTGTGCAAGGTATAGCCGTAAACTCTTTGGGACATTCAAATCCACACTTAATTAATGCAATAAATTCACAATCTAAAAAAGTTTGGCATGTTTCAAATGCATTTTTAATACCCGAAGGTGAAAAATTAGCAAAAAGATTGACCCAAAAAACATTTGCCGACTCAGTAATATTTCAAAACAGTGGAGCCGAAGCAACAGAGGCAGCAATTAAAATTGCTAGAAGATATTTTTATTCTATCGGTAATACAAAAAAAAATAGAATTCTCTGTATTAAAAATTCTTTTCATGGAAGAACAATTGCAGCAATTAATGCTAGTGGATCAAAAAAAATGACAGAAGGGTTTGGACCTAAAGTTCATGGATTTGACCACTTTGAATTTGGAAATCACAAACAAATGAAAAAAATGATTACTAATAAAACAGCAGCAGTGATGGTTGAGACTATTATGGGCGAAGGAGGAATAAAAGTAATACCCAATTGGTGCTTGAAAGAGCTAAGAAGAATTTGTAATAAAAAAAAAACACTATTAATTTTAGACGAAGTTCAGTGTGGCATAGGAAGATCAGGTAAATTTTTTGCCTATGAACATGCAAAGGTTAAGCCAGACATTGTTCCTATAGCTAAAGGAATAGGTGGAGGTTTTCCTATTGGAGCTGTTTTAATGACAAAAAAGGTTGCTTCAGCAATGTCACCCGGAACTCACGGCAGTACATTTGGAGGAAATCCACTAGCTATGAGCGTAGGAAATGCAGTAATAGATATAATTTTTAAAAAAGGCTTTCTTAAAAATGTTAAAAAAACATCAATATATTTTATAAATGAGCTAAATAAAATTAAAAAAGATTATCCAAAAATAATTAAAGAAGTTAGAGGGATAGGATTATTAATTGGATTACAACTATTTAATGATCAGACTAATTTTATAAAAAAATTAGAGGAAAATAAATTACTTGCAATAAGAGCTTCAGAAAATGTAGTAAGAATATTACCTCCTCTAAATGTAAAAAAATCAGAAATAGATACTGCTACAAAAATCATAAGAAAAGTTAGCAAAGAACTTAATGAAAAATGAAAAATTTTATTAATTTAAAAGATATTCCAGTTAAAGATTTAAGAAAAATTTTAAATGATGCAAAGAAAAGAAAAAATAAAAGAAAAAATCTAAGTACACTTAATGTCGATAAAGATCGACCATTAAATGGAAAATTGCTTATTCAAATGTATGAAAAACAAAGTTCTCGAACTCGTCTTAGCTTTCATATTGCCATTAATCAACTTGGAGCTAGTTTAATAACTGTTAAAGCAAGCGAATTGCACCTAGGAAAAGGTGGCGAAAGCTTAGCAGATACAGCTAAAATTTTATCGACATACGGGGATGGATTTATGCTTAGAACTGATAGTGATAAAAAAATAGTAGATTTCAGAAAGAATTTAAGTATTCCTATAATTAATTTATTAAGCCCAAGCTCTCATCCTTGTCAGGTACTTTCAGATATATTTACAGTTGAAGAAATAAAAAAAAAAGTAATATCAAAATTGAATATCACATGGATTGGCGATTCCAATAATGTACTTAACTCCTTAATAGCAACTTCAGTTAAATTTAAATTTAAGTTGAATATAGGATGTCCTAAGAATTATAAACCTCCAAAGTTTGTAATGGATTGGGTTAAAAAAAATAAAAGAAAGATTAATATATTTAATGATCCAAAAAAGGCGGTAAAAAATGCAGATGTTATTTTTTCTGATAAAATAGTTTCATTAAATGATAAAGTAAATAAGAAAAAAAAAATAAAAGATTTTAAAAATTATAGAATTACTTCAAGTTTAATAAAATATGCAAAAAAGGATGTAATATTTTTACATTGTCTTCCAAGAGGCAATGAAGTTACAGAAGATGTTTTTTTAGGAAAAAAATCTAGAGTTTGGCAACAAGCTATGAATAGAGTTCATGTGCAAAAAAGTATTTTATTATACTGTTTTGGAAAGCTAGGGTAGTGGCAATGGATTCTCAGAATTTTGATTCATAAAAAGAATAATTGAAGCTCTGTCCTTTTCTTTTTTTAATCCTGCAAAAGCCATTTTTGTTCCCTTAATATAAGTTGCTGGCTTTTTTAAAAATCCATTCATTTCCTCGAATGTCCATGATTTTCCATAAGAAACTATAGCTTTAGAGTATTTATAATCACTTATAGCAGCAATATTCCTTCCAAGTACACTATAAAGCGCAGGTCCAATTTTATTTTTTCCACCTTTTTTAATTGAATGGCACGCAGAGCATTTTTTCCAAACTTTTTTACCATGATCCACATCTCCCATTGCAAATAATGCTGCTATATCAACTTTTTCATTAGCATTTGAATCTTGGCTGGAACTTGCTGTTGAAACTTCAACTTTATATGCACTAGTATTAGGCTTTTCTACATGAAAAACTATATCTGAAATTTTGCCTATTCCAAAAACAACCAAAAAAATAACAATAACTGCAGCTACTAATTTGTTTATTTCAAAGGAATCCATGATTTTTTATTACTATGGTCGTATAACATGTTAAACAAAAAAAATACTAAATTTAATTTTAATTATTGCGTCTGAAAGACGCATAAAAGCTTAAATTTATGACTAAAACAATAATTATAATTCCTTCAAGACTTGCTGCAACAAGATTGCCCAACAAACCTCTTTTAAAAATTAATGGTTTATCAATTATTAATCATGTTTATCAAAAAGCAAAATCTTCAAAGATTGGAGACGTTTTTGTAGCATCTGGGGATGAAGAAATTTTCAATGAAGTTAAAAAAATAGGTGGAAAATGTATTTTGACTGAAAAAGCACATCAAACTGGAACAGATAGAATTTTTGAAGCTTTTCAGAAATTAGGAATTAATAATGTTGATTATATAATTAATTTACAAGGAGATGAGCCAATGATTGATATTAAAGATATTAAAAATCTTAATATCAAAGCAATTAATGAAAATTCTGAAATAACTACACTAGCCTGCAAAATTAAAGATAAAAGTGATCTAAAAAAAAAAAACATAGTAAAAGTAATAACGGATGAGCCTCTTGCTGATGAAAGTATTTGTAGGGCAAACTCTTTTTCAAGAGAATTTTTATTAAATTATCAACCAAACATCTATCACCATATTGGAATTTATATATATAAAGTGTCAACTTTAAAAAAATTTGTAAGTTTAAAACAAAGTAAAAATGAGATACTTCATAAATTAGAACAAATGAGAGCAATCGATAACAACATAGAAATTAATGTTATTTTAGCAAATTCATCTCCTGTTGGAGTAGACACCGAAGAGGATTTTGTGGAAATAAAAAAGATAATGAATTATAAGAATTAAATTTATGAAAATAGCTTATCAAGGAATACCAGGTAGTTACAGCGAGAGTTGTGCAAAAACAATGTATCCAGGTTGTGATACAATTCCATGTAAAACGTTTAATGAATGTTTTGATAAAGCAAATCAAGATACTTCTATAAGAAGCATTATACCAGAGTCAAATAAAACAACTGGTAATATTGGTGTGGAATATTTAATTTTTAAATATAGATTAAATATTTATGCTGAGCACTTTTTTCCAATACAACATAATTTATTAGGAATAAAAGGGTCTAATGTAAGCGATATAAAAGATGTATACTCTCATGCGCAAGCTTTAAGTCAATCATCTAATTTTATTAAGAATTATAATTTAAATGAAAATGTAAGAGCAGATACTGCCGGTTCCGCAAAATATATTTCAGATACTAAGGACAAAACTAAAGCAGCGATAGCATCTGAACTTAGTGCTAAGATTTATAATTTAGAAATTTTAAAAAAAAATATTCAAGATGAAAAAAATAACGTAACTAGATTTTTATTAATGGGTAAAGAAATTTATCAACCTGAATTAAAAAATGAAAATTATATTACATCTTTTTTATTTAAGCTCAAAAGTAAACCAGCCGCATTATATTCTGCACTTTCTGGTTTTGCTATTAATGGAGTAAACATGACAAAACTTCAAAGTTTTCCTGAAAAAAATACATTTTCCTCATTTTTCTTTCTGTGTGATATTGACGGGCATATAGATGATCAGAAAATCAAAAATTCTTTGAAAGAACTAGGGCTTCATTGTGAAGATATGCACGTACTAGGTGTTTTTAATTCAGATAAATTTAGACAAAAAAATTCCTAAGTTTATTGTAGATTAGAAATTATTATTGATATAATAAATCTGGGGGCCAATCAGGTGGAGTTACCATGAACTCCCCCAGGCTTGAAAAAGAGCAAGGGTAATGAGTATTTTCCAGGTTGGTTGGTCTCCTTAAAAAATGACAAACAATTCAACAGTGCTGGCTTTAAAATATAGACCTCAAATTTTTGAAGATTTGATTGGCCAAGAAATTATTGCTGAAACTATATCTAATTCTATAAAGTTTAATAAATCAGCTAATGCATATTTGTTTACTGGTATCAGAGGGATAGGAAAAACAACTATAGCAAGGATTGTTGCCAAATCTTTAAATTGTGAAAATGGAACAGATAACTTATGTAAAGAAAATTTTTGTTCACACTGTGAATCTATAATTAATTCAAATCATATAGATGTTTTAGAAATGGATGCGGCTAGCAAAACAGGAGTTGATGATGTTAGAGATTTAATTGAGTTTTCTAGGTATGGACCAACATCAGCAAAATTTAAAATTTTTATTATAGATGAAGTTCACATGCTTAGTAAACAAGCCTTTAATGCATTGCTAAAAACGTTAGAGGAACCACCAAAATATTTAAAATTTATTTTTGCCACAACTGAAATAAAAAAAATTCCTGTTACAGTAGTATCAAGATGTCAAAGGTATGATTTATCAAGAATAAAAACAAAGCAATTATTTGAATACATTAAAAAAATTGTAAGTATAGAAAATGGAAAAGTAAGTGATGATGCTATTAAGTTAATAGTTAAAATTTCAGAAGGTTCTGTAAGAGATGCCCTATCTTTGTTAGACCGTGGATTAATAAGTAATTCAGCAGGTGAAGAGTTAGATTTAAAAAAAGCACAACAAATTTATGGTTTTTTTGATAAAAGTTCCTTAATAGAGTTGTTCCATAATTTATTTCAAGGTGAAGAAAATAAAGTTATTAATTTATATAGAAAGCTATATGAGGCTGGAGTTGAACCTAAAATATTTTTAAATGATTTTTTAGAAATTCTATATTTTATAAAAAATATCTCATCTTTAAAACTTGATGGAAATAATTTTTCATTAAATGATTATGAATTTGTAGAAATTGAAAATATTTCAAAACAAATTGATCCAAAGTCTATAATTTTATTTTGGCAGTTTACAATAGAAACTATTGATGAATTAGATATTGTGGCAAATCCAAATTTAAGTGTAGAAATGTTTTTAATTAGACTAATGTATTTAAAAGACTTTGATAACAAAGATCGCAAAGATTTACTAACTGCCGAAAGTAAAATTATTAGTTCTGATAATACAAAAAAAACATTACCAAATAATAAAATTGTAGATCAAATTAAAAATATTTCACAACAAGACGAAATAAAGCAAAAAATAAAACCTCAAGAAACTGTTAGCAAATTATCTATAAATACCTTTGAAGAATTGATTGAACTATGTATAGAAAAAAGAGAAATAAAATTAAAATATGAATTAGAATTTAATGTTAATCTAGTATCTTTTGTTGAGGGAAGAATTGAGATTGCTTTTAATATAAAATTAGATAAAAATTTTATAAAAGATTTGTCAAGCAAACTATATGAATGGACTGGTATAAGGTGGATAATTTCACTTTCAAAAGAAACTGGGTTAATTTCAAAAAAACAAAAAGAAAGAGAAAATAAAGATAAAGCATTTGACAATATCAGAAAAAGTAAAATATATAAAAAAGTTCTAGAAATTTTGCCTGATGCTGAACTGGTAGATTTTAATGTAATTAATGAGTCCAAAGATGAATGATTTTAATAAAATTTTAGAAAAAGCTAAAGAAGTAGAGACAAAAATGAAGGAAAGCCAGGAAAAGATCAAGCAAATAGAGGTTGTAGGTGTCTCAGGGGGAGGAGCTGTAAAAATCACTTTGAATGGAGAAGGTGAAATGATTAATTTAGATCTTAATGATGAAGTAATTAAAGAGGAAAAAGGTATTATTATCGATTTAATACGAGCGGCGCACTCAAATGCAAAAAATCAACTAAGATCAAAAACTTCTGATGAAATAGCAAAAGCTGCTGGAGGCTTTGGCATTCCAGGATTTAAATGGCCTCTTTAATTTGATGCAAAATATTTCAGAAATTAATGCTTTAATCAAACTTATTTCAAAATTACCTGGATTAGGTCCTAAATCCGCAAAGAGAATTATTTTAAAACTAATTAGTAATCGTCAAGAATTAATGAAGCCATTAGCCCAAACATTAATGGAGGCATATAAAAATGTAGCGAGATGTAAAAATTGTGGTTCTTTAAAATCTAGCAATTCAAATTGTGATAATTGTCAAAATAATTCAAAACAATATAGTAAAATTTGTGTAGTAGAAAATATAGCGGATCAATGGACTATTGAAACTTCAAGTGTTTTCAAAGGATATTTTCATATACTCGGAGGAACACTTTCGAATTCAAATTCTCAAGGGAAAGAAAATTTGCTTCTAGACTCATTGATTGAAAGAATAAAACAAAATAATATTGATGAGGTTATTTTAGGAACTAGCGCTACAGTAGAAGGTCAAACAACAGCATTTTATATTCAGGATAAATTAAGAAATATGAATATAAAGGTTTCTAAACTCGCACAAGGTTTACCTGTAGGTGGAGAAATTGAAAGTTTAGATGACGGTACTTTAATTTCCGCATTCAAATATAGAAAAGGATTAAATTCAGAATCAGATTGATTTTTTCATTAATCTGTTAAAATGGAGTAATGGTTCTGTATAGCCCGAAGGTTGAAACTTTCCATGAAAGACCAAATCACATGCAGCTCTAAATGCTATAGATTTATCAAAATTTCCTGCCATGGGTATATAAGGAGATTGTCCTTTCATAGTTGGATCTTTTAAGTTTTGACCATCAACAATTTTTGCCATTTTTTTCATAATTTCCAAAACTTGTTTTTTACTACAAACACCATGATTTAACCAATTAGCAATGTGTTGACTGCTTATCCTGCAAGTTGCTCTATCTTCCATCAAGCCTATCCCATTTATATCTGGAACCTTAGAGCATCCAACTGACTGGTCAATCCATCTAACAACATAACCTAAAATTCCCTGGGTATTATTTTTTAGCTCTTCATTTACTTCTTCTTTCGACCAGGTTTTTTTTCTTGATATTGGGATAGTAAGTAAATCTGAAATTTTTGATGTTTTTCTTTTTTTTAAGTCCTTTTGTTTTTCAAATACATTAACTTCATGATAATGCAAAGCATGCAATGATGCAGCTGTAGGCGAGGGTACCCAAGCACAATTAGCACCAGCTAATGGATGTAATATTTTTTGTTTCATCATATCATTCATTAAATCTGGCATTGCCCACATGCCTTTTCCTATTTGTGCTTTTCCTGAAAAACCACAAGAAATTCCTATATCAACATTATTATCCTCGTAAGCAGAGATCCATTTTGAAGATTTCATATCTTTTTTTAAAATCATTGGACCAGCTTCCATTGATGTATGTATCTCATCTCCAGTTCTATCTAAAAATCCAGTATTAATGAAAAATACCCTCTTTTTTAATATTCTTATACATTCTTTAAGATTAAGCGTGGTTCTTCTTTCCTCATCCATAATTCCACAAAGTATTTGGTTTTTTTTTAAATTTAAAATTTCTTCAACTTTTCTGAAAATTAAATCTGTAAAAGCACATTCTTCAGGTCCGTGCATTTTTGGTTTAACAATATAAATTGAACCAGTCCTTGAATTTCCTTTTATTTTAAAATCATGAAGACATGCAAGTGAAGTTACAAAAGCGTCCAGAATTCCCTCGGGACACTCCGATCCATCTTTTAAAAGTATTGCAGGGTTAGTCATTAGGTGACCAACATTTCTATTTAATAAAAGAGATCTACCATGAAGTTTAAATTTTTTACCTATATTTGATATATAATATCTATCATTATTCAGTTTTCTAAAAATTCTCTTTCCATTTTTTGAAAATTTAACTTTTAGATTTCCTTTCATTAAACCTAACCAATTTCTATATCCAATAACTTTATCTTCAGCATCTACTGCTGCAACACTATCCTCGTGATCACAGATTGTAGAGATTGCAGATTCTAAAAAAATATCATGTATTTTTATTTTATCTTGATTTCCATCAGGATTATTAATTTCCATATTTCCTAAATGATCAAATACAATATCAATGTGAAGATTATTATTAACAAATAATAACGAAGATAATTGATTTGATTTTTTATTATAGCCAACAAATTGATTTGGATTTTTAAGTTTTAAATTTACTTTATTATTTTTAACTTTAGGAATTTCTTTCAAATATTTCCAATCATCATTAACCAAAGGTATATATTTATTAAGAAGATTTCGTGTATATTCTATAACTTTTTTTCCTCTAATTGGGTTGTAAGTTTTTCCTTTTAAAGCTCCCCGTGTTTCTGGGATTATATCAGTACCATATAAACTATCGTATAAACTCACCCACCTTGCGTTTGCAGCATTTAGTAAAAATCTTGAGTTTGAGATTGGACAAACTAATTGAGGCCCACAAATATTTGATATTTCATTATCAACATTTTTTGTCTGAATTTTAAAATTAGGACCAGATTTTTTCAAGTATCCAATTTTGATTAAAAAATTCTCATAATATTTTAAATTTAATTTTTTATTATTTTCATCTAAATGAAAAGTATCTATTGATTTTTGTAATTTCTCTCTTATTTCTAGCAATTTTTTATTTTTTGGTACCAATTCATCTAATGCCCTACTAAATCCATGCCAAAATCTATCTTTATTAATATTAATACCTTTTAAAAGTTCTTTATTTACAAAATCAAATAGAATTTTTGAAACTGAAAGATCTTTAATATTTATATATTTTTCTTTTTTTTTCATTTAATTTTAAATAATTAATCTATATTTTGACATTTTATTGCCTATTTTAAATTGATAAACAACTGTAATAATAGCTAAATATATGAAAAATTATTTAAATTTTGAAACAGAAGTAAAAAATTTAGAAGTAGAATTAGAAAAATTAAAGGATCCCTATAATCAAGAAGGATTGTCTGAAGTTGATACAAAAAATATATCTAAAGTTCAGAATGAAATAGATGAAAAACTTAATGAAATTTATTCGAATCTAGATCCTTGGCAAACTGCTTTAGTTGCAAGACACGAAGATAGACCAAAGTCAAAATTTTTTATCGATAATTTATTTGAAAGTTTTATTCCACTTTCAGGAGATAGATATTATGGAGAAGATAAATCTGTAATATCAGGATTTGGAAAATTTAATAACCAATCAGTTCTAGTTATTGGACAAGAAAAAGGTGACAATTTAGAATCAAGAATTGAGAGAAATTTTGGAATGATGAGACCAGAAGGTTATCGTAAATCAATTAGATTAATGAGTCTAGCTGATAAATTTAATATTCCAATAATATCTTTTATAGATACTCCAGGTGCATATCCAGGCGTTGGAGCCGAAGAAAGAGGACAAGCGGAAGCTATTGCAAAATCTATAGAATGTTGCATGAAATTATCTGTTCCGACAATATCTATAATTATAGGAGAAGGTGGGTCAGGAGGAGCTATTGCTTTAGCATCTTCAAATAAAGTTTTAATGTTTCAGAATGCTATCTATTCAGTAATTTCTCCAGAAGGATGTGCCACAATTCTTTGGAGAGATCCCAAAAAAACTTTAGAAGCAGCTAGGGCAATGAAACTTTCTTCTAAAGATCTTTTAAGTCTTGAAATAATTGATGAAATTATATCAGAACCAATTGGTGGAGCTCATAGAGATAAAGATCTGATCTTAGATAATGTAAGAGAGTCAATTAAAAAAAATTTAGAATTTTTTTCTACAATGGATGCAAATGAAATTATAAATCATAGGAAAAATAAATTTTTATCTATTGGAAGAGGCAAAGGTATTGCTAAAAGAAATATTCCAGAGACACTATCAATGAAAAAAAATATATTGAATAATTTATTAAAAGATAAAATAACTATTTATATTGTTATTGCATTAATCATATTTTTATCAGTTATTATTTTTTTATTATAAAGATCCATGACAATGTTTGTATTTTTTTCCAGAATTACAAGGGCAAGGCTCATTTCTTCCAATTTTATTTGATGATCTCTCTCCCAATCTTTCATTTTGTTTCTTTTGAAAATTTTCATCATCTTCAGAACTTTCTACTATTTTGATATTAATTAAAAAAGTAATTAAATCAGTTTTTAATTTTCTTAGTAAATTTTCAAATAAAATAAAAGCTTCCTTTTTATATTCAACCAAGGGATCTCTTTGTCCATAAGATCTTAGGCCAATCACTTGCCTTAGTTGTTCAAGATATTGAATATGCATCTTCCAATTTTCATCTATTACTTGTAAAAATATTCTTTTTTCCAATTCTTTTGCTTTATCTTCACCAATAATTTTTATTCTTCCATTTCTTTTTTCTAAAAATTTTTCTTTTATAGATTTTTCAAAATCATCAACATTAGTATTGGTTAAAATCTTAATTTCATCTTGGCTAAAAGACTTACCAAATAAAGATTTAAATTGATTAGCAAATTCGTTTGAGTTTGGTTTTGCCAAATATGTTGATTTAGTATCATTTAAATCCTTAATAATTTCATTTAAAAAGTCATCAGCAATTGTACTTATGTTTTTATTATTTATAATATTATTTCTTTGTCCAAAAATTACTTGTCTCTGGTCATTTAAAACATTATCAAATTTTAATAAAGTTTTTCTAATGTCAAAATTTCTAGACTCAACTTTTTGTTGAGCCCTCTCTAGAGCTTTATTTATCCATGGATGATCAATACTTTCTCCGTCTTTTAGTCCAAGTTTTTCTAAAATATTGTTCATAGACTCCGTTCCAAAAATTCTCATTAGATCATCTTCAAGACTTACAAAAAAAATTGAACTACCCTCATCTCCTTGCCTACCAGACCTCCCTCTAGCTTGATTATCCACCCTTCTACTTTCCATTCTTTCTGTTCCTATTACGTATAAGCCACCTTTTTCTTTGATTTCATTTTTTTGACTTTGATTTTGACCGCCTAATTTTATATCAACTCCTCTTCCAGAGATGCTAGTGGTTATAATTATAGAATTTTTTCTTCCAGCATTTTCAATTATCTCAGCTTCTTTTTCATGATTTTTTGCATTAAGCACTATGTGCTTCATAGATTTTTTTTCTAATAATTTTGAATAGTGTTCGGACTTATTTATACTTGCTGTAAAAACAAGCTGTGGTTGACCTGATTTGTTACACTCAATAATTTTATTTATAATTGCTTCATCCTTTTCTTTGGTAGTTCGAAAAATTTGATCATTCCAGTCTTTTCTTATCATTTTTTATTTGTTGGAATCGATATTACTGGAAGATTATATATTTCATAAAATTCTTGGGACTCAGTTTGGCGGTACCTGTACATCCAGAAAGTTTTGAGTACAATTTAAAAAAATTTTGATAAGTAATAGAAGCAAGTGTTTGATTTTCTGCATTAACAACTAATTTTTCTTTAGCCTCTAAACTTTGGTGTAGTCCATCCCCAAATCTTCTACCTGGCAATTGTCTGCCAGTTTGCTCATCAATTATTATAATTTGATCATCTTTTACAATATAGTCTCTTCCATTTTGAAAAAGATGATTTGCTCTTAGAGCTTGATTTACATGGTGAACTAGATGTAGGTTTTCAGGATCGTAAAAATTATTATTTTTTAAAATTCCAGCATTTGAAAATATTTTTTCTATGTTATCTATTCCTTTATTTGTTAAAAGAATATTTTTATCTTTTTCGTCTATTTCGAAATCATTATTATTTAAATTTTTAACTAATTTATCTATCGCAATATATTGGCTAGTTTTATCTTCAGCAGCTCCAGATATTATTAATGGTGTTCTTGCTTCATCGATTAGACAAGAGTCAATTTCATCTACAATTGCGTAATTATGATTTCTTTGGACCATTTCATTTTTAGAAAATTTCATATTATCCCTAAGGTAGTCAAAACCTAATTCACTGTTTGTTGCGTAAGTTATATCCTTAGAATAATTTATTTTTCTCTCTTCATCTGACTGACCAGTATTAATGTAACCACAATTTAAACCCAAAAAATTATAGATTTTTCCCATATTTTGGCTATCTCTTTTTGCAAGATAATCATTCACGGTTACTATATGTACTCCTTTTTTTTCTAAAGCGTTTAAATAAGCTGAAAGTACGATAGTCAGAGTTTTACCTTCTCCAGTTTTCATCTCTGCTATTTTATTTTCATGCAGTGCCACTCCTCCTATTAATTGAACATCAAAATGTCTTTCATTATTTACTCTTTTTGAAGCCTCTCTAACTAAAGCAAAGGCTTCTGGCAAAATGTTAATAAGTTTTTTTCCATTTTTTATTTGTTCAATAAATTCATATGTCTTTTTTGGAAATTCTGTTTCTTCTAATTTTTCTACATCTTTTTCAAAAAGATTTATATTTTTCACTATTTTTTGAATACGATCCAATTCTTTTTGATTGCTTCCCTTGAATATTTTTGAAAGTAAATTTAATGGATTAAACATTTTGATGTAAATTAATTATTATGATTATATAGTAATTATTTTATTAATTTAAATATCATGGTTTTTAACATAAACAACTTTTTTGATGATAGAAACAGAAAGTCAAAAATAGCTGATTTTCAAGATTTAGATCATATAGATGGGGTTTCTATCTCAACAGTTAATGCAGGATTATATGATCACAAAAGAGATGATTTAGTTTTATTTTATTTTAGAGATGGGGTGAGCTATGCCTCGGTATATACTCAATCAAAATTAGTGTCTGAGAACATAAAATGGAATAAAAAAATAAAATCAAAAAAATTGAGCGCTTTGCTAATAAATACAAGAAATGCAAATGCGTTGACGGGGCCATCAGGTTTTAAGGCAATTAAAGAGCTAGCAGAAGTTTTGTGCAAAAAATTAACAGAAAAGCAAAATTTAGATGAGGAACAACCAAAAGAAATTAGATCAAACGAAATATTGTTTGCGTGTACCGGAACTATTGGAGAGAAATATCCTGTAATTAAAATTAAAAATACAATTCCAAATTTAATAAAAAATATAAAATATACTCAAAATAAGCTAATTTGGATGAAAGCTGCAATGGGAATAATTACTACGGACAAGAAACCAAAGCTTGCAATGTCAGAATGTAAAATTGGATCCAAAAGTATAAAAATTTATGGAATTGCTAAAGGCTCAGGCATGATTTATCCAAATATGGCAACAACACTTGGTTTTGTTTTTACAGATGCAAGCTTGTCCTCTCCCATTTTACAAAAAATACTCAATGAAAGTATAAAAACTACATTTAATGCCATTTCTTGTGATGGAGACACAAGTACTAATGATATGGTCGCTATTTTTTCAACTAATAAAGTAAGCAATCAAATTATAAATAATTTTAAAGATCCAAAGCTAAATAATTTTCGCCAATCATTAAAAGATGTTTTGTTAAATTTAGCAAAAAGAGTTGCTGCAGACGGAGAAGGATCATCAAAATTCATAAGAATATTTTGTAAAAATACCAAAACAGAAGAAGATGCAAAAAATATATGTTTTTCTATTGCAAATTCTCCTTTAGTAAAAACTGCATTTGCAGGTGAAGACCCTAATTGGGGAAGAATAGCAATGGCAATAGGGAAAAGTGATGCTCAAATTGAAGAAAAAAAATTGTCAATTAATATAGGATCTTTCAAAGTTTTGGTTAAAGGCAACTTACATGAAAATTATGATGAAAAAAGTGTTAGCGAATACATGAAGAATGAACTATTAGAAATAACTGTTGATATTGGTTTAGGAAAAAAAGATTTTACCGCGTATACAATGGATTTAACAAAAAAATATGTAGAAATTAATGCAGATTATAGATCTTAAAAGCATTGAATCTATAAAATTTATAAATAAATATTTTTCATGATTAAATATTGTTTAAAATGTCGAAAGTGTTCTATGGAATTTGAAAGTTGGTTTAGTTCTTCAAAGGAATTTGATCGACTAAAAAAACTTAAACATATCAATTGCCAAAATTGTAATTCTATGGAAATAGAAAAATCGCTTATGTCACCAAATTTAGCCAATACTAAAAAAAAAGCTTTTAAACAAAATGAACAAAAAATAAAAGAAGTAAAAGATAAGCTTAAAAACTATCAAAAATTCATTAAAGAAAATCTCAAGTTTGTAGGTGATAACTTCGCCTATGAAGCTAGGTCAATTCATTATAATAAGAAAAAAATAAAAAAAGGAATCTATGGAAAGGCATCTTCACAAGAAATATTAGATTTAAAAAATGAAGGAATCAAAACAGAAATGATTCCTTGGATTGATGATAAAGAAAATTAATTTTTCCTGAATTTTGTTATATAATTTACTGATTTATCATTAGAAATAGACCATTTGTCTATTATTGGATTAAAACTCATTCCATCGACAGATTTTAAATTTAAAGAATTTTTTTTACACAATTTAATTAGTTCTGTGGGTTTAATAAATTTTTGCCAATCATGCGTTCCGATAGGCAGCCATTTTAGAATATATTCTGCACCAACTATTGCAAAAAGATAAGATTTTAAAGTTTGATTTAAGGTTGCAATAAACATTATTCCTGATTTTTTTAAAAACTTGGCACTCTTATTAATAAAAAAATCAACATTTTCAACATGTTCGACAATTTCCATATTTAAAACTACATCAAATTTAATATTTGATTTAAAATTTTCTGGAGAAAAATTGAGATATTTTATTTTAAGATTGCTTTTTTTTAAATGATGCTTTGCTACTTCTATGTTTCTAAGCAAAGGATCTATACCAGTAACATTCGCACCTAGTCTTGCCATTGGTTCTGATAATAACCCTCCACCACATCCAATATCTAATATCTTTAAACCACTAAGAGGTTTTTTTTTATTCTTGAGATTAAAATCATTAATTAAATTATCTTTTATATATTTTATTCTAATAGGGTTAAATTTATGTAAAGGCTTGAATTTACCAGTTGGATTCCACCATTCTTCAGCCATTTTTGAAAATTTTTCTATTTCTTTTTTATCTAATGTGTTATTTTTCATTCTTAATTGACTTTATAATCAAGATGTATTTTATCAATATATTTTAACTTTTTAAAAATTTATTTTAATGAAAATTGTAGTTTTAAAATTTGGAGGTACATCGGTAGGGACTATTGATAGAATAAAAAAAGTCGCTGATATTATAAGCAATTATGCAAGGCTGAAATATAAAATAATAGTTATTTCCTCAGCTATGAGCGGAGCAACAAATGATTTGATAAATAAATCAAAGAATTTAAGCAATAACTTTTCTAACGCAGAATATGATGTTTTGGTTTCCTCTGGAGAACAGGTAGCTTGTGCATTGATTGCCGGAAGATTGATACATAAAGGCCATAACTCAAGATCATGGATGTCTTGGCAAATTCCTATATTAACTGATAGTGAACACAAATACTCCAAAATTTCTAAAATTTATAAAAAAAATATAATGAAATATTTAAAATCTGGTGGGATACCAATTATTACAGGTTTTCAGGGAATAAATGACAAAAGAAGAGTCACTACATTAGGTAGAGGAGGCTCAGACGCAAGTGCAATTATGTTTGCCAAATTCTTTAAAGCTGAAAGATGTATAATATATACAGACGTAGAAGGGGTTTATACAACAGATCCAAAAAAATTAAAAAATGCAAAAAAAATAAAGGTAATTTCCTATGAAGAGATGTTAGAAATGGCATCATTAGGTGCAAAAGTAATGCAGCCAGTTTCAATTCAAGATGCACGATTAAATAGAATAGATATTGAAGTTAAATCTTCATTTAAAAAAAAATCTGGAACTTTGATTACAAAAAGAAAAAATATAATTAATCGTAATATAATTACTGGAATTTCTTCTACTCAAAATGATGCCAAAGTTACTTTGGTAGGGATAAAAGACAAACCGGGTATTGCGGCATCAATATTTAAACCTCTTTCTGAAAGTTCAATAAATGTTGATATGGTAGTTCAAAATATTTCTGCAGATGGTAGGGAAACTGATTTAACATTTACAATTAAAAATGAAGATTTAAATAAAACAAAAAAAATTACAAATTCCAATAAAAAAATAAATTTTAAAAAACTATTATTTGATAAAAATGTATCAAAAGTTTCAATTATTGGTGTTGGAATGATAACTACTCCAGGTGTAACCTATAGAATGTTTCAAGCTTTAGCAAAACATAAAATAAATATTCAAGTTATTTCTACATCTGAAATAAAAATATCAGTTTTGGTTGATAAAAAAAATATTAATAAAGCAGTTTTAGCCCTACATAATGAATTTAAATTAGAAGTATAAATAATGAGCATTAGACCTTTTAGAGATATTAAAAGAAAATTAACAAAAGAAATATTTGTTGGTCAAGTAAAAATAGGTGGGAACAATCCTATTTCTATTCAATCAATGACCAATACTCTTACGAAAGATATTAAAAAAACTGTAAATCAAATAAATCAAATCTCAGAAGCTGGCGCAGACATTGTGAGAGTATCTTGTCCAGACGAAGATTCTACTAAAGCTTTAAAACAAATAGTTGAACAAGTTTCAATACCAATAGTTGCTGATATTCATTTTCATTATAAAAGAGCGATAGAAGCTGCTGATAATGGAGCAAAATGTTTGAGAATAAATCCTGGAAATATAGGTGATAAAAAAAGAGTAAAAGAGGTAATTAATGCTGCAAAAAATAATAATTGTTCTATAAGAATTGGAGTAAATGCAGGCTCTCTTGAAAGAGACATATTAGAAAAATATAAAGAACCTTGTCCTGAAGCACTTGTAGAAAGTGCACTAAGAAATATAAGAATGATTGAGGATGAAGATTTTTTTAATTTTAAAGTTAGTGTTAAATCATCAGATGTTTTTTTATCTATAGCTGCTTATAGACAATTATCATTAAAAACTAATTATCCTCTACACCTTGGAATTACGGAAGCAGGAAGCTTTTTACCAGGTAGTATTAAATCATCGATAGGACTTGGAACTCTTTTGTTAGATGGAATTGGAGATACAATTAGAGTTTCATTATCTGATGATCCAGTTGAAGAAGTGAAAGTTGGCAATGAAATATTAAAGTCACTAAATCTTAGAAATCGAGGTGTAAAAATAATTTCATGCCCTTCTTGTGCAAGACAGGCATTTCAAGTCATAGATACAGTTAAAATACTGGAAGAAAGATTATCACATATTAAAACACCAATAACATTATCTATAATTGGATGTGTAGTAAATGGACCAGGTGAAGCAGCGCAAACTGACATTGGTATTACGGGTGGAGGAAAAGGTAGCAATATGCTTTATTTAAAAGGTATAGAAACTGAAAAAATAAAATCTGAAAATATTATTTCTAAAGTTGTTAGTTTAGTTGAAAAAAAAGCCAAAGAATTACAAAAAAAATAATTAATGTTGCCAAATACAAAAGTTCAAAGTTTAATAAGTAGGCATGCTCAATTGGAAAATGAACTTGCTTCTAAAGATATAGACAAAAAAAGTTTTGCAGAAAAATCAAAAGAATATTCTGATTTAAATGAAATTATAAATGAGGCTAAAGAATATATTTTATTTAAAAAAAATAAAGATGAATTAGAAAAAATTATTAATGATTCTAAAAGTGAAAGAGATATGAAAGATTTAGCAGAATTAGAGATAGAAGATTTAATAAAAAATAATGAAAATAATGAAAAAAAAATAAAACTATTTTTATTACCCAAAGATGAAGCTGATACAAAAAATGCAATAATAGAGATAAGAGCAGGAACTGGTGGACTGGAAGCGAGTCTTTTTGCTTCGGATCTTTTTAAAATGTATGAAAAAGTTAGTAGTAAAAAAAAATGGCTAATGGAAGTTATAACAATATCAAGAAGTGATGCCGGTGGCTTAAAAGAAGTTATAGCAACAATAAAAGGAAAAAATATATATTCTTCTTTAAAGTATGAAAGTGGAGTTCACAGAGTTCAAAGAGTTCCAGATACCGAAACGCAAGGAAGAGTTCATACCTCAGCCGCAACAGTAGCAGTTTTGCCTGAAGCAGAAGAAGTAGATGTAAAGATAGAGGATAAAGATTTAAGAATTGATGTATTTAGAAGTAGTGGTCCTGGTGGACAAAGCGTAAACACAACCGATTCTGCTGTAAGAATTACTCATTTACCCACAGGTATAGTAGTTAGTCAACAAGATGAAAAATCACAAATTAGAAATAAAGAAAAAGGACTTAAAATATTAAGATCAAGAATTTATGAGCAAGAAAGAAAAAAAATAGATGCTGAAAGATCTAAAGATAGAAAGAGTAAAATAGGATCAGGCGATAGATCAGAAAGAATCAGAACATATAATTTCCCACAAGGAAGAGTCACAGATCATAGAATAAATTTGACTTTACATAAACTGGAAGAATTTATGCAAGGTGAGATCTTTGATGAGATGATTGAAAGTTTAATTATTCAAGCACAACAAGAAAAGTTGAGCAATTTAAGCTAAATGAAATATCACGAAATCTTACTAAAAGGAAATCAAGTTTTAAAAGCCAATAAAATCAAAAATTCGAATTTAGATTGTGAACTTATGCTTTCAAAAGTTTTAAATAAAACAAGAGAAGAAATTTTAATTAATTTAAATAATAAAATTAATAAAAAACAAAAAAATGAATTTATATTTTATTTGAATAAAAGAAAAAAAAAAACTCCAATTTCATATATACTAGGATTTAAGCATTTTTGGAGGTTTAAATTCTATCTTAACAAATCAACCCTTATACCAAGGCCAGAATCGGAACATCTTGTAGAACAGACCTTAAAGTTAATTCCAATTAGAAAATCAATAAATATTTTAGATATAGGCACTGGTTCTGGCTGTTTGATAATTTCTTTATTAAATGAAAGGCAAAATTGTATTGCTACGGCTATAGATTTATCAAAAGAGGCATTAAAAGTAGCAAAAATTAATGCAAAATTACATCACTTAGAAAATAAAATTAAATTTTTTAACATCGATATTGACAAATTTAATTCTAATAAATATGATTTAATTATATCTAATCCTCCATATATTAATAAAGTAGATTTAAATAGATTAGATGACGATGTTAGATTGTATGAGCCAAAATTGGCACTATATGGTGGCACTACAGGTTTTGAAGAAATAAAAAAAATAATAAAGAAAAGTTATAAAATATTAAAATATAACGGAAAATTGATCATAGAAATTGGAGATAAACAAAAAAATTATACAATAGAAATTTTATTAAAAAATGGATTTTATATTAATAATATTTGCAAAGATTTCTCGGGTAAAGATAGATGTTTAGTAAGTACAAAAGTTAATTGATGAATAATTACAAAAATAATTATAGAAGAAGCAGATTTAAATCTAATGGTGATAGAGGTTTTAGAAAAAGAAATGGTAATGGACAAAAAATTAACGGTGAATTCAATAACAGTTTAGATTTTCAAAGAAAAAATCCTGGCAGGAATAATCAAAATGCATCAAAATTAATTGATAAATATAATGATCTGGCGAGAGAAGCTCTTTCTAACGGTGATAAAATTTTATCTGAAAGTTATCTACAACATGCAGATCATTTTTCAAGAATTCTAAATAGTAGAGAGCCATCAAAAGAAGTCAAACTAAATTCAAATAATTCTGAAAAGACAAGTTCTGAAAAGCAAGATAATAAAATAGGTGATGAAGTAAAAAATACTTCTACAGAAGTAAAGTCTTTAGATTAATTAATTTTTGAAATTAATTCTGATTTTAAAACATCAATTTTAATTTTATTTACTTCAAATTTTTTTCTCAAATCGTTTTTAAGTATTTTTCCTGAAGGTAATTTTAATTTTTGTGAATTTATTTTTTTTCCATTTTCTATAACTTCATAATGTAAATGTGGACCAGTAGACAAACCTGTAGATCCAACATATCCAATAATTTGTCCCTGTTTTACTCTAACTCCTTTTTTTATACCTCTTCCAAATTTTGACATATGCGCATAAATAGTTTGGTAAGTTGAATTATGTTTTATTTTTACACAATTTCCTCCACCACCACACCATTTTGATTTAACAACAATTCCATCGCCTGATGCCATTATTGGAGTTCCCATAGGTGCAGCAAAGTCTGTTCCTCTATGCATTTTGTTAAATCCTAATATTGGGTGTTTTCTCATGCCAAAACTAGACGAAAGTCTTGCGCCATTGATTGGAGTTTTCATTAAAGTTTTTCTAACACTCTTTCCACTTTCATCAAAATAATCAATTTTATTTTTTCCGTACTCAAATTTATAAAGTTGTAGATCTGTATTCTGTGTATTTAAATTTGCATAAATTATATTTCCCGTCTCTACCACAGAATTATCTTTATTTTTGAATTCTTCATAAATTATTTGAAAAGTATCATTTTTCCAAATATCTCTCTGAAAATCTACTTGAAAACCATATAGTCTTGCAAATTCAATTATTGTGTTAGGTTTAATTCCAAGTTTTAAAGCAGCACTATATAAACTATTTTTAATAGTACCTTCTTTGAAAGTAACTGTTTTTGTAAAATTTTTTTCAATAATTTTAGAACTGAAAGATTGATTACTTTTATTTCTTGTAAACAAAATGCTTTTTTTTTTGTTAATTTCAATTGTAAAACTTATAATTTTTATATCGTTTTTTTTATCAACTTTAAAAAAAAGTTTTTGATTTAATTTTAAAATTTTGATTTTTTTATTTTTAGTAACTGTTTTTAAAAATATTTTTTTTTCTTTAGAGGGTATATTGATATTATTTATAATATTTTCATAAGTATCACCTTCTGCAACATTATGTTCTAAATAAATATACCTTGGTTTAAGTTCAGAGGTTAATTTTTTAAGAGAATTATGTAAATAAATGTTATTTAAAGATTTGTTTAAATATTTAATTTGATTTTTCTTATTAAGATCATAAAAGTAAGTAACAAATGCAGTTGACGCTATTAAAAATACAAGCCAAATAAAATAACTATATTCTTTGATTATTAGAGAAATTTTTTTTTTATTCATTAGTTATTTGGTTAAAACGTCTTGATTTATTGGGTTTTTTAGCACATTTTTAATAGATCTAATAACTTGATTTATTAATTTTTTCTAATATAAGCGGTCCACTCAACATAAGAAAAAATGTTATTTATTAGGCTTTATAAGCCTAATTAGCTATTTAATTTGTAAAAATTTTAAGAAGAGAAGTGTGGACGGTTAAGGTTACCAAAATTTGTCGTACACACTTCAATAATATATAAATATTATTCTTAGTATTTATATAGAAGCTAGTGTGCGCCGTTTTTAAACTTGAGAGTTTGATCATGGCTCAGAACGTACGCTGGCGGCACGCCTTATACATGCAAGTCGAACGAAGTAGCAATACTTAGTGGCAGACGGGTGAGTAACATGTGGGTATCTTCCCTTTGGTGAGGAATAACACGAGGAAACTTGTGCTAATACCTCATAAGTCTTTACGGAGAAAGCTTTATGCGCCAATGGATGAGCCCGCACTTGATTAGTTTGTTGGTGGGGTAATGGCCTACCAAGACTTTGATCAATAGCTGATCTGAGAGGATGATCAGCCACATTGGGACTGAGACACGGCCCAAACTCCTACGGGAGGCAGCA
>JBJLDH010000003.1:0-14252 GCA_045567255.1 Candidatus Pelagibacter sp. | reverse complement strand
AAATGTTGCATGTTTTTCTCTTATTCATTTCTCTAATTTATCTTCCTGATCAGGATCTTCATCTTCCTCAAGGAAACCAATAAAAGCTCCAAATAATCCACCTGCCAACATCGATGCAATAATTCCAGCTGCACCATATCTTCCAACTCCCCAACCAAGACCTATGGCTGCTCCTGCGAAAACAACAATTTTATAATATAAACTCATAAATTAAAATATTCCAAATAATTTTTTCTTTTCTTTTTTAAGGCTGAAGCCATCAGCTACCACCTACAAAATCATACATTAAAATTAGTTTATCAATGACGCATGAGAGACGCAAATTTAGACTGATCGTCTAGAATGGTAGCGGGAAGTGGAATTGAACCACTGACCTCGGGCTTATGAGTCCCGCGCTCTAACCAACTGAGCTACCCCGCCATTAAATTTGTATTGATATATACTACTTTTATTTTTTAGATCAAACAAGTTTTGCATTAAATCTATTCTCATTGTGATAAGATTGTGCCTAAATTTTTTATCATTATTAATTCAATAATTTTTTCTTAGCTTTTTCAAACTCTTCTTGTGTAATAGCACCAGCGTCTAGTAATTCTTTTAAAGTTTTTAATTTTGAGACTAAATCTTCTGAGGAGTCATTAGTTGTTTTATTTTTTTTCTCTTCAGTTTTTATTGAAGCATCTGTCAAATATTGAGAAGGATTTAATGAAATACTTTCCTTAATATTATTTAATTCATTAAATCTTTTTACGAATGAAGCTGATACTTTTATGAATTTTTTAAGAAAAGCCTCATGCTCAGGGAACATATGAACTTTACTCGCATGGAATTCAGATGTATCCCAAGTAAGATTTTTTGGTGGCGGTAGACCATCAACTTCAGGGTTATAATAATACGACATTCCAATTAATCTTTTATTAAATGTTTGATATTCATGATCGCTAGAAACTAAAATATCTGAAGATATAATTTTCTCTTTAATTACCCAATCACGAACCTTTCCCCAAAAACCTTTTGTAGAAGACAAATCTGATCTTGAATGATTTATTGCCCAGCAATGATGTGTCTTATTTCCTAATTTTGATTGATTAAAGTAAATATCTTTTCTTTTACAAAAAGCAGCTGGGTTCCACCAAGATCCTACTGGCTTACTTATGTAAACATAAATTTCCCATCTTGATTTTCCGTTTTCATCTTCCTGATAAAGATATAAATTACGAAAACTTTGTGTTTTACTTATTACTACTATTTCAAATTTTCCTTCTGGTAATGGAATTTTATATTTATCAGCAAAAACCAATTCACTTTCTACTATATCGCCTTTCTTGTAAGGATTTAGTTTTGCTGCAAATGAAATATTGCACCACAATAAACTCATAACTAAAATCCCTAAAAATTTTGTGATCAGATTATTTTTCATTACAAAAAAACATTATAACTATGATTAAGGTGTGATCAATATTTTAGTAATTAGCAATTAGGATTGTTTTTCTACAGTTGCTTTAACATTTGTTATAAGAAACAAACCCAGAACCAAGATCCCTAAGAGTTTTTTCATTTATTTACATACCAATGGATAAGTATCGTAGTTTTGTTCATCTAAATATCTTAGACGATTTGGAATAAATTCAAGAATTTTTTTATAGCGTAATTTAGAAATTCTATTTGGTTTACATCTTACAGCAATCCACCAATTAATTGTTTCAGCAACATCTTCTCTACCAGGTTGTTGTTTTGCATATTTCGAAATAAACTTTACGTCTGCTTTGGCTGCTTTTCTCCATTCAGAAGGACTAACAGATCCTCCCCAAGATCTATCAAGTGAGGTATGAGCACTCTCGTGCATCATTACTTCTTCTACACATATACCTTCTGCAGCCGTGTCACCTATGTGAATAAGAATATCATTATTTCCTCCACCCCAAGGTTTATTGCCTTTATGAATTGTTAATGTTTTAATTTTTTTTCTTAAAAAATTTGGTAATTGTCCAACAATTTTCCCGTATTTTAAAGCTTGTTTTTCTGCCTCATTTTGTGATTCAAATTCAGTGTTAACATGAATTTTAATTTTATTTGCATTTTTAAAAGATGCATCAAAACGAAAAAATTTAGCATGTTTAAATTTATTAACTCTTCTATCAAAAGCTTTAACGGTTGTTTTTTTTTTAAACACTAAACTTTCAAAACTAGTTGGATCACTCTTTGCTAGAATAATACAATTTGTATAAAGATTATTTGAAAATAAATAATTAGCAGCATAGGAATTTACACTCAATAACAAACTCAAAACCATGAGCCAATATTTTTTCATACTAATTAAACTTTAACACTGTGATCGATTTCATACTAGATTTATATATATTTATAATTTAGGATATTTTTTTAACATTTATTAATATTATTTAAAAATGAGATTATTAAATAAAATATTTGCACCCATTAGTCTTCTAATTTCGCTATTATTATTTGTTTATACATTTTATGTTTCGGAAATCTTATGGGTAGGAGATAAACGTGATTATTATTTAGTATACTATATTGTCTCACTTATACTCATTATTTGTTCAATTTTATTTTTTTTTATTAGTGAAAAAATAAAAGAATATTTAATTATTTCATTAACAAGCATTGTTCTAAGTTTATACATTTTCGAATCTTATGTGATTTTTAAAAAACAATTTACAAAAGAAAAATTTTCAGAATTAGAGCTTAAAAGACATATATATGCAAAAAAAAATGAACTAGAATTCGATACAAGAAGTAAACTTGAAGTTTATAATGATTTAAAAAAAACTGAAAATAACATTGCTGTAAGAATGCCCTCAAGTAGTCATATAAAATCAAATAATAATATTTTTGCTTTATCTGGTATTTCAAATTCTAAGATCATTAATTGTAACGAAAATGGATATTATTCAAATTATGAAAGCGACAGATACGGATTTAATAACCCTGACAGTGAACACGATCAAAATACAATTGAATACTTAATAGTTGGAGACTCTTTTGTTCATGGGGATTGTGTAAATAGACCAAACGATATTGCTTCAATTTTAAGAGAATTATCAGGAAAACCTGTTCTAAATTTAGGTCAACCTGGAAATGGACCTTTAATAGAATATGCCGCTCTAAGGGAGTATTTAATTCCAAATGTTAAAAAAGTATTATGGGTTTTTTATCAAAATGATCTAGAAAATCTTGATAGTGAATTAAAAAACAAAATATTAATTAAATATTTAAATGACTTAACTTTTACTCAAAATCTAAAATTGAAACAAAATGAAATAGATAAAATGTTAAAAAGAATGATGTATGTAGAAGAAAATTATTTTTTTAAATTTTTAAAATTGAGTCAAGTAAGACAAGCCATTTATAGATATTTTTCAAATAAATCTGAACAAGATGTACAAATAAAAAAATTAAAAAAAAAGAAAAATAATCAAGTTCAAGATCTACAACAAGATCAAGATCTACTATATGATCAAGAACTACTAGAAGATCAAGATCTACTACAAAAGATGAAAATAGTACTTGAGTTAGTTAAAGATTTAACAACTGAAAATAACTCTGAATTATATTTTGTTATTTTGCCTGATTACAGTCGTTATATCCATAATATGAAAGTAAATAACAAAGGGTTAAAAAAAATTGTAAGCAATCTAGATATCCCCTTTATTGACATTCACAAAGAGGTTTTTGAAAAAGAAGAGAATCCTATAAATCTATTTCCCCTAAGGTTATTTGGTCATTATAATAAAGAAGGTTATAAAAAAGTTTCTGAAGCAATTTTCAATTTTACTAAGTGAATTAAAAAAAGTTTTGTTATTTTATAAGTTTAAATATACTTTTTTTTACTGTTTGAGAAATAACCAATATTCCTTTTTCATTTGGGTGCAATCCGTCACTTAAATTTAACTCTGAATTAAGAGCCACACCTTCAAGTAAAAAAGGAATTAACGGAATATCATTTTTTTTTGCTAAGTTTGAAAATATTTTATCAAATTTTTTTTTATAACCATATCCATTTGTAGGTGAAGCAACCATTCCAGCTATAATTATATTAATTTTTTTGTCCTGGATGATCTTAATAATTTTTGCAAGATTTTGTTCTGTTTGTTTTGTATCAATTCTTCTTAACATATCATTAGCTCCTAAGCCCAAGATGATTAAATCTGCATTCAATTCAGATAAAGCTTCTTCTATTCTCTCTAAACCATCCGATGAAGTGTCTCCTGCAATACTGCCATTAATAATCTCAATATTATAACCTTCAGCTTTAAGATTTTTTTCTAAGACAGCAGATAAATGATACTCTTCAGATAAACCATAACCTGACATTAAACTATCACCAAATAACAAAATTTTTTCTACCACAATTTTATTTTTATTATCGCTACACCCGTAAATTATTAAAGTTAGAAAAATAAAAGCTAAATTTTTTTTCATTTACAAATTAGCAGATGGCTATCAAAGTTTTTAATTTATTGTTATTCTATGCATTATTCTATTTCCTTTAAATGGAGTAGCTTGATGTAACATAGACCTGTTATCCCAAATAGCTAATTGATTTAATTCCCATTCTAAAGAAAATTGAAATTTTTTATTAATTTGATGATTAAATAAGTATTTTTCTAATCTTTTTTCTCTCTTTAATTTAGAATTAAAACCGACAAAATGACCGGGGCTACAATAAATTGTATGTTTAGTATTAATTTTTTTAATAATGTTATGTCTAGATTTTAATTCTTTATTAATTTTTCCTATTTCCTTAACTCTTTCTTGCGTGGTAATGGATATAGGGCCTTCTGAAGAATAAATGCCTTTATATTTTTTTAATTTTTTTTTAAATACAGATGGTAAATATTTATATGCTAAGTACTGAGAACTAAATTCTGTATTAGCTATTCCTTTTTTTGGTACTAATTTAGATAACAACATTGTAAACCTTGGTGGTTGTTTTGTATAAATTGAGTCTGTATGAAACTGTTCCCCAAAACATGGTCCTTTATCTGATGTTTTTCTTTGTACAACTGTTATTTTAGGATATTTTTTATTTAAACCTTTTAGTCTTGGATATTCAGCAAGTTTACCAAAGTTTTTTGCGAATTTAATATAATTTTTGGAATTTAATTTTTGTTTTTTAAAAAATAACATTCCATATTTCTGAAGAGCAAATTTAATTTTTTTAATGTCATGCTTGCTAATTTCCTTGAGGTCGCAGATAATTTCAGCGCCAATTTCTTTTTTTCCAGGAATAATTTTAAACATATTTCATAAAAAAATTTTTTAAGTGTCTTATTGTTTCTTTAGGGTTTTGTTCAGGTATAAAATGACCAGAATTTATCCCAGCGCCATAAACATTCTTTTTAGTATATTTTTTCCATATTTCTAAGGAATTAAATTGTTTTCCAACTACTCCTTGTTTGCCCCATAATACCTGTATTGGTATATTTAGTAACTTTGTACGATCTTTTTTATCATGATCTAAATCTATCGTAGCTGACGCTCTATAATCTTCACATGTTGCATGGATTCGCCTAGATTCTTTAAAAGCTTTAAAATATATTTGTTCTGCCTTGCCAAAATTATTATTACCAGACCATTTATCTAAACAATTTTTCATCCACTTTCTTGGATTGCTTTCAATCATTCTTTCTGGCAGCCACTTGGGTTGAATTAAAAAAAACCAATGAAAATAAGATTTGGCAAAATTCTTCTCTGTCTGTTCATACATATCTAATGTAGGACAAATGTCTAAAACACTCATTGCTATAACTTTTTTTCTATAATCTCTAGCTAATCGATGTGCCACTCTTCCTCCCCTGTCATGACCAGCTATGCAAAATTTTTTAAATCCAAGCTTTTCCATTAATTGAACCATGTCTTTAGCCATTTCTCTTTTTGAATAATTTATATGTCTCTTATCACTTTTTAAAACAAAGCTTGATCCATAACCTCTAAGATCTGCGGTTACAATAGTAAATGATTTTGAAAGTTCATTTGCTGTTTTGTGCCACATATGATGCGTTTGAGGATATCCATGCAATAGTAATAAAGGAGGACCATTACCACCCACTCTACAAAATATGTTTCCTTTATTAACTTTAACAAATTTTTTTTTAAAACCTTTGAACATTTCTAAACCTTTTTTAACAGTATATTATCGGTTGCAAAAGAAGGATTATTTCACTGTATATCATTAAAATTTAATTTGAATTATGCAAGATGGTCTGTATAAGTTCGGATTTGTGAGAATTGAAGAAGATCTAAAACTGGATTATTCAGATGTACTTTTTAGACCAAAAAGAAGTACTCTTCAAAGTCGTAAAGACGTTAATTTAAAAAGAACCTACAAATTTAAATATAGTAATAACGAATGGTCAGGCATACCTATTATGGCTGCAAATATGGATGGTGTTGGTGAATTAGGAATTGCTGAAAAATTATCAGAATTTGGAATGATTACATGTTTAACTAAACAACATGATATTAAGAAAATAAAACAATTTAAAAAAATTAAATCTATTTACCCTAACATTGCATTAAGCATAGGAATTAAAAAAGAAGATTATGAAAATTTAGATAAAGTTTTAAAAGAATATAGTTTTATTAAATTTATTTGCATTGATGTTGCTAATGGATATTCAGAACATTTTAGTAAATTTTTAAAATCTGTTAGAGACAAATACCCAACTAAAACAATTATAGCTGGTAATGTTGTAACAGCAGATATGACACAAGAATTAATACTGAGTGGAGCTGATATTGTGAAAGTTGGTATAGGCCCTGGGAGCGTATGTACGACGAGAATTCAAACTGGAGTTGGTTATCCTCAGTTAAGCGCTGTTATAGAATGTGCTGATGCGGCTCATGGATTAGGAGCTCATATAATTGCAGATGGCGGCTGTACTTGCCCAGGTGATGTTGCAAAAGGTTTTGGTGGTGGAGCTGATTTTGTTATGCTTGGTGGAATGTTTGCTGGACATGATGAAGGAAAAGGGAAATTAGTTAAATCCAATGGATCAAGATATATAGAATTTTATGGATCAAGTTCTGATACTGCAAATAATAAACATTACGGAGGTCTTTCTTCTTATAGGAGTAGTGAAGGAAGAACTGTAAGAGTTAAGTATAGAGGGCAAATTAAAGATACAATTTTAAATATTCTTGGTGGTGTGAGAAGCAGTTGTACTTATGTTGGTGCTCCATCACTAAAACAACTTAGCAAATGCACAACTTTTGTAAGAGTGGCAAAACAATTTAATGATACTTTTGTAAAGTAAATTGTTTTAATTTAAAATTTTATCTTTAGCTATTTTGAATTCTTCTTCTGTAATAGCTCCAGACTTGTAAAGCTCATTTAATTTCTTTAAATCTTCTACTATATTTTTCGTTTTATCATTATTATTTTCTTTTTTATAGTCGCTCTGAAGAATATATTTATTTAAACTTAATAAATGTCTATCTTTAGCTTTAAAAACTTTTTCTAAAAATTTGTGGCGTTTAGCTGATACTGAAATCCACTTATCCATTGTGATTTTATGTTCTGGATACCTTTGAATATTAGACTTATGAAATTCTGAACTTTCTTCAGTTATAAAATTAATTTTTGGTGAATTAAATATTTTTGGATTAGCTAAATAATTTATTACATACCATTCTCCTCTATTTAATCTTGAAAAGTATGAATGAAAACTAGCAAATGATATAGGTGGAATTTTTATAGAGTTATCTTTTATCCATTTTTTTAATTGTGCACTTTGACTTGTTTTATCATCAGGAGTGTATAATTCCTTATTAGTATCATAGTGTCTAACAACTAAGCAATTATGTGTCCCACCTCTTTTGTAAACTTCAACAATCAAATATTCTGATCTTGAATAACACCCGTCATATGAATCTTTAAAAATAATTGAATTAATTGCACTATCAATAGCTCCCATAACTGCGCCTGCTGTATTGGCTCTGTCAATTGAAATCATTTCCATTATTTCATTATTTTCCACTTTAACAATTGTATTACCTTTAAAATATAAAAAAGCATAACCATCCGTATATCTATCAACAACTTCCCATTTTCCTGAAGATAAGGGCAACACAAAATTTTTTGAAAAAGATATCTCATCTTCAAATACGGTTCCAATCCTATAAGTCTTAGCATTTAGGTTCGAGTAATAGTTTAAAATAAGTGTAAAAGAAATTAAGAATAATATTTTTTTAATCATTATAGTTATGTTTTATAGTTTTTTTGATTTAAAGATTGTTCTAAAATATTTGCAGGATATTTTTTCTTTTCCACTTCAATAAATATATTTTTATTTTTTAAATCCTTTATTGTATTTCCTGAATTTACATATCCAAAAGATAAGTTTTTGTTATAACAAAAAGAATAATTGCCAGAGGTAGTACGTCCGATTATTTTATTATCTAAGTAAATAGGCTCATCGTGTAAAAGCAAAGGCTCACCTGGTTTGCTATCTTTTAAAGTAAACATCATTAACCTTTTATCTAATTTATTATCTTTAATTTTTATTAAAGCTTCTTTGCCTATAAAGTTTATATTTTTTTTATAACTTATAGCAAACTTTAAACCTGCTTGATATTGATTTTCCTCTGGAGAAATATCATGTCCCCAGTGTATAAATCCACTTTCCATTCTCATAATGTCCATTGCGTGCATACCACAATGACATAAATTATATTTTTTTCCTTTTTCTACAATTAGATTGTAAATTTCTTTTGCTTTATTTGTTTTTATATAAAGTTCATAACCTAGCTCACCAACATAAGATAGTCTTTGTGCCCATATTAAATTTTGGTCAATAGTTAAATATTTAGAAGTTCCAAATTTGAAATTTTCACTAGAATAATCATCATCACTTAAATCTTTCATCAATTCTCTACTTTTTGGTCCAAATATACCTAATACACAATAATCGTCTGTAACATCTATTAATTTAACATCTTTGGATAAATATTTTTCTATATGAAATTTATCATGCTCTCTGCTGGCGGCTGCTGTTATAATCCTAAAATTATTTTCACCGATATTTACAACAGTTAAATCTGTCTCTATTCCTCCATCTTCATTTAGCATTTGTGTATAAGTGCATTTTCCAATTTCTTTTTTTATATTAGCTGTACATATTTTTTGAAGTTCTTCGTGAGCTGTTTCACCTTTTAGTTCATATTTTGAAAAAGGTGTTAATTCAAACAATCCAACATTTTCTCTTGTATTTTTTGTTTCAAATTCTGCAGAAGGATACCAATTTTGATAGTTATAAGAATATTCATACTCAGCTTTTTCACCATTCCTCGAAAACCACATTGGTCTTTCATAACCACTTGATACACCAAAGCATGCACCAGCTTTTTTTAATTCATCATGATATGGAACTATTTTTTGGTTTCTGGAAGTTTTATGTTGCTTGAATGGCCAATGCATTCCATATAAATCTCCTAATGTTTCTGTAATTCTTTCTTTAATAAAATTTACTTCTGAATGAAAATTTTGAAATCTCTTAATGTCATAAATAAATAAATCTTCATTAATATGCCCGTTCATAAGCCATTCTGCGGTTACTTTTCCAATACCACCACCACTTCCGATACCAATGCTGTTTAAACCACAACATGCAAATAAATTTTTAACTCCAGGCACTTCTCCCAATAGAGTATTTGTATCAGGTGTGAATGACTCAGGTCCTGCAAAAAATTTTCTAATTCCAGCTTTTGCTAATAGTGGGACTCTTTTTAATGCTGCTTCTAAATATGGTTCAAAATGATCAAAGTTTTCAGGGAATTCACCATATGAAAAGTTTTCGGGGACTCTATTAGTTTTACCAAAAGCAGGAATTGATTTTCCTTCAAATATTCCTATTAACATTTTTCCTGCATCTTCTTTTAAGTATAAACTGTCATCAAAATCTCTTAATACTGGGATATTTTTAGGAAGCTCATTAATACCTTCGGTAATTACATAAAAATGTTCAGCAGGATATAATGGAATGCTAAATCCTGCATCTTCACCTATCTGTCTGGACCACATTCCAGTTGCTAGCACAATGTATTCACACTCAATAGTATGATTGTTAACGACAACTCCTCCAACCCTTCCATCTTTCTTTATTATTTTTTCAACCGGTGATTTTTCAAATATTTTGGCTCCTTCTTTTTTTGCTGCTTTTGCTAATAAATTAGTTACACCAATTGGATCTGCTTGGCCATCACCTGGCATAAATATTCCTCCCAAAACATCTTTTTCGTTTATAATTGGATAAATTTTTTTTATTTGATCAACATTTAAAATTTCTACGTTTACATCAAATAACTGCGCAGTAGTTGCTTGTCTTTTTAGTTCTTGCCAACGTCCTCTTGTAGTTGCTATGGATAAAGCTCCATTTAGTTTTAATCCACTTGAAAAATCTAATTCTTTTTCTAATTTTTTATAAAGTTCTAACGAGTATTTTCTTATTTTTGTTACACCTGCAGATGGACCTAATTGACTTACAAGACCTGCTGCATGCCATGTTGTACCTGATGTAAGTTGATCTCTCTCAAGGAGTACAGTGTCCTTCCATCCAAATTTTGACAAGTGATAAGCAACAGAGCAACCAGCTACGCCTCCTCCTATAACTACAACTTTTGCTTTAGATGGTAGATTTTTCATTATATATTTTAATTAATTTTTAAATTTAATTAAATCAAACTTATCAAATCTAAGATTTAGTAAATCGACTTAAATTTGATCCTTCTTTTTTGATTTGAGAACTAATCCAATCATAAGTTAATTTCAATCCATCTTTTAACTTTATTTGGTAACTCCAATTTAAAACTTTTTTAACTAATTCATTGTTGCTTGATCTTCCTCTTACACCTTTTGGTTTTTCTAATTGATATTCTTTTTTAAGCTCGTTTGCACCAGAAATATTTTCAATAAGCTCTATCATTTGATTTATTGAAACTTGTTCATCACTACCAATATTTACTGGATTAGAATATTCAGACTCAAATAATCTTAGGGTGCCCTCTATACAATCGTCTATATACAAAAAGGATCTAGTTTGTTTTCCATCTCCCCATACTTGGATTTTATCTTTTTTGTCAATTTGTGACTGAATTATTTTTCTACACAAAGCCGCAGGAGCTTTTTCTCTTCCACCATCATAAGTACCATATGGTCCGTATATATTATGATATCTGGCTACTCTAACTTGAATTCCATAATCTTCCATAAAATGTCTACACATTCTTTCACTAAATAATTTTTCCCATCCATAGCCATCTTCTGGATCGGCTGGATAGGCATCGCTCTCTTTTAAAGAGGCAACAAAAACATCGTTTTGCTTTGAAGCATTGTAAACACAAGCGCTTGAGGAGAAAAAATATTTTTCCACTTTTTCTTCTTTGCTAGCAATAAGTAAATTTGTATTAATCAAAACTGACTGCATACATTTTGCTTTATTATTTTCAATAAAACCCATTCCACCCATATTGCAAGCCATATTAAATACATAATCAACTTCTTTAGTTGCTTTTCTACAATTAGAAATATCTTTCATATCCATATCGTAATAATTTTCTACCTCTTCAAAATCTTGAAACCAGTATTCTTTAGGTTTTATATCACTAGCCACAATAGAATTTCCATTTTCAATAAGTTTTTTTATTAAATGACCAGCAATAAAACCACCAGCACCAACAACTAATACTTTTTTGTTTTTATCCATTAAATATATTTTTTAAATTAATAATTTTTTATCTTTAAGGGTAATCATTTTACATTTTCATCTTTTATATTTCTATTTTTTTTTTTATTTGTATCGATAATTTCAGTATTTTTTAAATTTAATGCTAAACAAGTAATATCGTCTCTTAACTTTTCAGATCCCCAATTAAGTTCATCTGAAATTGAGTCTACTATATTTTTTGGAGTTATAACACTCAAATTTTTAACTAATCGCTCTACTCCTTCTGCGCCAAGTTCTTGACCATTTTTTAAATAACCTTCTGTGACACCGTCTGTATAAACTACAAATGTTTTATCTTTTAAATTTATAGTCTTTGACTTAACAATGGACTCTGTAAAATATTTTATAATTCCAATAGGTGGTAACTCAGATTTTATAAATTCAAAATTCATTTCTTTATCAACAACCATAATGCTTTCATGTCCCGCATTAACAAATGTTACATCTCCTGTTTTAATGTTAACTTTTCCAAATACAGCTGTTACGAACATTCCTTTGAATTTTGCTTCAACTATTTCGTTATTTACAAGATATACGACTTTTTCTAAAGGATATGATAAATTTGAGAGTGTTCTAAATGTTGATGATGCTTTGGCCATATACATTCCTGCTTTAACACCCTTTCCAGATACATCAGCTAATGTAAAATAATATTCTCCATTTCCTACATTTATTACGTCAAAATAATCACCCGATACATCTCTTGCAGGTATATTTCTTGCGTAAACAAAATTTTCATATTTTGAAATGTCTGGAAATAAACTTTTTTGAACATCACCAGCTAATTCTCTTTCCTTCAATAATTTTGCTTCTTTTTTTAAATTCTCGAGTGCATTTTTATTTTCCTCAACAAATCTAAAATATAGCCCAGTTATAAAAGTAATTGTCAACATAAAGATTGGATAAATAATATCAATCAACTCTGATCTTAATATAAAAAAACTAAAACCAAAAATAACTACTGAAATAATACTAATAAAGAAAACTGATAAACTAAATTTTGGTTTAATTTTTTGTGATAAAAAAAATGTTACACATGCTAAAACAATTGTAAATAATAGTTCAAAAACATAAATATTAGGATTTCTTAATAAATAAGATTTGTCTAAAATATTTTCTATAACGTTTGCATGAACTTCAACTCCAGGTAATGTGAATCCTAGAGGAGTTTTAACCAAATCAAATAACCCTTGGGCAGATGCACCGATTAAAACAAATTTATCTTTAAATCGAGATTTGTCAAAATTACCATCGAATACAGTACTGGCTGAAATATACTGACTCTTTTGTGGCTGTTTATATCTAATCCAAAAAATTCCATTTGAATCTGTCAAAATTTTATGAGGCCTGACACTTATTCTTTTTATTCCTAAATCATCTAACTCAACATATAAATTTTTTTGTTTTTCTCCTACACGCAACATCTCTAAACCCATTGTCGGATACATTTTTTTATTAAAACGAACAACCAAAGGAAGGGATCTTATAATACCATCTGTTTGATCTAAAAAAGATATTGACCCAAGTCCTTTTACACTTTTTTCTAATTTTTCAAGTGATCCTATTGAATATGGAAAATTAAAAGTATATTCGTTTGGATCTCCGCCCTTAGACAAGAACTTAGCTTTAGCTTTACGATCATAACTTGAATGAGAAGAAACGCTACTTCCCAAGACTGCAAGAACAGAATTTGAAATTTCTAATTGTTGTCTAAAAATTTCATCGTGTCCTTTTATATTGCTTAAATAATTTATTATCTCTTCAGATTCTATATTGTATGATTTAATTACTTCATTTGGACTTTGTTTATCTTTTTCACTAAAAAAAACATCAAAACCGATTACTTTTGGATTTGCTTCATTAACATTTTTAATTATTTTAGCAAAGACAGATCTGCTCCAAGGAAATTGCCCAAATTTACCTAAACTTTTTTCATCTATATCAATAATTATAACTTCAGAATCTTGTTTTCTTAAAGGTACAACTTTTTGATATAAGTCAAAACTTAAAAATGAAATTGATTTTATAAAGCTTGGATTAATAGTTTTTAATAATATTAATAACATTAATATTAGCAAGAAAACTAAGTAATTTTTATATTTTAATAATAAAGCCTGCACAGAATGAATTTAGCTAGATTAAATTTAAAGTAAATAAAACTTGATTGAGCTAAGGGTTATTTTTATTTTTTATTTCTTTTCTTTTTGGCCTTTTTTTTGTTTTTGGCTACTTTTTTCTTAACTATTTTCTTTTTCTTAATAACTTTTTTCTTAACTATTTTTTTCTTAACTATTTTTTTCTTTTTCTTTGGTGGTTTCTTTTTAACTACTTTTTTCTTTTTAGCTGGCTTTTTCTTAACTGCTTTTTTCTTTTTAGTTGATTTTTTCTTAACTGCTTTTTTCTTTTTAGTTGATTTTTTCTTAACTGCTTTTTTCTTTTTAGCTGGCTTTTTCTTAACTGCTTTTTTCTTTTTAGTTGATTTTTTCTTAACTGCTTTTTTCT
>JBJLDH010000002.1:0-42491 GCA_045567255.1 Candidatus Pelagibacter sp. | reverse complement strand
AGCTAAAGCAGAAACACCTAAGGTAGAAGAAGCTAAAGCAGAAACACCTAAGGTAGAAGAAGCTAAAGCAGAAACACCTAAGGTAGAAGAAGCTAAAGCAGAAACACCTAAGGTAGAAGAAGCTAAAGCAGAAACACCTAAGGTAGAAGAAAAAAAGTAAATGTTTTTATCTCGAATATTTACACTATATCCAGAATATTTTCCTGGCTACTTGAACAAAGGTTTGTTTGGAAAAGCTATGAATAAAAAAATTTGGAATTTAGAAACTGTAAATATAAGAGACTATTCATTTGATAAGCATAAGACAGTTGATGACACGCCTTATGGAGGTGGTAGCGGTATGATAATCAAAGCAGATGTCTTAGCAAAGTCTTTAGATAGTAATATTAAAGAAAAAGAAAAAGTAATTTATTTAAGCCCAAAAGGTAAACTATTTGATCATCAATGTGCTAAAGAACTTTCAAAAGAAAAAACTGTAAATTTTATATGTGGTCATTTTGAAGGTATAGATGAAAGAATAATTCAAAGTAGAAAAATAGAAGAAGTCAGTATTGGTGACTTTATATTATCTGGTGGAGAAGTGGCAACTTTTGTAGTTATTGATGCAATTTTAAGATTTCTTCCAGGTGTTTTGGGAAATGAAAATTCCACTGAAGAAGATAGTTTTGAGAATGGACTTTTAGAATACCCTCAGTACACTAAGCCTCAAATTTGGGAAGATAAATCTGTACCAGATGTTCTATTATCGGGTGATCATGCCAAAATTAAAGACTGGCGTTTATCTCAATCTGAGGCTATAACACGCGTCCGAAGACCAGATTTATGGCAAAAATATAAAAAAAATTAATATGAAAACGATAGAAGAAATTAATCAATTCAATGTAAAAAAAATAATTTCGGAGAGAAAGCATCCAGATTTCTTTCCAGGGGATATAATTAAAGTTGGCGTTAGAATTACAGAAGGAAAAAGAGATAGAATTCAATACTTTGAAGGTGTTTGTTTGGCAAAAAAAAATAGAGATATTAATTCTTCATTCACAGTAAGAAAAATCTCATTTGGAGAAGGAGTAGAAAGAACTTTTGCATTATACAGTCCAATTGTAGATACTATTAAGGTAGTTAGATCAGGAAAAGTTAGAAGAGCAAAATTATACTATCTAAGAGAAAGAACAGGTAAGTCTGCGAGAATAGCTGAAAAAATTAAAAAGAGAATTGGCATAGATATTGAAACAAAAATACATGAAGTAACAGATGAAAATGTTATGCCGAAAACAGAAGATAAAGCTATTGAATCAGCAAAAGAAGAAGTTAAAGAAGAACCAACAAAGGTAGAATCACAACCTGCTCAAAAAAATGTTCAAGTAAAAGAAGAACAAACAAATGAACAACCGAAAGAAAAAACAGAGCAGAAAAAATAATATTTTTTCTTAATGTCACAAACAATTTACGATAAAATTTGGAATGAACATCTGGTTCATGAACAAAAAGATGGAACTTCTCTTCTTTTTGTAGATAGGCATTTAATACACGAAGTTACAAGTCCCCAGGCATTTGAAGGATTAAGAACTTCAAATAGAAAAGTTAGACAACCAAATTTAACTCTTGCTGTTGCAGATCACAATGTTCCTACAACTGATAGATCAAAGGGTATATCTGATCAAGACTCTAGAATACAGGTAGAAACTTTAGAAAAAAACTGTAAAGAATTTGGAATCCAATTATTTAGCATGGAAGATAAAAGACAAGGCATAGTGCATATTATTGGACCAGAGCAAGGATTCACTCAGCCTGGCAATATAATTGTTTGTGGAGATAGCCATACAGCTACCCATGGAGCATTTGGTGCCTTAGCATTTGGTATAGGAACTTCTGAAGTTGAGCATGTTTTAGCAACACAAACTTTAGTACAAAAAAAATCGAAAAACTTTAAAATTAGCGTTAATGGAAAGCTACCAATCGGTGTTACCTCAAAAGATGTAATTTTACAAATTATTGGAAAAATAGGAACTGCAGGTGGAACAGGATATGTAATTGAATATTCTGGAAATTTAATATCAAGTTTAAGTGTAGAACAAAGAATGACAATCTGTAATATGACAATTGAAGGAGGAGCTAGAGCAGGATTAATACAACCAGATGAAAAAATAATTGAATATTTAAAAGATAAACCAATGTCTCCAAAAAAAGAAAATTGGGAAAAGGCAGTTGAGTATTGGAGTAAGTTAAAAACAGGGTCTGATGCAAAATTTGATAAAGAAATTACGTTAGAAGGTCATGAAATTAAACCCATGGTAACTTGGGGAACATCACCACAGGATGTTGTTGAAATAGATGGTCAAGTCCCCAATCCAGAAAATGAAAAAGACGAAGATAAAAAAAGCTCTATTAAAAGATCGTTGAATTATATGGGGTTAAAGCCAAATACAAAAATACAAGATATAAAAATTGATAAGGTATTTATAGGCAGCTGCACAAATGGAAGAATTGAAGATATAAGAGCAGCAGCCAAAATATTAAAAGATAAAAAAATTGCAACACATGTTAATGCAATAATTGTGCCAGGCTCGGGATTAGTTAAAGAACAAGCAGAGCAAGAAGGTCTTGATAAAATTTTCAAAGAGTCTGGATTTGAATGGAGAGAACCTGGCTGTTCAATGTGTCTTGCTATGAATGCTGATAAACTAAAGCCAGAAGAGAGATGTGCTTCAACTTCAAATCGTAATTTTGAAGGAAGACAAGGACGTGGTGGTAGAACACATCTAGTAAGTCCAGAAATGGCAGCTGCTGCAGCAATTTCTGGAAATTTAGATGACGTCAGAAAGTATCAAAATTAAATGAAAAAATTTACAACTTTAAAAAGTATACCTGCATATCTTCCAATAATTAACATTGATACAGATATGATTATTCCTAAACAATTTTTAAAAACTATAAAAAGAACTGGCCTTGGCAAGAACTTATTTTTTGAAATGAGGTATGATGATAAAGAAAATCCGATAAATGATTTTATTTTAAATAATGATCCATTTAATAAATCAAAAATATTAGTTGCAGGAAAAAATTTTGGTTGTGGTTCCTCACGAGAGCATGCCCCATGGGCACTTTTAGATTTTGGGATAACTTGTGTAATCAGTTCAAGCTTTGCAGATATTTTTTATAATAACTGCTTTAAAAATGGAATCTTGCCTATTACGTTAAATGAAGAGGAAATTAAGGAAATTTCAGAATACTCGAGTAGAAAAGAGGAAATTTCAGTAAATTTACCGAATCAAAAAATTACATTTGGAAATAAAGAAATTTACTTCGAAATTGACGAATTTAAAAAAAAATGTTTGTTAGAAGGTTTAGACGATATTGCTTTATCCTTAGAAAAACTAGACACCATTGTATCATTTGAAGAAAACATGAAATCTAAAAAACCGTGGATTTTTAATGATTAAAGTTAAAAAAAGAAAGTTTTTATTATTACCAGGTGATGGCATTGGACCAGAAGTTGTTAAAGAGGTAAAAAAAATAATTAATTGGTTTAATAAAAATAAATCATTAGATTTTGAAACAGAAGAAGAAATAGTTGGAGGTGCGTCATATGAAAAACATGGAACCCCAATTACAGATGAAGTATTTTATAAGGCACTAGAAAGCGAAGCGGTTATATTGGGAGCAGTAGGAGGTCCTAAATGGGATGATCTTGAATTTTCTAAAAAACCAGAGAGAGCTTTATTAAAACTAAGAAAAGAATTAAAATTATTTGCAAATCTTAGACCTGCAATTTGTTTTAAACAATTGGTGGATGCATCAAGTTTAAAGCCAGATTTAGTTTCAGATTTAGATATTATGTTCGTAAGAGAATTGACAGGTGGAATTTATTTTGGAGAACCAAGAGGAATTAAGCCTATTGATAATGGTGAAAGAAAAGGAATAAATACTCATGTGTATACTTCAAGCGAAATCCAAAGAGTTGCTCGTGTTGCATTTGATCTAGCAAGAAAAAGAAATAATAATGTTACATCTTGTGAAAAATCAAATGTAATGGAAGCAGGCCAGCTTTGGAAAGAAGAGGTTCAATTTTTACATGAAAAAGAATTTAAAGATGTAGAATTAAAACATATGTTAGCAGACAATTGTGCTATGCAACTAGTTAGAAATCCTAAACAATTTGATGTAATTGTGACAGATAATCTTTTTGGAGATATGTTATCAGATGAAGCAGCAATGTTAACTGGTTCCCTAGGGCTTTTACCATCTGCATCATTAGGTGCAAAAGATAAAAATGGAAATATGAGATCTTTATATGAGCCAGTTCATGGTTCTGCGCCCGATATAGCAGGAAAAGGAATTGCAAATCCAATTGCAACAATTTTAAGTTTTGCAATGGCATTAAAATACTCTTTAGATTTAGACAAAGAGGCTAATATGATAGAAAAAGCAGTTCAAAGTGTTTTGGATGAAGGATTAAGAACTAAAGATATATTATCAAAAGGGACAAGAGAAGTTTCAACATCTGAAATAGGTGATGCGATAATTTCAAAATTGCAATAATTAATCATTTATTCTAGACTATATTAATGCCAACTTATACTGCTCCACTAGAAGATATGATGTTTCTTTTCAATAAATTAAGAAATAATGAAAAATATAATGAAATTGAAAAATATAAAGAAGTTAATTCAGAATTGGTTAAAGATATTTTAGAAGAGGCTGCAAAAATTAGTCAAAATTTAATACTGCCTTTGGCAAAATCAGGTGATGAAAATCCTCCTATTTTGGAAAATGGAGTAGTAAGAACTTCTCCTGGATATAAAGAAGCTTATAAAAAATTTATTGAAGATGGATGGATTTCTTTATCTTGTGATCCAAAATATGGAGGACAAGGTATGCCTAAAACTGTAAGTACTTTCTTTGATGAAATGTTATCATCAACATCACTTGCATTTAAACTCTATAGTGAGTTAACTATAGGAGCTTACAACTGCATATTACGTCATGCAAGCGATGAAATAAAAAATATTTATCTTCCAAAAATGGTTGAAGGAAAGTGGAGTGGCACTATGTGCCTTACAGAGCCAGTCTGTGGTACTGACTTAGGTTTGTTAAAAACAAAGGCTGAACAAAAATCTGATGGTACTTATAAAATTAGTGGACAAAAAATATTTATCACTTCAGGAGACCATGATCTTACAGAAAATATTATACATCTAGTTCTAGCTAGAGCAACAAACTCTCCAAAAGGAACAAAAGGCATAAGTCTTTTTCTTGTTCCTAAATTTATTGTTAAAGAAGATGGAAATGTAAGTTCAAGAAATGGCGTATCAACTGGATCTATAGAAAATAAAATGGGCATCAAAGGATCAGCAACATGTGTATTAAATTTTGATGAAGCCATAGGATATATGATTGGACCAAAAGATAGAGGGCTAAATTCAATGTTTACAATGATGAATCTAGAAAGGATTGTTGTTGGAATACAAGGTCTAGGAATATCAGAAATTGCTTACCAAAACTCGTTATCATATGCAAAAGAAAGAAAACAAGGAAAAGCAAATTATATAAAATCTGAAAATGGCGCTAATTTTATAATCGATCATTCTGATATAAAAAGATCTTTACTTAATATGAAATCAATAATTGAGGGAGAAAGAGCATTATGTTTTTGGCTCTCACAACAAACAGAAGTTAGCCTCAATCATAGCGATGAAGATGCAAAAAAGGAAGCAGCTGACTTTGTTTCATTAATGACGCCTGTAGTTAAATCAATGTTTACCGATATGGGTATGGAAATTACAAGTGAAGCAATGCAAATTCATGGAGGGTATGGTTTTACAAAAGATCTTGGTATTGAACAATTATATAGAGATAATAGAATTACCCCAATTTATGAGGGAACAAACTCAGTGCAAGCAGCCGATTTGGTTTTTAGAAAATTAGTAACTAAAAATGGGGATATTATTGATAAATATTTAAATTTGGTTAAAGAAGAAACAAATATCAATGATGAGAAAATACAATCATTTACAAAACAATTAGATCATTATTTGGATATATTGAGTAAATTTACTGATTGGATTAAAGATAAAATAAAAGATTCAAAAGATGATGCGAGCGCAGCTTGTAATGATTATCTAAAAGTTTTGGGTTTAGTTGCTACAGGACATGCTTGGATAAAAGTTTTAGAAGTTAGTTTTAAGGATTATGATAACAACAAAGATTTTTATGAAGATAAAATACAAACAGCTAATTTTTATTTTAATAGAGTTTTGCCAAGAGCAGAAAGTTACTTTAAGACCGCTATGACAGGAAGTAAATATATAATGGATTATAAATTTAAATAGTATGAGTCACTTCGAAACAAATTTAGATAAAAATAAAGCAAATTTTGTTCCATTAACACCCTTATCTTTTTTGCAAAGAGCAAAAGATGTTTATCCTAATTATGAAGCAATAGTTTATGAGGATAAAAATTATACTTGGAGTGAAGTTTATAAAAGATGTATTAAATTTGCAAGCGCACTAGAAAAGCTTGGCATTGGCAAAGGAGATACAGTTTCAGTTTTAGCTTTTAATACACCTGAAATTTTTGAAGCTCATTATTCTGTTCCTATGACTGGAGGAGTATTAAATACAATTAATATTAGATTAGATGCCAAAACTATTGCTTACATTTTAGATCATAGTGAAGCCAAAGTATTAATTGTTGATAGACAACTTCATATAGAAGTTAAAAAAGCTCTAAACACTATAAATAAAAAAATTATAATAATTGATATAAATGATAAATATGCAGATCAATCAAAATTAGAAAAAATTGGTGATTTAGAATATGAAGAATTTTTAAACACAGGTAATGAAAACTATATATGGAAAATGCCAGAAGATGAGTGGCAAGCTATTTCATTAAGTTATACTTCAGGAACAACTGGAAATCCCAAAGGAGTTGTTTACCATCATAGAGGATCATATTTAATGTCAACAGGTAGTGCAACAGCATGGAATATGCCAAATAGATTAAATTTTTTAACTGTTGTGCCGATGTTTCATTGTAACGGTTGGTGTTATCCATGGACCGTACCTATGCTAAATGGAAAAACAATTTGTCTACGTAATATTGATATTAAAAAAATTTTTGAATTAATTGAAAAACATAATGTAACTCATTTTGGTGGTGCACCAATTGTACTTAATATGATTACTGGAGCACCAGAAAGTGATCGTAAAAAGTTAAAACAAAAAGTTTATGTTTTAACTGCTGGAGCCCCACCACCAAGTATTATTTTTAAAAAAATGAAAAGTCTTGGTTTTGAAGTAATGCACGTTTATGGTTTAACCGAAACATATGGTCATGTAACACAATGCGCATGGAATGATGAATGGAATGAATTTGAAGAAGATAAACAAAATGAGATTAAGGCTAGACAAGGAGTAAGATACCCTAATACTGAAGGAGTAACAATTATGGATCCAGAAACTATGAAGGAAGTCCCAAGAGATGGCAAAACAATTGGAGAAATAATGATTAGAGGAAATGTAGTTATGAAAGGCTATTTCAAAGATAAAGTCGCCACAGATAAAGCTATGAAAAATGGATGGTTTCATACTGGCGATTTAGCAGTTATGCATCCAGATGGTTATGTAAAAATTCAAGATAGATCTAAGGATATAATTATTTCAGGAGGTGAAAATATTTCTTCAATAGAAATAGAAAATACTTTAGCAAAACATCCTTCGGTATCTATAGCCGCAGTAGTTGCTAGACCAGATGAAAAGTGGGGTGAAGTACCTTGTGCATTCATAGAATCTGTACAGGATAAACCTGTTGCTGAAAAAGATTTAATTGATTTTTGTAAAGAAACACTCGCAAACTTTAAAGTTCCAAAAAATATAGTTTTTTGTGAACTACCAAAAACATCAACAGGTAAAATTCAAAAATTTGAACTTAGAAAAAAAGCTAAGGAAATAGCTTGATTTTTTAAAAAGAAATCATTTTAAATTTTAAAATATGAAAAAATTTTCAATAGCAAAATCAAGAAGGTTAAGAAGTACTCCTTACACATCTCGGATCGAAAAACAGGGGGTAACAGCTTATAGCATATATAATCATATGTTATTACCAGCAGCTTTTGGATCTATAGAAGATTCTTATAATCACCTTAAAAAAAATGTTCAGGTTTGGGATGTTGCTGGAGAAAGACAAGTAGAAATTACTGGAAATGATTCAGCAAAATTAGTTCAATTAATGACATGTAGAGATTTATCTAAATCAAAGGATGGAAGATGCTATTACTGCCCTATAGTAGATGATAAAGGTGGTTTAATAAACGATCCTGTTGTTTTGAGATTGAGTCATAATAGGTGGTGGATATCTATTGCGGATTCCGATGTAATTTTATTTGCTAAAGGTTTAGCAATTGGAAATAGATTTGATGTTGAGATAACTGAACCTGATGTAAATATAATGGCGGTCCAAGGTCCAAAATCATTTAAATTAATGGAAAAGGTTTTTGGAGAAGAAATCACAAAATTAAAATTTTTCGGTTTTGATTACTTTGATTTTAAAGGAACAAAACATTTAATTGCTCAATCTGGATGGTCTAAGCAAGGTGGTTATGAAATTTATGTTGAAAATACAAACTCAGGTTTGGAATTATATGATTATCTTTTTGAAATAGGTAAAGAATTTGATGTTAAACCAGGATGTCCAAATCTGATTGAAAGAATTGAAAGCGGATTGTTATCATATGGAAATGATATAGATAATAAAGATAATCCTTTCGAATGCGGTTTTGATAAATTCGTAAATTTAGACTCTAATATAGTATTTTTAGGAAAGGAAAATTTAAAAAAAATTAAACTAGAAGGAATTAAAAAAAAATTAATGGGAGTCAAAATTGATGCTAAAGAAATAAATGTATCTGGATCTATTAATATTAAAGATGAAAATAATATTAAAATTGGTGAATTAAGATCTGGTTGTTATTCATCTCATTTTGGCAAAGTAATTGGAATAGCAATGATTAAGAAACCTTTCTGGGAAGTGTCACAAACTGTTAAAATTGATATAAATAATGAAACTTTTGATGGAAAAGTTTGTGATTTACCATTCATTTAGTATAAAAGTTCTAATAACACCATGAATATAGCGATTGTAGGAGCCACAGGTAACGTTGGAAGAAAATTAATTGAGGTATTAGAAAAAAAAAACTTTCCATTATCTGAATTATTTTTGATTGCTTCATCTAAAAGTGAAGGAAAAAAAATTAGTTATTTAGGAAAAGAACATACAGTTGTTGATCTTGAAAAATTTGATTTTTCAAAAGTAAAAATTGCTTTTTTTGCGGCTGGAAGTGCAATAGCAGAGAAATGGGCACACATTGTTGCTGAAAAAACTATTGTAATAGATAATTCAAAATTTTTTAGAAAAGATGCAGATATACCTTTGATAGTACCAGAGGTAAATTCTAAAGAATTAGTTCATGTAAAAAATAAGAACATAATTGCAAATGCTAATTGTTCAGTAATTCCTCTTGTTGTTGCCCTAAAACCTTTACATGATTTATATCATGTAAAAAGAATTGTTGTATCAACTTATCAATCAGTATCTGGAGCTGGTAAAGATCCAATGGATGAGTTACTAAGTCAAACTCAAGAATTTTTTAAAAATACAAAATTAGAATCAAAATATTTTACAAAACAAATTGCATTTAATGCTATACCACATATTGATAGTTTTTTAGAAGATGGTTACACAAAAGAAGAACAAAAAACTAATGATGAAGTAAAGAAAATATTAGATAATAAAATTAGCATAACCTCTACATGTGTCAGAATTCCTGTGTTGGTATCACATTCTTTAAGTGTAAATGTTGAGTTTAATAAAAAATATAATTTAGATGAAATAAGAAATGTTTTGTCAACTTCACCAGGTTGCAAATTGATAGACGAACATAAGGATGGAGGTTATATAACACCTGTAGAAGCTGAAAATAAATTCGAAACATTTATTTCAAGAATAAGGGAAGATAAATCTCAACTGAATACAATAAATCTTTGGATTGTCTCTGATAACTTACTTAAAGGTGCAGCCTTAAATGCTGTAGAAATTGCAGAATCGTTGGTAGAAAAAGATTTTTATGGAAAATAACAGCCCATTATCTCCACATATCCAAATCTATAAGTGGCACATTTCTTCATTAGTCTCAATAGTCACCAGGATTACAGGAATAATAAATATTTTAGCAATAACTTTAATTTGTTTTTGGTTTGCAAGTTTGCTCTTTGGAGAAGCTAATTATGAAATTATTAAATTATTTTTAAGATCTTTCTTAGGTAAATTTATTGCTTTAGGCATTACTTGGTCATTTAGCTTTCAAATATTAAGTGAAATTAGACATTTGATTATGGATCTTGGATACGGTTTTGAGATAAAAACAACTAATTTTACTGGTATGATTGTTATTATTTTTTCATTCATAATGACAATTTTAATTTATTTATTAGGGAGACAATTTATTTAATGAGATTAGTGACAAAAAAATGGTTATTTTTAAAAATAAGCTCATTAATATTAATTCCACTAATGTTTTGGTTTATTGTTAATTTTGTTTCTTTTTATGATAAAGATTATCAAGAAATTATTGGATTTTTATCTAAAAAGCCTTCGAAGTTTTTTTTCAGCTTATTTTTAGTATTTGCTTACTTTTTTTCAGCATTGAGCATAAGTGAAGTATTTGAGGACTATATTCATGAAGAAAAAATCAAAAATGCCGCAAACAAAACATTAAACATTTTTGCTATATTAATACCGTTAATTACAATTATTGTAATATTTAACTTAAGCGTATGAGTGAATATAATATTATAGATCATGAGTATGACGTTGTTGTACTGGGAGCGGGTGGCTCTGGCCTCAGAGCTGCAGTTGGCCTAAGTGAGGCTGGATTAAAAACAGCATGTATTTCAAAAGTATTTCCAACAAGAAGCCATACATCTGCTGCTCAAGGCGGAATCTCCGCAGCACTTGGAAATATGGGAGAAGATGATTGGCGATGGCATATGTATGATACTGTAAAAGGGGCAGATTGGTTGGGTGATCAAGATAGCATTGAATATTTATGTAAAGAAGCCCCGAAGGCAGTTATTGAATTAGAAAAATATGGAGTTCCTTTTAGCAGAACTGAAGAGGGAAAAATTTATCAAAGACCTTTTGGAGGAATGACTAAAAACTATGGAAATGGCATCGTTCAAAGAACTTGTGCAGCAGCAGATAGAACTGGTCATGCCATTTTACATACTTTATATGGTCAAGCACTAAAACATAATACAGAATTTTTTATTGAATATTTTGCACTAGATTTGCTTATGAAAAATGGTGAATGTAAAGGTCTTATTGCTTGGAACTTAAATGATGGGACTATTCATCGATTTAGATCTCATATTACAATTATTGCAACTGGCGGTTATGGAAAAGTATATTACTCAGCAACTTCAGCACATACATGTACAGGCGATGGAAACGCAATGGTTCTTAGAGCCGGATTACCATTACAAGACATGGAATTTGTTCAATTCCATCCAACAGGTATTTATGGTCATGGAACTCTAATCTCTGAAGGAGTTAGAGGAGAAGGAGGATATTTGGTTAACTCAAAAGGTGAAAGATTTATGGAAAGATATGCGCCAAATGCAAAAGATTTAGCATCAAGAGATGTTGTTAGCAGATCAATGTCTATTGAGATAAACGAAGGAAGGGGAGTTGGAAAAGATAAGGATCATGTGCATTTGCATTTAAGTCATTTAGACAAGAATATAATTGAAGATAGACTTCCAGGAATAACAGAAGCTGCAAGATTGTTTGCTAATGTTGATGTAACTAAAGAACCAATTCCAGTAGTTCCTACAGTGCATTACAATATGGGGGGAATACCAACAAATTATAAAACTGAAGTTATAACTGTAAATGGATCTGAGAAAGTAGTTCCAGGACTAATGGCTATTGGAGAGGCTGCTTGTGTTTCAGTTCATGGAGCAAATAGATTGGGTTCAAACTCATTGATTGATCTAGTAGTTTTTGGCAGAGCTGCTGCAAAAAGAGCAGCTGAAATTGTTAAACCAGGGACTCCCCATGAAAATATAGACGAATCAGAGACAGAAAAATGTATTGATAGGTTTGATAAATTAAGAAATGCTAAAGGAGAAAATTTAACAGCAGAGTTAAGACTTGAAATGCAAAAAACAATGCAATCAAAATGTGCAGTTTTTAGAACAGAAAAAAATTTAAAGGAAGGAGTTGAAGAAATAAGAAAAACATTTGATGGAATGAAATCTATTTCTGTAAAAGACAGATCACTCATTTTTAATACCGATTTAGTAGAAACTTTAGAATTTGATAACTTAATAAGACAAGCAATTACTACAGTAGATTCAGCTTATTATAGAAAAGAAAGTAGAGGAGCTCATGCAAGAGAAGATTTTCCAAAACGAGATGATGATAAATTTATGAAACATACTCTGACATGGTGTAATGGTAAAGAAACTAAGATTGAATATAGAGATGTTCATAAATCAACACTTACTAACGATGTACAATATTTTCCACCACAAGAAAGAGTATATTAATGGTTCAGATAAATTTACCAGAAAATTCTAAAGTACAAAAAGGAAACTATTTTAAAGATAAAACTGGTTCTAAAAATATCAAGAAAATAAATGTATATAGATGGGATCCATCCTCAGGTGAAAAACCTCGGATAGATACTTATGAAGTTGATATGGATAATTGTCCTTCTAAAGTTTTAGACGTACTGAATAAAATAAAAAATGAAATAGATCCAACATTAAGTTATAGAAAATCTTGTGCGCACGGTGTTTGTGGTTCATGTGCAATGAATATGGATGGAAAAAATGGATTAGCTTGCACTACTTCTCATGCAGAAATAGATGGAGATATTGATATTTATCCATTGCCACACTTAAAAGTTAAAAAAGATTTAATAGGTGATTTAGATGGTCTTTATAAACAATATGAGTCAATTGAACCATGGTTAAAAAATAATTCTAAAAATATCAAGAATGAAATTTATCAATCTCAGAAAGATAGAGAAAAATTAGATGGAGCCTATGAATGTATAATGTGTGCTTGTTGTTCTACCTCTTGCCCAAGCTATTGGTGGAATGGTGACAAGTATCTTGGACCAGCAGTTTTACTTCAAGCGTATAGATGGATAATTGATAGTAGAGATGAAGATAGAAAAGAAAGACTTCAAAAAGTTGCAGATGAATTGAAGCTTTATAGATGTCACACTATTTTAAATTGTACAAATGCATGTCCAAAAGGTTTAAATCCAGCAAAAGCTATAGCTGAATTAAAAAAAATGCTTGCATCGACTTAATTACTTATTTAAGAAATTTACACATGAATTTAATTCAACATTTTATTGATGGAAAAGTAATTGCTGGCTCATCTAATAAAAAAGGTAAAATATTTAATCCAGCAACTGGCAAACAAGAATCTGAGGTAATATTAGGCTCAAAATCTGATTTGGATCTTACAGTTAAAAAGGCAAAAACAGCATTTAAAACTTGGTCTAATGTGCCACCTCTCCAAAGAGCAAGAATCATATTTAAATTTAAAGAATTAATTGAAAAAAATACTGATGAGCTAACAAAATTAATAGTTTCAGAACATGGCAAGGTCTATGAAGATGCAAAAGGTTCTTTGACAAGAGGATTGGAAGTTGTGGAATTTGCTTGTGGGATACCACAAATGCTTAAAGGAGAATTTACAGAAAATGTTGGAACAAATATAGACAGCTGGTCAACTAGACAACCACTAGGAGTTTGTGCAGGAATAACACCATTTAATTTTCCTGCAATGGTTCCAATGTGGATGTTTCCAATGGCAATAGCATGTGGAAATACTTTTGTTCTAAAACCATCAGAAAAAGATCCTTCTTGTGTTATGAAATTAGCTCATCTATTTAAAGAAGCTGGTTTACCAGATGGTGTTTTTAATATTGTTAATGGGAATAAAGAAGTAGTTGATGCTATTTTAGAAAATAAAGATATTCCAGCAGTAAGTTTTGTTGGTTCAACACCAATTGCAAAATATATTTATGAAAATGCAGCAAAAAATGAAAAAAGAGTTCAAGCCTTGGGAGGAGCTAAAAATCATTGTGTTATCATGCCAGATTGTGATTTGGAGCAAGCTGTAAATGGTTTGATGGGAGCTGCATATGGATCTGCTGGAGAGAGATGTATGGCACAATCAGTAGCTGTTGCTGTAGGCAATATTGGAGATGATTTGGTTAACCAAATTTCCAAAAAAGTTGAGGCTCTCAAAGTAGGTCCTGGTATGGATAAATCTTCAGAGATGGGACCTCTAGTAACTAGAGAACATTTAGAAAGAGTAAAAGGATATGTTGATTTGGGAGTAAAAGAAGGGGCAAAACTCGTTGTAGATGGCCGAGATATTAAACTTCAAGGTTATGAAAATGGTTATTATATTGGTGGATGTTTATTTGATTATGTTAAAAAAGATATGAGAATATATAAAGAAGAAATATTTGGACCAGTTTTGTCTATTGTTAGAGTTAGTAATTTTGATGAAGCTATTCAACTTATAAATGACCATGAGTTTGGAAATGGTACAAGTATTTATACAAGAGATGGAGATGTAGGTAGAACATTTGCAAATAAAATTAAAGTTGGAATGGTTGGAATAAATATACCTATACCAGTACCTGTTGCTTATCATAGCTTTGGAGGATGGAAGAGATCTTTATTTGGAGATCAACATATGCATGGTCCTGAAGGTGTAAGGTTTTATACTAAATTAAAAACTATTACTTCAAGGTGGCCATCTGGACTTAGAACAAATCCAGATTTTGTTATGCCAGTAATGGAATAATTATGAGAAAAATATCTTTAATAGGCGCAGGCCAAATTGGTGGAACTTTAGCCCATCTAATTGGACTTAAAGAATTAGCAAATGAAGTTGTAATGTTTGATGTAGCCAGTGGTATAGCTAAAGGCAAGGCTCTTGATATCGCTCAATCCTCATCTGTAGATGGATTTAATGTTAATTTTTCTGGAACAGATAACTATGAAGATATTAAAAATTCAGATGTGATAATAATTACTGCGGGAGTTCCTAGAAAACCAGGAATGAGCAGAGATGATTTGTTGGGAATAAATCTTAAAATTATAAAACAAGTAGCTGAAGGAATAAAAACTCATTCTCCTGAAGCATTTGTAATTTGTATAACAAATCCACTAGATGTCATGGTTATGGCATTTCAAAAATATTCAGGATTACCAAAAAATAAAGTAGTTGGTATGGCTGGAATATTAGATAGTTCAAGATTTAAATTATTTTTGTCAAAAGAGTTAAATATTCCTGTTAAAGAGATTGATGCAATGGTAATGGGTGGTCATGGAGATACTATGGTGCCGTTGCCAAGATTTACAAAAATATCTGGAAAACCTTTATTAGATCTTGTTAAAGAAGGAAAGATTTCTTTAAAAAAATTAGAAAGTATTAATCAAAGAACCAGAGATGGAGGAGCTGAAATAGTTAAGTACTTAGAAAAAGGTTCTGCATTTTATGCTCCAGCAGCATCAGGGGTAGAAATGGCCTCAGCTTATATGAATGATGAAAAAAAACTTTTGCCTTGTGCCGCATACATGAATGGAGAATATGGAGTCAAAAAAATTTATGCTGGTGTTCCTGTTATTATAGGAAAAAAAGGAATAGAAAAAATTGAGGAAATAGAATTAGATGATAAAGAAAAATCAGAATTTAATAATTCAATAGAGGCCGTGAAAAAATTGTGGGAAGCAGCATCTGCTATTGATCCAGATTTAAAAAAATAATTAATGAATATTCACGAACATCAGGCAAAAGAAATATTAAAAGAATATGGTGTAAAAGTTCCTAAAGGCATCTTTGCTTTTAAAGTAGATGAATTATTAAAAAAAGCTAAAGACTTAAAAACAGAGAAATATATTTTAAAAGCTCAAATTCATTCAGGGGGAAGAGGAAAAGCTGGAGGTGTAAAATTAGTTAATAATCTAGAGGAGTTAGAGAAAGAAGCAAAAAATTTAATTGGTAAAATATTGGTAACACATCAAACGGGACCTAATGGAAGAAAGGTTAAAAGACTTTACGCTGAAGAAATATCTGAAATTAAAAAAGAATTTTATTTGTCATGCTTAATAGATAGAGAAAGTTCTAAAATTACATTTATTTCAAGTAACCAAGGGGGAATCGATATAGAAGATGTTGCAAAAAATAGTCCAGAAAAAATTTTAAAAACAAAAGTTGAATTTAGTGATCAAATTACAGAAGAGGTTTGTAAAAAAATTATAGGAGTATTTAATTTAGATTCAGAAGCAAATGAAGATGCAATAAAATTAATTAAATCAGTTTATAAAATGTTTATTGAATTAGATGCAAGTCTAGTTGAAATCAATCCACTTATTCTAACTAAAGACAACAAAATTGTTTGTTTAGATGCAAAAATGAAGTTTGATGATAATGCACTTTTTAAACATCCAGAAATATTAGAGCTAAGAGATTTAAATGAAGAAGAAGAAACAGAAATAGAAGCAAGCAAAAATAATTTAGCCTACATTAAGTTAGAAGGAAAAATAGGATGTATGGTAAATGGAGCTGGTCTTGCTATGGCAACAATGGATATTATTAAATTATATGGTGAACAACCTGCAAACTTTCTAGATGTAGGTGGTGGAGCTTCAAAAGAAAAAGTTTCAGCAGCTTTTAAAATAATTTTATCAGATAAAAATGTTAAAGGTATATTAATAAATATATTTGGAGGAATTATGAGATGTGATGTTCTTGCAAAAGGATTAGTTGAAGCGGCAAAAGAAATTAAAATAAATGTACCATTAGTAATTAGATTGGCAGGAACTAATTATGAGGAAGGTAAAAAAATATTAGATAATTCTGGATTAAAAATTATCTCTGCATCTGATCTTGGAGATGCAGCAGAAAAAGTAGTTAAGGCGATAAAATAAATTATGTCAATTTTAATTAATAGGAATACCAGAGTTATATGTCAGGGTTTTACAGGATCTCATGGTACTTTTCATTCAGAACAGGCCATAAAATATGGAACCAATTTAGTTGGAGGTGTTACACCAAAAAAAGGAGGACAAGTACACCTTGAAAGACCTGTATTTAATACTGTCAAAGAAGCTAAGGAAAATACAGGAGCCAATGCTTCTATGATTTATGTTCCAGCAAGATTTGCAGGAGAAGCAATAATTGAAGCAATAAATGCGTCGATGGAATTAATAATTTGTATTACAGAAGGAATTCCAGTTTTAGATATGCTTAAAGTTAAAAAAAAATTATCAGCTTCAAATTCAAGATTAATAGGCCCAAACTGTCCAGGTATTATAACTCCAGATGAGTGCAAGATTGGTATTATGCCCGGAAACATTCATAAAAAAGGTTCGGTAGGCATTGTTTCAAGATCAGGAACATTAACATATGAAGCGGTTGCTCAAACTAGTGAAAATGGCATGGGACAAACAACATGTATTGGGATAGGAGGAGACCCTATCAATGGAACAAATTTTATAGATTGTTTAGATTTATTTTTAAATGATGAAGAAACAAAATCTATCTTAATGATTGGAGAAATAGGCGGAACAGCTGAAGAAGAAGCATCTGAATTTGTAAAAAATCACTCAATAAAAAAGCCAATAGTTGGTTTTATAGCAGGTTTAGCAGCCCCTCCAGGTAGAAGGATGGGTCATGCTGGAGCCATAATCTCTGGTGGCAAAGGTGGAGCTAAGGAAAAAATCAAAAAAATGGAAGAATGTGGCATTACTGTTGCAAAATCACCTTCAGAAATTGGTAAAACATTATTTAATAAATTGTCCAATTAAAAACATTTTTCTAGTATTATACTTAAAAAAATTAGATGCCATCATCAAAAAATTTAGAATTTAAAAAAACATCTTTTCTCAATAAATCCAATAGTGCCTTTATTGAACAAATGTATTTGAAATTTATAAATAAAGAATCTGATTTACCTCAAAGTTGGAGTAATTATTTTTCAGAAATAGGTGAAGAAATAGATTTAGTCGTTAAAGAAATTAATGGTCCTTCTTGGAGTACAAAAAAGAAAAAAATTAACTTAGAGGAAATTAACAAAATTATAGAAAATGACGATCAGAAGATTTCAATATTGAAACAAAATAAAAATACCGATAACACAAATATTAAAAAAAGTAATAGAGATTCAATCAGAGTGGTTTCTTTAATTAGATCTTATAGACAGAGAGGTCACTTAATATCAAAAGTTGATCCTTTAGAGTTAAGAGAAATTGACTATTTGGAAGAGCTACACCCAGAAAGTTATGGATTTAATAAGGAGGATTATAAAAAGAGAATTTATTTAGATGGAATTACAAATAAAGATTATTCTAATATTAGCGAAATATTATCTTTTCTTAAAAAAACTTATTGTGGTTCAATTGGTTATGAATATATGCATATTTCTAATCCTACAGAAAGAAAATGGATTAGAGACAGAATCGAAAAAGATGAAAAGGCTTTACGATTTACAAAAAATGGAAAAAAAGCAATTTTAAATAAACTTATACAAGCCGAAGGTTTTGAAAAATTTTTAAATACTAAATTTGTTGGAACAAAGAGATTTGGATTAGATGGAGCTGAAAGTTTAATACCAGCTTTAGAACAAATAATTAAAATAGGCGGTCAATTTAATATAAAAGAAGTTAAGATTGGAATGTCTCACAGAGGTCGACTTAATGTTTTAGCAAATGTGCTTCAAAAATCTTATAAAAGAATATTTAATGAATTTGCTGGAGAAATGAGTAATGATAGAGAAGATACAGCCGGTGATGTAAAATATCATCTAGGTGCTTCCTCTGATAGAGAATTTGATGGAAATTCTGTTCATGTAAGTTTAACAGATAACCCTTCTCACTTAGAAGCTGTAAATCCAGTAGTATTAGGCCAAACTAGAGCAAAACAGTTTTTTCATAAAGATAAAGATAGAAATAAAGTTATTCCAATATTAATTCATGGAGACGCAGCTTTTGCTGGACAAGGTATTGTAGCAGAATGTTTTGCAATGTCGGGTTTACCAGGCCATAATACAGGCGGAACAATTCATATAATCATAAATAATCAAATAGGATTTACCACAAGTCCTAGATTTGCAAGATCATCACCACATCCTTCAGATGTTGCCAAAATGGTAGATGCTCCTATTATACATGCTAATGGAGACGATCCAGAAGCAGTAGTCTATGCAACAAGAGTGGCAACTGAATTTAGGTTAAAGTTTAATAGAGATGTTGTGATTGATTTAGTTTGTTATAGAAGATTTGGTCATAACGAAGGAGATGAGCCATCATTTACTCAACCATTGATGTATAAAAAAATTAGATCACACCCAGCTGCAGTAAGTATTTATGGAGAAAAATTAATAAATGAAAATTTGATTTTAAAAGAAGACCTAAATTTTCAAATTAATAAATTCAAAGATCTTTTAAGCCAGCAATTTAAAACTGCAAAGGATTATAAGCCCAAAATTGAATGGTTTGAGGGAACTTGGTCAAGATATAAACCAGAAAAAGGAAAAGATAAAAGAGGTGCAACTGGAATAGATAAAAATATTCTATCAGATATATCAAAAAAGATTAATTTAATACCAGCTGAAATCAATATTCATAAAACTATTAGTAAAATTTTAAACAATAGAAAAATAACTGTAGAGGAAGGTTTTGGTATTGACTGGGCAACAGCAGAGTCCTTAGCTTTTGGATCTTTATTAGAGGAAGGATATCCAGTAAGATTAGTTGGGCAAGATTCTGGTAGAGGTACTTTTAGTCAAAGACATTCAGTATTACGAAATCAATTAGATAATTCCAGATATATTCCTCTCAATAACATTTCAAAAAATCAAAAAAACTTTGAAATAGTAGATAGTTTTTTATCAGAATTAGCAGTTCTAGGATTCGAATATGGTTATAGTCTAGTTGAACCAAATACTTTAACTGTATGGGAAGCACAGTTTGGTGATTTTGCTAATGGTGCACAAGTAATTATTGATCAGTTCATAGCTTCTGGTGAGAGAAAATGGAAAAGGGCATCAGGATTAGTAATGTTATTACCCCATGGTTATGAAGGACAAGGACCTGAACATTCTTCAGCAAGGTTAGAAAGATTTTTACAATTATGTGCAAATGATAATTTACAAGTTATGAATTGTACAACACCAGCAAATTATTTTCATGCTCTTCGTAGACAAGTATTGCGTGATTTTAGAAAACCTTTAATAATGATGACGCCAAAATCTTTGTTAAGAAATAAACTTTGCATATCTGAAATTAAAGATTTTAGTAAAGAAAATTCATTTCATAGAGTTATGTGGGATCATTCTATGGATCCTAAAACTAAAGGGTTTATAAAACTTAAGAAAAATTCAGAAATTAAAAAAGTAATTTTGTGTTCAGGGAAAGTATACTTTGATCTATTAGCAGCCAGGGAAAAACTTAAAAAAAAAGATGTAATACTTTTTAGAATTGAACAACTTTATCCCTTTCCGGCAAAAAGCCTTGTAAAAGAACTAAAACCATTCGCAAAAAATGCAAATTTTTACTGGTGCCAAGAAGAGCCAAAGAATATGGGGAGCATGGTTATTAGTTAGAGATTATATCAAATGGACATTAGATACTATAAAGGCTAAAAATAGTGATATTTCCTACATAGGAAGAATGCCAGATGCATCACCAGCCACAGGTTATGCAAAAAGACATCTTGCAGAACAACAAAAAATTATAAATAAAGTATTTGAATAAATGAGTGAAGAAATTTTAGTTCCAGTATTAGGAGAAAGTATAAATGAGGCAACTGTTTCTAAATGGTTAAAGAATACAGGAGATGCAGTTAAAGCTGACGAACCAATTGTAGAGCTTGAAACAGATAAAGTTAACTTAGAGGTACCAGCATCTATAAGTGGAATTTTATCAGAGATAAAATCAAAAGAAGGAGACACAGTAAAGGTAGGTACTGCTCTAGGAGTCATTTCAGAATCAAAAGTAAAAATTGAAAAAATTGAAAAACTTAAACCAAATGACATCCAAATTCAAAAAGAAGAGGAACAAAAAAAAATAAATATCGAAAAAGTAGCTAAGGATCAAAATGATGAGGAAAAAAAAGAAGAACCTTTAATACTAAATGAACAGGAGGAACCATTAATATTTAATAAAGAAGAAGAGCCTTTAATATTAAATGAAGAAGTAGAAATAGAAGAAAAACAATTAGATCCTTTGGAAAAAAATACAAATTTATCTCCCGCTGTAAGAAAAATTGTTAATGAAAAAAATTTCGATATCAAAAAAATTAAAGGCACAGGGAGAGATGGAAGAATTTTAAAAGGTGATTTAATAAATTTAATGGGAGAAAACCCACAACCAAATCATAGAAAAATTCAATTTGGTGAAGAAGAGAGAATTAAGATGACAAGACTTCGTCAGACTATAGCTAAAAGATTAAAAGAAGCTCAAGAAAATGCAGCTATGCTAACCACTTTTAATGAAATAGATATGTCAGCAATAATATCTATGAGAGAGCAAAATAAGGAAGATTTTCAAAATAGGTATAATGTTAAGCTAGGTTTTATGTCCTTTTTTGTGAAAGCTTGTGTTGTAGGATTAAAATTATTTCCTGCAATAAATGCTGAGATTGAAGGACAAGATATTATTTACAAAAATTATTATAATATTAGTTTTGCCGTAGGAACTGAAAGAGGTCTTGTGGTTCCAGTATTAAAAAATGCAGATGAAATGTCATTTGCAGACATAGAAAATGAAATAAAAAAATTGTCTGATAAAGCAAAAAATAGCAGTTTAACGATCGAAGATTTACAAGGTGGTACATTTACAATAAGTAATGGTGGTGTTTATGGATCTATGCTTTCAACTCCAATACTTAATCCACCTCAATCAGGAGTACTTGGAATGCATAATATAGTTGAAAGGCCAGTTGTAGAAAATGGAGAAATAAAAATTAAACCAGTTATGTATTTAGCTTTATCTTATGATCACAGAATTATTGATGGAAAAGATTCAGTATCTTTTCTTAAAACAATTAAAGAAAACTTGGAAGATCCAAGAAGATTATTTTTAAATATTTAAATGTCAGAAAAATTTGATGTAACTGTAATTGGTGGAGGTCCTGGTGGATATGTCTGTGCAATTAGACTATCTCAATTAGGTTTAAAAGCAGCTTGCATTGAGTCCAGAGGGTCTCTTGGAGGAACATGTTTAAATGTTGGATGTATTCCATCTAAAAATTTACTAAATTTTTCTGAGAATTTTTATAAAGCTAAAAACTTTGATAAAATTGGAATTGAAGTCGGCGATGTTAAGTTGAACTTAGATAAAATGATGCAAAATAAAGAAAAAGCAGTAACTGTACTAACAAAAGGTATAGAATTTTTATTTAAAAAAATAAAGTTACATATTTTAAAGGTACAGGTACATTTAAAAGTACAAATGAAATATCAATTTTGGCTGAAGGTAAAGAAACTATAATTCAAACAGATAAAACAATAATTAGTACGGGATCAGAGCCTACGCAAATACCCGGCATGGAATTTGATGAAGAAAAAATACTCTCTTCAACAGGTGCTTTATCTCTTTCCAAATTACCAAAAAAAATGGTTGTTGTAGGCGGTGGCTACATTGGATTAGAGATGGGGTCTGTTTGGTCAAGACTGGGTACCCAAGTAGAGGTTATTGAATTTTTAGATCATATAACTCCAGGTATGGATCTAGAGGTTTCCAGAGAATTTGAGAAAATTTTAAAGAAACAAGGAATAAAATTTCAATTAAATACGAAAGTAGAAAAAATAACAAAAAATAAAAATGGTGTAATTATTGATACTCTAGATAAAGAAAAAAAGAAAAAAAAGATAGATGCAGATGTTGTATTAATTTCTGTTGGAAGAAAGCCATATACCAAAGGTTTAAAATTAGAAACAATTGGTATTCAAACTAATCAAAAAGGAATGGTAAAAGTAAACAAAAATTTTGAAACCAATGTTAAAAATATCTTTGCAATCGGAGATGTTATTGAAGGCCCTATGCTTGCTCATAAAGCAGAAGAGGAAGGGATTGCAGTTGCAGAATTAATTGCGGGTCAATCAGGTCATGTAAATTATGATATTATTCCAGGTGTTATTTATACCACTCCCGAGGTTGCATCAGTTGGCAAAACAGAAGAGCAATTAAGAGCAAATAAAAATAATTATAAAGTTGGAAAATTTCCATTTATGGCAAACTCAAGAGCAAAAGCAATTGATGAACCAGAAGGATTTGTAAAAATTCTTGCTGATGCAATAACAGATAAAGTATTAGGAGTTCATATTATAGGTCCTCATGCTGGAGAAATGATTGGAGAAATGGCAGTTGCTATGGAATTTGGCGCTAGTTCAGAAGATATTGCTAGAACTTGTCACGCACATCCAACTTTTTCAGAGGCGATAAAAGAAGCTGCACTATCAGTAGAAAAAAGACAGATCCATTCTTAACTAAAAATCTTATATAATAATTAAGAATTTTTATGAAATATCCTGTTTTATTACCTAACATTTTTGATTATCCTTTTACATATGAAAGTTCATTAAAATTAAAAACAGGAGACTATGTAAATGTTCCATTTGGAAGAAAAATAATAACAGGAGTTATATGGAATAAATTTGAACTAAACGTTAATAAAAAATTTGAAATTAAAACAGTTAAAGAAAAGTTAAATATTGAACCTTTAAAAAACCAAACAGTTAATTTTTTAAATTGGTTTTCAGACTACAATTTAGTTCCATTAGGAATGGCACTAAAACTTCATCTTTTAAAAGGACATGCTATTATAAAACAAAAAATTAGTGAATATCAACAATATCAAGTAGAGATTAATAAAGAAAAATATCATCTTTCTGATGAACAAGAAAAAGCTTTTAAGGAATTAGTTAAACATGACAATTCATTTAGAGTACATTTATTGCAAGGAACAACAGGATCTGGTAAAACACTAGTTTACTTTAAAGCAATTGAAAAGATTATACTTAAAGGAAAACAATCTTTAATTTTATTACCAGAAATAGGACTTACTGGAGAATTTGAACAAAAATTTAAAAACTTTTTTGGTTTTGAGGCAGCTATTTGGCACTCAAAAATAACACTAAAGAGAAAAAAAATTATTTGGAGCGGTCTTGCTAGCGGTGAAATTAAAGTTGTTATTGGTGCAAGATCAGCTTTGTTTTTACCATTTAAAAAATTAGGTTTAATTATTGTTGATGAAGAACACGACCAATCATTTAAACAGGATGAAGGAGTAACTTATAATGCAAGAGATATGGCAATTGTACGAGCCAATAGTGAAAATATACCAATTAACCTAGTTACTGCAGTTCCATCCATTGAAACTTATGCAAATATTAAAAATAAAAATATTCTTACACAAGATTGATTGGCAGATATAAGAATGCAAATTTACCAAAACATCACATTATTGATCTTAATTATAACAAACTAGCCAAAAAAACATTTATCTCTATTAAAACTATAGAAAAAGTCGAAGAACACTTAAAAAGAGGAGATCAAATTCTATTTTTTATAAATAGAAGGGGTTTTGCTCCCTATGTTTTTTGTAAAAAATGTTTAAATGTTTTTTCTTGTCCAAATTGTTCAATTAATCTTGTTTATCATAAAAATAAAAAACAGCTTCTATGTCATTATTGTGGTTACACATCTAACTTACATAGAAAATGTAAAAAGGATTATATTTGTGATTTTGTTTTTAGTGGACCTGGAGTTGAAAAAATTGCAGAAGAAGTAAAAATTTTATTTCCAAATCAAAAGACAACAATTTTCTCAAGTGATACAATGAATAAAGCATCGGGAAAAAACATTTTAAATAAAATTATTATAGGTGAAATAAATATACTTGTTGGAACACAATTAATTTCTAAAGGATTTCATTTTCCAAATTTAAATTGTATTATTGTTTTAGATATTGATTTAACTTCCCAAGGACATGATTTAAGGAGTGCAGAAAAAAATTTGCAGCTTTATCATCAATTATCTGGAAGAGCAGGAAGAGCTGGAAAGTCTGCTAATGTTTATTTTCAAACTTTTAGTTCAAAAACAGAAACCATTGAACAAATTACAAATGAAGACCCATTTAAATTTTTAGATCATGAATTAGAACTTAGAAAAAAAAATAATCTTCCACCTTATGAGAGATTTGTTTCATTAATTTTATCTTCAGAAGATGAGAAAAAATTAGATCAAGAATCTTTAAAATTAAAAAAAATTATCTCAAACTCAATAAATGAAAAAATTCTTGGACCTGTTAATGCACCTATTTTTAAAATAAATCGAAAATTTCGAAGTAGATTTTTAATAAGGGCTAAAAAAACATCTAAGATACAAAAAAAAATCAAAATCATCTTAAAAAAAATTAAAATTCCACCAGGAATGAAACTAATAGTTGATGTTGACCCTATAAGCTTCAATTAGCGCACTAAAATATGGCATATTTTATAATCTGAGCCTTGAAGACTCATTATTCATATGTTATTTAAGCAAAATTTTTAAAAATCTTCAAATAGTGAGCAAAAATTGAGCAATAACAATACTACCTCCTTAACTAAAAATAGTTATTCACAAGCATTATTTGAACTAGCTTCTGAAAATAACTTAACAAACGATATTGAAATTCAAGTTTCTTCAATACTTGGATTAATTAATAATAGTAAAGATTTTAAGGAATTTATTAATGACCCGACTAATAAAATAGAAGACCAATTAAAAGCAATCAATGCAATCTCAAATCAATTTAAATTTAATGAATTGTTAAAAAAATTTTTAGGTTTTTTAATTTCTAAAAGAAGATTTTTTTACGTAAAAAAAATATTAAATGATTTTATTTCTATTTGTTCAAATTCTAGAGGTGAAATTCAAGCAGAACTATCTGCAGCTAGAAATTTAAATGAAAATGAAATCAATAATATCAAAAATGAACTATCATCAACTTTTGGTTCAAATATAAAATTAAACCACAAATATGATTCAAGTTTAATTGGAGGTTTGGTCATAAAAATTGGAAGTACAATGATTGATACTTCAATAAAAAATAAATTACAACAAATAGAAAAGAAAATGATAGAGGCATAAATGGAAATAAATCCTTCAGAAGTAACAAAAATATTAAAAGAACAAATAAATAAATTTGGAAATAAAGTTGAAGTTTCAGAAGTTGGACAAGTACTTTCAGTAGGTGATGGTATTGCTAGAATATATGGTTTAGACAATGTTCAAGCTGGAGAAATGGTGGAATTTTCAGACGGTTCTAAGGGTATGGCTTTAAACTTAGAAAGCGATAACGTTGGTGTTGTAATTTTTGGAGATGATAGGGCAATTAAAGAAGGAGGTACTGTAAAAAGAACTGGTGCAATTGTAGATACTCCAGTAGGTAAAGAGTTATTGGGCAGGGTTGTTGATGGACTTGGAAACCCAATAGATGGAAAAGGTGCATTAGACAAAGCAGTAAAAAAAAGTAGAGTAGAAGTTAAGGCTCCAGGAATTATTCCCCGTAAATCAGTAAGCGAACCAATGCAAACTGGACTTAAGTCTATTGACAGTTTGGTTCCAATTGGAAGAGGTCAAAGAGAATTAATTATTGGAGATAGGCAAACAGGCAAAACAGCAGTTGCTATTGATGCAATTATAAATCAAAAGAAAATAAATGAGTCAGATGATGAAAAGCAAAAATTATATTGTGTTTATGTAGCGATAGGACAAAAAAGATCAACAGTTAGACAAATCGAAAAAACTTTAGAAGAAGCTGGAGCAATGGAATATACGACTATTGTTGCTGCTACAGCCTCGGATGCGGCACCCCTTCAATTTTTAGCTCCCTATACAGGTTGTGCAATGGGAGAATATTTTAGAGATAATGGAATGCATGCATTAATTATTTATGATGATCTTTCAAAACAAGCAGTTGCATATAGACAGATGTCACTTTTACTAAGAAGACCCCCAGGAAGAGAAGCTTATCCCGGAGATGTATTTTATTTACATAGCAGATTACTTGAAAGAGCTGCTAAATTAAATGATGATCATGGAGGAGGTTCATTGACTGCTCTTCCGATAATTGAGACTCAAGGTGGAGATGTTTCTGCATTTATACCTACAAATGTAATTTCAATTACTGATGGTCAAATCTTTTTAGAAACAGAATTGTTTAATCAGGGCATAAGACCAGCTATTAACGTTGGATTATCAGTATCTAGAGTTGGATCTTCAGCACAAACAAAAGCAATGAAAAAAGTTTCAGGATCTATGAAACTTGAACTTGCTCAATATCGAGAAATGGCAGCATTTGCCCAGTTTGGATCAGACTTAGACGCTTCTACTCAAAAACTTCTTAATAGAGGATCTAAATTAACTGAATTGCTGAAACAAAAACAATACTCACCCATGACTGTAGCTGAGCAAGTAATCTCAGTGTTTTGTGGGGTCAGGGGTCATTTGGATGATATTGAACAAAAAAGCATTGCTGAGTTTGAAAATAAAATTATAGAAAAGTGTAAATCTGAAAAACCAGAAATTTTAGACTCAATAACAAGTTCAGGCAAACTCGAAGAAGATATGGAAAAATCTTTAAACGAAGTTATTACAGAACTTAAGAAAAACTTTAAATCTTAGATAAATGCCAAGCTTAGATGATTTAAAAAAAAGAATATCAAGTGTTAAATCTACTCAAAAGATTACAAAAGCAATGAAAATGGTAGCAGCGTCAAAGTTAAGAAGAGCACAAGAAAATGCTGAAAAAGGAAGACCATACTCAGACAAAATGAATAATATCATTCTTAATCTTTCAAATAGCATTTCAGATAAAGAAAATTCACCAAAATTACTTGCTGGTTCTGGAGAAGATAAAGTGCATTTATGTGTTGTTATGACTTCAGATAGAGGATTGTGCGGAGGATTTAATACAAATATTATTAAAAAAGCCAAAACATATTTTCAAAAAATAATAGATGATGGAAAAACCTTAAAAATTATTACAGTTGGTTCAAAAGGTTATGATCAATTAAAAAGAACATATAAAAATAATATTATTGAGAAAATTTCTTTTAAAGAATCTAAACACACTAACTATTTTGATGCTGATAAAGTAGGAAAAATAATAATTGATAAATTTGAAAAAAAGGAATTTGATATATGCTCAATTTTTTACAACCAATTCAAAAACGTTATAACTCAAATACCACAAGAACAACAAATAATTCCTTTAAAAGCATCTGAGTCAGAAGGTTCTTCCTTAGAAGATAATTATGAATTTGAACCTGAAGAAGATGAAATTTTAAGCAATTTATTGCCTAAAAATATTTCTACTCAAATCTTTAAAGCAATGTTAGAGAATTCAGCTAGCGAGCAAGGTTCAAGAATGAGTGCAATGGATAATGCAACCAGAAACGCAGGTGAAATGGTTGACAAGCTTACTATTCAATATAATAGAAGTCGTCAAGCAGCAATTACAAAAGAACTAATAGAAATTATATCAGGAGCAGAAAGTTTATAATTATGAAAAAAGGACAAATTACTCAGATTATTGGAGCAGTGGTAGATGTTAAATTTGAAGGAGAGCTGCCAGAAATATTAACCGCATTAGAGTGTGATAATGGAGGTGTTAGACTTGTTTTAGAAGTTGCCCAACATCTAGGAGAATCAAGCGTAAGAACAATAGCTATGGATGCAACAGAAGGATTAAAAAGAGGAGATGAAGTAAAAGATACTGGCGCTCCAATTAAAGTTCCTGTTGGTCCAGAAACTTTAGGTAGAATTATAAATGTAATCGGTGAACCCATTGATGAAAAAGGAGAGGTTAAAACTAAAGAAAGTTGGCCTATACACAGATCAGCACCTGAATTTAATGAACAATCTACTGAAACAGAAATTTTAGTTACTGGAATCAAAGTCGTTGACCTTTTAGCGCCATATGCAAAAGGTGGTAAAATTGGCTTATTTGGTGGTGCCGGTGTTGGAAAAACTGTACTAATTATGGAGTTAATTAACAATGTTGCTAAAGCTCACGGTGGATTTTCAGTTTTTGCAGGAGTTGGAGAAAGAACAAGAGAAGGAAATGATCTTTATCATGAAATGATAGAGTCGGGAGTAATTAAACCTGAAGGATCTGGATCAAAAGCTGCATTAGTTTATGGTCAAATGAACGAACCTCCTGGAGCAAGGGCTAGAGTTGCATTATCAGGTTTAACAGTTGCAGAATATTTTAGAGATCAAGAAGGACAAGATGTTCTTTTTTTTGTTGATAATATTTTTAGATTTACTCAAGCTGGATCAGAGGTATCAGCATTGTTAGGAAGAATTCCATCTGCAGTAGGATATCAACCAACTTTAGCTACTGATATGGGGAATCTTCAAGAACGAATTACAACAACAAACAAAGGTTCTATTACATCTGTTCAAGCAATATATGTGCCAGCAGATGACTTAACCGATCCTGCGCCAGCAACATCATTTTCACACTTAGATGCAACAACAGTATTATCAAGACAAATAGCTGAAATTGGGATTTATCCAGCTGTAGACCCTTTAGACTCTACATCTAGAATTTTAGATCCTAGAATTGTTGGAGACGAACATTATAAAGTTGCAAGAGAAGTTCAAAAAGTTTTACAAACATATAAGTCTTTACAAGATATTATTGCAATCTTAGGTATGGATGAATTATCTGAAGAAGACAAATTAACTGTTGCTAGAGCAAGAAAAATCCAAAGATTTTTATCTCAACCATTTTTTGTGGCAGAAGTATTCACAGGATCACCAGGAAAACTTGTTGATCTAGAATCAACAATTAAAGGTTTTGATGCAATCTGCAAAGGTGAATATGATCATTTACCTGAAGCAGCTTTTTATATGGTTGGTACAATTGAAGAAGTTATAGAAAAAGCTGAAAAAATGGCTAAAGATGCTGCAGCATAATGAGTGAAAACTTTAGTATTGAAATTGTAAACCCAGAAAAATCTTTTTTATCAAAAGATAATGTATCAGAAGTAGTTGTTCCTGCATTTGAAGGTGAGATTGGAATTTTAAAAGATCACATAGCAATTATATCTTTTTTAAAACCAGGAATCATTAAAGTATTTTCAGGGTCAGGAGAAGAAAGTTTTTTTGTCGAAGATGGAATTTTAGAATTTAAAGACAATTCCTTATCTATACTTACAAGTTCTATTTTTAATTTAAAAGATTCTAATAAAAACTATATTAATAATGCTATTTCAGAAGCAGAAAAGGATTTGTCCAAAGAAGAAATAGACGATCAAAAGAGATTTTTGCTAAACCACAAAATAGAAGTTTTAAAATCTTTGAGTATTAATTAAATTATTTTATAAAGCTCTCTTTGAATTTGCTTATAAACATGAACTTTAAAGTCAACAGCCTTATTTATTAAATCATCAATATCTACCCATTTCCAATCTAAGAATTCTGGATGTTTAGTATTTATATTTATTTCTTTTTCTTCTCCAATAAATCTTACTACAAACCATTTTTGTTTTTGACCTTTATATTTGCCTTTCCAAATAATTCCTAACAGGTGGTTAGGTAAAAGATAAGTAGTTAAACCATCGATTTCTTTAATTAATGAAATAGATTTAATACTTGTCTCTTCCTTCAATTCACGGATAGCTGCCTCATAATATTCTTCTCCTTCATCAACCCCTCCTTGTGGCATTTGCCAAAAATTTTTTGGATTATCCAATCTTTTTGCAAGAAATACTTGGTTTTTTTCATTTAATACGACAATTCCCACACCACTTCTTAGTGGTAAATTATGGTATTTTTTCTTCATTATTATCCGTTAAGTAGTTTTAATGCGAAATTTAGCTGATTGTCAGATTCGGTATTTAGTTTAAATTCTTCAGAGTTTTCTGAAACTTCAATGTCTGGTGTTACACCTACATCTGAAATAGATTTACCTGAAGGTAAGTAATATTTTGAAACTGTTAGTCTTATCGCACCATTATTTTTTAATGGTATAATTGATTGAACTGAACCTTTTCCATATGTAGTTTCACCAACTAAAATTGCTCTCTTATGATCTTGTAGTGCACCTGCTACAATTTCTGCAGCTGAAGCAGATCCGTAATTTATTAAAACTATCATTGCATTATCTTTTAATATGTCACCTTTTTTTGCAAACCATTTTCTATTTTCATATTTTTTTTTGCTTTTAGTAGAAACTATTTCTCCATCATCTAGAAAAAAATCTGATATTTTTATTGCTTGAGAAAGAAGACCGCCAGGATTATTTCTTAAATCTAATATATAATTTTTTATTTTTTTATTTTTATTAAATTCTTTTATTTTATCCTTTATTTGGTCGCTGCTATTTTCGTTAAAAGAGGTTAATCTTAAATATCCAGTTTTTTCATCTATAATTTTTGACTTAACAGAAGCAACTTTTATTATGTCTCTAGTAATAACAAAAGTTAAAGCTTTTTTTTCTCCTTTTCTTCTAACGGTTATTTCAATATCTGTTCCAACTGGTCCCCTCATAATTTCAACTGCTTCAGTGAGCGATTTTCCTTGAACTTGAATATCATCTATTTTTACAATATAATCACCTGCTTTTACCCCAACTTTAGATGCAGGTGAATTATCTATTGGAGATATTACTTTAACTACACCAAACTCCATACCAACTTCTATTCCTAGCCCCCCGAATTCTCCACTAGTTTCAGTTTGCATATCTTGAAAAGACTCAGGTGACATATAAGCCGAATATGGATCTAATGATTGTAAAACACCATTTATTGCAGCATCCATAGCCTCGCTTTGATTTACGTCATCAACATATTCTTTTTTAATTTTATCTAATACTTCGCTAAATAAATCAATTTTTTTATAGATGTCATCTTCATTAGCTGCATTAACATTAGAAAAAGAAATTATAACAATAAATAAAAATATTTTTTTTAATAAGTTTTTCATATAATTAATTTTTCTTTTGGCATAAGTTCAGACCACATCTTTTCTAATTCATAAAACTTTCTTTTTTCTGGATTAAAAATGTGTACTATTAAATCAATTCCATCAACTAATTTCCAATCATTACTGTCTTTTCCTTCGATTTTACAATTATGAATTCCATTCTTTTTAAATCTTTCAAAAACTTGTTCAGATAAAGATTGTATATGTCTAGAAGATGTGCCACTTGCAATTATCATATAATCAGCCATTGATGATTTTCCTTCGAGATCAATTGATACTATGTCTAAAGCTTTGTTGGAGTCCAAAGTATTAATTATTTCTTCTTTTAAATCTGGAATTTTTACCATTAATCTATTTTAGAGTATCAAATTTTTTTTAATTTAGAAGATGAAATATTGACTTTTTTAAATTTAATAAATTCTAGGCTTTTTTTATTATATTTTTTAAATCCTAATGATTTCAAAGATTTAGCCTTGTATCCATTTCTATCAAATACTAAAATATTACAAATTGATGAAATTAAATTAGAATTTTTCCATCTGTGAAAATTAATTAAATTATCTGCACCCATAATAAAATAAATTTTACAATTTTTTTTTTTCTTTTTAATATATTTTATAAGATCAATTGTTCTGCTAGATTTAATTATACTTTCAAAAAACTTTACTTTAATAAATTTATTATTATAGTTAATTTTTTTAGCGTATTTAATTCTTTCACTTAAACTATACGCGCTTTCAGATTTATAAGGGTTTTTTTTTGTTATAGCCCATATAACTTCATTAAGTTTATATCTTTTTTTTGCCTCCATAGAAATTTTTACATGTCCTTTATGAGCGGGATCAAAAGTTCCACCAAGGATGCCAATTTTATTTTTAATTTCTAATTTGGCCTGAACCATATACTTCATACTTATAACTAACAAGTTGATCAAGACCTACAGGTCCTCTCGGAGGAAGTTTATTAGTAGATATACCAACTTCTCCACCAAAGCCAAATTCCCCCCCATCTGCAAATTGAGTTGATGTATTATGCATTGCGATTGAACTTTTTATATTTTTTATAAAATATTTTGCAGATAATTTGTTTTTAGTAATTATTGCATCTGTATGCATTGTTCCATATTTATTAATATGATTAATAGCATCATTTATATTATTTACTAATTTTACCGAAATTTTGGCCGATAAAAATTCTTGAGACCATATTTTTTTATGTGCTATCTTTGAATTTCCTTTATATATTCTTTTAATTTTTTTATCTGCATAGATAATACATCCTTTTTTTTCTAATATATTTAATATATCAGAGACATATTTTGAATTTTTTTTATGAATTAATAATGTTTCAGTAGCTCCACAAATTCCAGTATTTCTTAATTTGGCATTTACAATTACTTTTTTTGCCATTTCTAGATTTGCATCTTTATCAATATAAGTATGACACATTCCTTCTAGATGGCCGATTACAGGAATAGAGGATAAATTTTGCACTTTCTTAACTAAATTTTTTCCTCCTCTAGGAATTATGATATCAATATACTTGCTCATTTTTGAAAGCATAAAATCTACTAATTTTCTATTATTATTATCAATGAATTGAACAAAATTTTTGTTAATTTTATTTTTTTCTAAGGATTCCCTAAATAAATTTGCTAAAATTTTATTACTAAAATATGCTTCAGAACCTCCTCTAAGAATCACACAATTTCCTGATTTAAAACACAAAGTTGCAACATCTGCTGTAACATTTGGTCTACTTTCGTATATTATTCCTATAATGCCTATAGGTACAGTAACTCTCTTTATTTTAAGACCATTAGGTCTTATCCATTTATCTATTTCTTGATCAATTGGATCTTTAAAATTACTTATAGTTCTTACTGACTTAATAATATACTGAATTTTGCTATCATCTAGAGATAATCTTTTAATTAAATTTTCTTTTAACTTCTTCTCTTTTGCAACTTTAATATCTTTTTTGTTTTCATGTATTATTTTATTTTTATTTTTAATAATTAATTTGCAGTAATCTTTTAAAACTTTATTTTTAACTTTACTGTTAATTTTAGATTTGAATGCAATTTTTGCATTTTTTCCTATATTTTTTATGTAAACACTCATTCTACCTTCACCATATCATCTTTATGAATAACTTCTGACTTTGAAATATATCCTAATAGATTACTTATTTTATTTGAATGTAGTCCTTTTATTTTAGATATTTCATCAGAAGTAAAACTACTCAAACCTCTTGCAAATTCAATCATATTTTGGTCTAAAATTCTAACATGGTCACCTTTATTAAATTTACCCTTTACTTCTTTTATTCCCGCAGCTAATAAACTTTTTCCACTTTTTAAAGCATTCAATGCTCCTGAATCAATAATTAATTGACCTTTAGGAGATATAGAACTAATTATCCACTTTTTTCGAGCATCCAGCTTAGAAACCTTTGGCAAAAACCAAGTACATATATTATTTATTAAAATATTTTGAATGGGTCTATTAATTAATCCGTTTGCTATAGCCATATAACATCCAGAAAGTTGACAAATTTTTGCAGCATCAATTTTTGTTTTCATACCACCAGTTCCATGTTCGCCAATGCTTCTTGTGGCTATTATTTCAATTTTATTATCAATATTTTTTATTTCAGGTATCAATTTAGCTTTTTTGTCTAATTTCGGATCTTTTGAATATACACCATTAACATCTGACAATAATAATAAGCAATCTGCATTTGATATCTGAGCGACTCTAGATGCCAATCTATCATTATCACCATATTTTATTTCTGATGTTGCAATACTATCATTTTCGTTAACTATTGGGACAAACCCAAGGCTAAAAAGATTTTCAAAAGTCCTTTTTGCATTAATAGCCCTTCTTCTTTGTTCTGTATCTTCAAGAGTAATTAAAATTTGTGAAAGATCAATTTTTTTTTGACTGAATATTTTTTTAAAAAGGTTCATCAATTCTATTTGACCTATAGAAGCTACCGCTTGACTTTTATCAAGTTTCAAATTTTTTTTATTTAATTTTAATTTTTTACATCCTAAAGCTATAGCTCCCGAACTTACTATAATTATATTTTTTTTTAAATTTTGTAGATTTTTTATGTCTTTTGCAAATTCTGATAGCCACTTTTCTCTGATTATTTTATTGCTATCTATAAGCAGAGAAGATCCTATTTTAATTACAACTGTTTTAGAATCTTTAAGATACATGTTTAATTAACTTTGATTTAATTTCTGTTAAAGTTTTTCTATCAAGCGTAGAAATTAGTAATACATTTTTTTTTATTCTTTTTTTAAATTGACTTAATTTATATTTAATTTCATATTCGTCGATCAAGTCTATCTTATTAAATACTACTATTTCTTTCTTTTTTTCAAGTCCTTTACTGTACTTTTTTAACTCTATTCTTACTTGTTTATATGAATAAATTAAATCTTCTTCAGTTATATCAATCAGATGAAGAAGTGTTTTACATCTTTCAATATGTTTTAAAAATTTTATTCCTAACCCACTTCCTCCATGAGCTCCTTCGATTAACCCAGGAATATCTGCTAGTGTTACTTCTTTGTCATCATACATAGAAACTCCAAGGTTGGGATTTAATGTAGTAAATTTATAATTTGCAATTTTTGGTTTTGCACTTGTTAATGATGCAAGTAGACTTGATTTTCCTGCATTAGGTAGTCCAATAATTCCAATATCTGCAATAGTTTTTAATTGTAACCATATCCAATATTCTTCACCCTTTGAACCTTTGGTAAATTTTTTTGGGGCTCTATTTGTAGAGGATTTAAATCTTGTGTTTCCAAAACCTCCTCTTCCACCTAATGCAACAACAAACTTTTCGTTTTCATTTTTAAAATCATAAATTAAAGTTTTATTATCTTCCTCGAAAACTTGTGTACCTAATGGAACTTTTAAATATAAATTTTCACCACTTCTTCCAGTTTTATTTTTTCCACTTCCATCCCTGCCTCTTTCTGCCTTAAAATGTTGTTGATATCTAAAATCAATCAATGTATTTAAATTTCTTTCAGATTTTAAAGTTATAGAACCTCCCTTTCCTCCATCTCCACCATCAGGTCCTCCAAATTCAATAAATTTTTCGCGTCTAAAACTTGGTGAACCAGATCCACCATCACCTGCTTTTACCAATATCTTAACTTGATCGAGAAATTTCATAGTACAACTGATTTGAATTAGTTGTTTTTTTAATTGGGCTTAACTGAAACGTAGGTTCTGTCTAATTTGCTTTTTTTAAACTCTACTTTACCTTTTATAACTGAAAAAATAGAATGATCTTTTCCCATGCCAACATTTTCACCAGGGAATATTTTTGTTCCTCTTTGTCTCACAATTATGTTGCCAGGCACAACTATTTGACCACCGTATTTCTTAACGCCAAGTCTTCTACCTGCGCTATCCCTTCCATTTCTGGATGACCCACCTGCTTTTTTTGTTGCCATTATTAACCCAGTTTACTTAATTGCTTCTTGTTTTTTTTCTTCAATTTCTTTTTCTTTTTTTTTCAATTTTTCAGCTTCTGAAATAATTTTTCCTTCTTTCGAAAAAATTTTATTAATTCTTATTAGTGAAAATTGTTGTCTATGTCCATTTTTTCTTCTTGAATTTTTTCTTCTTCTTTTTTTAAATATAAGAATAGTCCTATTTTTTCCATTTTTTATCAAATCAGCTTCTACTTTTGCACCTGAAATTATTGGTTCTCCTAATTCTAAATTTTTCTCATCGCCGTAGGCTAAAATTTCTTTAAATTCAATCTTAGTTTCTGCCTTAGAATTTTCTAATCTTTCGATTTTAATTATCTCTCCAGCTTTAACTTTATATTGTTTTCCACCTGTTTGTATAACTGCAAATGACATTGTTTCCTAAATTTTATAAACAGCAATATAGTCAGAGGTCTGTTTTAGTCAAGGCGAATAAATTAGAAATTATCCTTTAAATCTCTCAATTTTGAAAATGATTCTACATCTTTTGATCTTAAAAAAATATTACAATCTAATTCTTCCCTAATAGTAGTGGGGACTGAGGGAAAGCCATTTTCCAATTTTTTTTTTATAGATTTTATCTTTTCAATAAGAGCAAAATTATTTTTATCATGCTCAATGCAAAATTCTGAATTTTTTAATGTATATTCATGGCCACAATAGATTATTGTATCCTCTGGAAAAGATTTTATCAATTGTAATGAGTGAAACATTTGTTCATAAGTCCCTTCAAAAATTCTACCACACCCTAATGAAAATAAAGTATCTCCAGTAAATAAAATATTTTGATTAAAAAAATGATAACAAACATGTCCAGAAGTATGACCTGGAATGTGATAAATTTTTGCTTCGAACTTATTATTCTTCCAAATTTCTTTGTCATGCAAAGTAATATCTATTTCTGGAATTCTATTCTCATCTTTTTTGAAACCAATTACTTTTGAATTATATTTTTTTTTTAATTCTTTATTGCCACCGATATGATCGAAATGATGGTGGGTATTAAGTATAAATTTTAAATTTATATTGAATTTTTCAATATAATTAATTACAGGTTCGGCCTCACTTGGATCAATTACGCAGGCAGAATTATTTTCCTCATCAATTATAAGATATGAAAAGTTGTCTTCTAAACATTTAATTATTTCTGTTCTCATTAATTCCCAATTAGAAATATGCCCAAATCTGACATTAAATTTTTATATTTTAAATTCTTAACACTAATTTCTGAAATTTTCTCTTGATTTAAAGCTAATGACTTTAAAATTTTGATATCTCTTTTTTTACAAAAAATAAAAAAATCTTTAATTGTGCACATATGCAAATTAGGTGTGTTATGCCATTCATAAGGTAGATTTTCTGTTAATGGCATAGTTCCATTAATTAATAATTTAAGTCTTACCTTCCAATGACCAAAATTTGGTATTGTTACTATTGCTTTTTTCCCAACTCTTAATAATTCTTTAATAACTTGTTCTGGATTTAAAAAAGCTTGAAGTGTTTGACTTAAAATTAAATATTCAAAAGAATGGTTTGGAAACTGCATTAAGTCATTTTCTGCGTTGCCCTCAATAACAGGCAAACCTTTTGAAAGACAATTTTGAACACTTTTCTTTGAAATTTCTAAACCTCTTATATCTTTAGTCTTATTTTCAAATAAATATTTCATTAAATCACCATCACCACATCCCACATCAAGTACTTTTGATTTATTGTCAATTAATTCGGAAATAACCTTAAACTCTTTTTTCATATTATTTTGCGTAAGTACTACTTAAATAGTTTTTTAAAGTTCCAAGAAAATCTGGAATATTTAATAAAAATGAATCATGTCCTTTATCTGATTTTATTTCAACAAATCCAACATTAGCACCAATTGCATTTAATGCGATAACGATATCCCTACTTTCAGATGTTGGATACAACCAATCTGATGTAAACGATATAACAAAAAATTTTGTATTACTTGTAATAAAGGCTTTCGATAAATTCCCCTCAAATTTTTTTGTTAAATCAAAATAGTCCATAGCTCGTGTAATATATAGATAACTATTGGCATCAAAACGGTCAACAAAAGCAGAACCTTGATGTCTTAAATAGCTTTCTATCTGAAAGTCAGCATCAAAACTAAATTTTAAATCATCTCTTTCTTGTAGCTTTCTTCCAAATTTTTCTTGCAAACCTTTTTTTGATAAATAAGTAATATGTGCAGCCATTCTTGCTACAGCTAAACCTTTATCGGGACTTTTTTCTTTTTCTCCATATGAACCGTTTTGCCAATTTATATCAGCCATAATCGATTGTCTTCCAAGTTCATTTAATGCAATATTTTGTGCTGAATGACTTGCAGTACATGCTATTGGCACTGCTACCTTTGCTTTGTTTGGATAATTTGAGACAAACTGTAAAACTTGCATACCACCCATAGAGCCTCCTGCTACAGCAAATAAAGTTTCAATTTTAAAAAAATCTAAAAGATTATATTGTGCATTGACCATATCATTTATTGTAATAACGGGAAAATCTGTTCCTAATGGCTTGTTAGTATTTTCATTGATTATGCTAGGTCCATAAGAACCCATACATCCACCAATAACATTTGCAGATATTACAAAAAATTTTTCAGTATCAAATGCTTTTCCTGGACCTAAAGCATGACACCACCATCCATCTTTATTTGTAATTGGATTTGTACCAGATGCAAATTGATCACCTGTCAAAGCATGAAAAACTAAAATTGCATTGTCTTTATTTTCATTAAGCTCTCCATAAGTTTCATAAGCCAAAGGAAAATTTGAGATTTCTTTTCCACAATCTAATTTTAGTGGTTTTTTAATAATTATCTTTTTTACCTTACTTAAATCGTTCATATTTTTTTTTATGAATTGAGAGGCAAAAAACTTGTTTAGCAGGTTTTTTAAAGCGCTCGCAATTCAGTTTAAATCAGCGCATAAACGTTTTATAAGATAGATAATTGTATGTCAATTTTTAAGGAAATAATTGATTGTATTATTTAATTATAAGACTATTTATTACTAAAAATTAGCATAATGACCAGTCTATCTTTTAGAAAAATAAATCTACAAGCTTATAAGCCAGGAAGATCAATAATCAAAATAAATGATAGAGTTATAAAATTGTCAGCTAATGAATCTGCTCTTGGTATAAGTGATAGAGCCAAAAAAGTATTAAAAACTTTTAATTCAAATATTTCAAAATACCCTGACGGAAAATTTAAAGAACTAATAAATGAAATTTCAAAAAAATATAATTGTGATGGAAACAAAGTAATTTGTGGTTCAGGCTCTGATGAAATAATTCAAATGTTATGTCAACTTTTTTTAAATAAAGGAGATGAAGTAATAGTACCTCAATTTAGTTTCTTAATGTATAGAATTTATGCAAAAATAGTTGGCGCTAAAGTAATTTATTCTAAAGAAAAAAATTTTAAAATTTCAACAAAAGAAATTTTAAAAAAAGTTTCCAAAAAAACTAAAATAGTTTTTCTTGCCAATCCTAATAATCCAACAGGAACTTATATTTCTAAAAAAGATTTATTGGAACTGAGAAAAAAACTAAGACAAAATATATTACTTGTTGTTGATGATGCTTACTTTGAATATATGCTAAATAAGGATTATAAGTCAGGAATAGATATTTTTAAAAATATAAACAATGTATTTATATTAAGAACATTCTCAAAAATATATGGATTAGCAGCATTAAGAGTAGGCTGGGGATATGGAGATAAAAAAATAATTAAAGAACTTTATAAAATAAAACCACCTTTTAATGTTAATAAGATCGCCCAAGCTTGCGCAAAAGAGTCATTAAAGGATAGAAAATTTTTACAAAAGTCAGTTAATCACAACATTTTTTGGTGTAAAAGAATTAAAAAAGAATTCGAAAAATATAATATAAGTACAAACGATATTGGACCGAATTTTTTTTTATTAAATTTTAATAAATGCAAGTTATCAGCAGATAAAGTTGAAAAAAAACTTGAAGATTATGGAATTATTTTAAGAGAAATGAAGTCTTATGGAATTAAAAATTGTTTAAGACTAACAATTGGAAGTAAAAGGGAAAATTTATTTTTATTAAATAAAATGAAATCTATTTTTAAATATGTTTAAAAAATTATTAATTATAGGGTGTGGATTAATTGGATCTTCGATATTAAGAGGATGTATTAATAAAAAAATTTCAAAAAAAATATTTGTTTTTGAAAAATCAAAGAAAAATATCTCTCAAGTAAAAAAGATAAATTCAAAAATAACTATTTTAAAAAAATTGGATCAAAAAATATCAGATATTGATATTGTTATTATATCAACCCCAATGAGCCAATATGAAAAAATTATTCCAAGTTTAAATAAGTTTTTAGGAAAAAAAAGTGTAATTACAGATGTTGGCTCAACTAAGCAAAATGTATTAAATTTAAAAAATAAAAAATTAAATAAATCTTTAGACTGGATATTGAGCCATCCTATATCTGGCTCAGAGGTAAGCGGTCCTGAGTACGGTTCAAAAAGCTTATTTATAAATAAATGGTGCATTATTATTAAAGACAAAAATTTTATAAAACAAAAAAAAATAATACAATTTTGGAAAAAACTTGGATCAAAAATAATTTTAATGAATCCAAAAGATCATGATAAGATATTTGCATTAACCAGCCATCTTCCACACTTAATTGCATACAATTTAATTAAAACTGCACAAGATTTTCAAAAAAAACAAAAAAAAAATATTATTAAATATAGTGCCGGTGGGCTAAGAGATTTTTCTAGGATAGCTGCTTCAAATGAAATTATGTGGAGAGATATTTTTTTTAATAACAAAAAAAATATGATTGATGCAATCAATATATTTATGAAAAATTTAAATTCATTCAAAAAAAATATAAAAAATTTAGAAGATAATAATTTGAGAAAAAAACTTATTAATTCTAAAAAAGTAAGACAGCAAATAATCAATCTAAAACAGGATATTGCAAAACCAGATTTTGGAAGAGAGTAAGACTAAATTCGCAAGATTTTTTTTACCTCTAAATTTGCAGTTTTTTTAATAAGCCTAATAGTTTTGTTAATATCCATAAACAAAACTTTTTTTCTAGGTCCATAAGCATGAATTAACTTTTTTGAGTTAATACAAATTGCAACGTGTCCTTTCCAATAAATAATATCACCAAGTTTAAATTTTTTTATATTAATGCCTTTTCTAAATTTTATTTGATCGACAGTGTCTCTTGGAAAAAACTTATTATTAAATTTGTAAAATAATTGTATTAATGCAGAACAATCTATACCATCATAGGTTTTTCCTCCCCATTTATACTTACAATTTAAAAATATTTTAAGTATTTTAAGTATGTTTTTATTTTTTCGATCAATCGGATTAATATCTGTTGTTTTTATCCATTTATTTTTTTCAAACATTACATAATTTTTTTTCTTTTTTAAAATCTCAATTTCACTAGAAAAGGGTAAAAATTTATTTGATTTTAAAATTCTAGTTTTTAAAACTTTTACTTTATGAGTAGCTTTTATTTTTTTTTCAAATTTTTTGTTTTTTATATAACCATGATATCTATCGTAAGATGTTCTTATTTTAAGAAAATTTTTTACTTTTCTTATAACTATAAATTTTTCACCATAAATAATTTGTGAACTAACTTTAGAATTGTTTGAAGGATTTTCGAATATATTGATATATGGATAATTACAAAAAAAGTTATTTTGCACCAATTTTTACTTTATTCCTTATAAACCATAAGCAAATTAGAGATGGTATAACCATTACTGTTGTTAATACGAAAAATGTTCCCCAGTCTCCATTTAACCAGTCAACTAATGCTCCAGAAGATGAAGCAAGCGTTGTTCTT
>JBJLDH010000001.1:0-43387 GCA_045567255.1 Candidatus Pelagibacter sp. | reverse complement strand
TACTATAGACTGACTCAAATGTGAATCCCTCGGCTTTTAAGTCCTTTGTGTCTACCAATTTCACCACGAGGGCATTAATGAATTTCATGAGTATTTATGCTAATATTTATAATTGAACAAGTCCTATAAGTAAAATTTTTTTATTTTATCTCTTCATGCTCCTGTTTTGCTCCTGTCATCCTATAAAATCCTATAATTAATTTAGATTTAATCACAATAAGTATAAACGGTTCCCTCTTCTAAAATTGCTAATAATTTATCATTATCTTTTATTCCAGCGTACATTGATTTTTTAGGATTGATCTTATTAGATCTTAAAAAAGTTTCTGCTGCTGATGATTTTATACCAAAGTTAATTCCTTCAGTTAGATCTTTTGCCAAACCTGATACTGCTATTGCTATAAGATCACCATTTTCATTAATTATTGGTCCGCCACTATTTCCAGGATTTATCGGGGCATCAATTTGTATTTCATTTGAGTTATCTTCAAAACCTTTTAATGAACTGACTATGCCAGATGAAATTTTAAGATCATCACTTAAGCCTTTGCCAAGAGGATATCCTGCTACATAAACTTTGTTAAGTTTTTTAGCTCCATTTTTTGAAAAAGTAAAAAAAGATTTAGGTTTGAGTTCAACTTTAAGCAAAGCTAGATCTAGAGTTTTATCTGTTGCAATTAATTTAGCGTCATAATCTTTATTTTTATAGGATATCTTAGATAGTGTGCATCCTTCAACTACATGGCTATTTGTTAATAAATGACCTTTATTGCTTATAAAAAATGCAGTACCACTTGACGCAGAAACATCTTCATTTTCTCCACTAATAGAGTAATTGCTTTTGCATTTTTTTATAGAATGTAAATTTTTTTGATCATCAACATAATTATATTGAGCAATTGTTGAATTGCTTAAATCTATAACATAAAGATCATAGCTTAGCCCCTTGTATTCAACTTTGCCTGTACTTGGGTTCTTAACTTCCCAATCATTTAAGTGTAAGAATGAAATAGTTGTTTTGTCTAAAAATTCAAAATTATCTCTTATTACTTTTTTTTTATCTCTTTTTTTTCTCTTTATTTCATATGTAAAAATATTAGATTCTGTATTAAAAGTTATATTGATATATTCATATCTGCTATTTTTTTTCTGCAATGCCTCTTTTTTGTTATAAACTACTTTTTTTCCAACAGCTTCATTAAATAATTCATCAAGTCTCTTACCAGCATCATAATTTATAAATTTACAATTAGAAAATTTTATTATTTCAGCATAAGAAATATTGTTTATTATCAGTGTAAAAATTACTGAAAAAAATACTCTTATTGCTACATTTTTAAATCGCATACACCTGTCCTTTGAAGAAACCAATCATCATAACCTTCTATATCAAGATAATGATTCATCTCGAACATTCCTGATATAAGATTAATTTCAAAAATTACTCCTTTTTCCTTTGAAGACTCTCTCTTGTGAGTCATAGTTATTTTTGTTTCACTAATGCTTCCAGAATATGGACTTTTAAGATGGCCTGTTTCACTAGACTCTGTAACTCTTCCGATAATTTTGTTCTCTCCTATTATCTCAATGATGCCTGTAAAATGACTTGGTTTAACCTCAGAATAATCAACCTTATTAGTTTTTGTATCTCTAGAGTTAAAATTAGTTGTAGCACAAGAAATTAATATTTTTTGAAAATCGTAAGCATTTGCTTGATTATAGTTAGTTAAAATAAAAAAAATTATAACAAAAAGTCTTTTCATTATTTCGTCCTCTTTTTTTTGCTACCTGTCATTAACGATCCAATACTGGCTACTAATAAAATAACGCCTAGCCAATAAGAAATATATGATAATGGAGTGTATACAAAATTATATACAGAGAGTGCCACAAAAATTAATGATAAAGTAATTTTTTTCAAAATCATTGTATTAATTGTAAGTCAGGTTTTTTAACTTCCAGATTGCAAATTTTCTTTCACTAATTTGTAAATTTAAATTATCGTAAAATTTAGTTTCTAATTCTTTAGATATATCAGTGCACGTAGCCTGCAAATGTCCTGATGATTTAAAAAAGTAAGTAATACTTAACATTTTACTATTTCCAGAACTATCCCCAGGATAATCTTGATTTGTTTCTTTTTTTTTTAAACCTTTCAAGATTGAATTATATTCACCTAGAATATTATCTCTTGAAGAAAGACAATCTGCCATATCATTTACTTTTTTAGAAAAACTAATTTCATAAATTTTATATTCTGGATTAGATGTTTTAAATGAAATGTCTAATTGATCCCAGTTTGCAACTATACCCTTAACATCAAAAGCTACTACAGAATATTCTTTAGATTTATAATAATTTGGCATGATTGCATTCTGAATATCTTCAATAGCCGCTAATTTTAATAGACTATCACCAATTTTCATTCCCTCAATATTTATTTGATTAATATCTTTTGCAAAAGAGCTGTTTAAAAATAATAAATACAGAAGTGCAAATCTAATAAATATTTTCATAATATATTCTATTATATTATCTATCTATGCTCCTGTCTTGCTCCTGTTTTAGAGAGTTAATTAACACTTATTTTTAATGTTAATTAAAGGCAAAATTAAAGTTATGAGATTTTATAGGATGTTTTAGACTACCTTGGACTACCACGGACTGACTCACTTGTGAATCCCTCGGCTTTTAAGTCCTTTGTGTCTACCAATTTCACCACGAGGGCATGAGTTATTTTCATGAGTATTTATGCTAATATTTATAATTGAACAAGTCTGGTACAAGTTTACACAAATTAATTTATCAGTTAATTGCAATGGCTTTATTAACATTATTTAATTGATTAAATCTTTTCAATAGATCATCAGAGATTTCTTTAAATTCCTCTATAAATTTTTTATGTTGTGGATTTTTAGATAATTTTTTTTTATTAAAATTAGATTTACTCCATTTTTTACCTAATTTTAAATTTTTCTTAAATTCTTGTTTAGGAACCCCAAATGATTCAGGATTAACAAAGTAATACAATTTCAATTCTCGTTTTTTTTCATAATCTACGTAAGAAAAAACGCTTAAAAGCATAACTTCTGGTCTATCAAAATTTTGACTTAATAAATATTCTTTATGCTTTATTACAAGGTCTACCATGGGACCATCATCTGGAACAACAAATTCACTTTTCCTAAACATGGCATAGTGATGTATTTTGTTACAAAAATATCCTAAATCAAATTCATTTTTCTTATATGTTTGGGAATGATAATGAAACCATCTTTTTTTTTTACAAGTATCTTCATCCAAATAACCACCGGTGTCTTCCATAACACTTCCTTCAATCCACCAATTTAATTGATCTTTTTCAACTTGAGTAAATAAAAATGCTGTTTCAATTTCTTGAAGCTTTGATTTTAAAATATATTTAAACTTTCCCTTAGGCAATGGAATTTTAAAACCTTCAACACCAGAAGAGGTTTTACCCAAATTTATTTCACTTTCAAAAATATCTCCTTCAGAAAAATTAATATAATCTTCAGCTATTAATTGGTGGGGAATAAAAAGATTTAAAATTATTAAAATTATAAATTTTTTCATGAAATTATCCTAATATTTTTCTACTCCAAAATCTAGTGGCATCCATAAAATATAAAGCTTTTTTATTTAATCGATTTAGATATAACATTTTTTAAAAGTGTTGAAACCTCATTATTAAATTTGTTCCAAGGAAGGCTACCACAAAAAGTAATTGATCCAGTTGAAAATACTGATCCACCACCAGGAACGGTAAAATAAACCATGTCAGCTTGTAAAATATCTTCGTTTGGAAGATGTTTAATATTTGATAAATGAGTTAGTTGTGACTCTGGAACAAGTATAAAGTTTTCCTCAGGATCTTTTGATGCTTTCGATTGAGCAAGTAAAGTTATATCTTTAATAGAAGTAAGATGAGAATCTATATGATCCAACTCAAATCCTGCGGCTCCATTTCCACTAAAACCAAAATCACCAATTTTATTTCCCTTTATGCCTTTAAATACCCAATCAAATTTTTTATCAAAACACTTTCGAACATATGGATGACCATAAAAATTTCCCTGTGCGGTAAATCCAACACCAACAAGTTCTTGGGGAGCTCTTCCACTTCTTCTCCACAAGCCGCCATACGTTCCATCAAAAGCATTATAGGCTTCTCCAGGTTCAGAAGCCCATGCTCTAATTCCACCTTCGGGCCTTCTAATTTCTAACAAATTTTTATTTTCTTTATGAATTGCTATTCGCCAATAAAAACCATTTCCCCCTAAATAATTAAGTGAACCTCCATTATCACGAAAATCGCGTAACGCATCTAAAGTTTCTTTAGTATGATATTCGGGATGTGATCCTGTAATAATTGTTTTGTATTTTTTTATTGCTTTGTAACCATCTTCATGGAGTTGTTCATCAGTAATTATTTCATAATCAAATTCTTTGTTATGCAACCAGCTAATTAAATGACTATCAGCTTGAAAATGTCTTAAACCAGAGCATGGTGATTTCGATCCGCCAAATGTTAAATATCCTGGTCTTAAATTAAACAAAGGTCTTCGATGTGATGCATGACAAATTCCACTACCATCTGAATGATAATTATACGTTGAAAGACCATACTCTTTATAATTAGCAGGATTATAAGGATAAGCATTCCATTCATTAATTCTATTTAACCAACTTTTCTTATAATCAACACGTGCATGGTTTCCATAAATTGCATATGTAAAAGTTGAAACAAGAACACAAATTTTAGTTTTAGTTTTACCAAGTTCTGGGGCAACAAAGAAAGGTATAGAATCTTCATATCCTTCACAGCTAATTTTCATTAAATATATTCCTGAAGGCATATTTTTAGGAATAGTGAATTTAAAATCTGTTTCCCATTCAAAATCATAAATATCATCTTCATGAAAATGAATTGCTGCATAGTGATCAGGTTTGTGTTGCCAATTCATTTCTGAACTATCCCATTTAGATCCAGTAACAGCACGTGTTGGAAAGTTTTTTAATATTAATTTAGGCCCATTAATTGATTCTACAGTTGTAGAACTTGTATTTTTAGATAAATCCCATTCACCAACTTTTTTACCATCAACATTTATTTTTGGAGATTCAATCTTTCCATTAAAATGATTATATGCCATAATTTTAGACACAACTGCTGCTAAAGATATTTTACCTGAAATAACTTTTTTTAAACTTAGCTTTCCGATACTTATTTTTTCTTTTTCGTTTTTATTTTTTAAGTTTTTTTGAGAAATAAATACTTTCCCATTTAATGATATTTTAACTTCAATCTTATACCAAGATCTTAATATTAATGGTTCTTTGATAGAAATTGAATTATCCCCCACTCTAACAGCAGATGATCCGTTAGAATTTATATAAATTTCTAAGTTATCTAAAGCTAGAATTATTTGTTCTTTAGTTGATGAAAGGGTTGGAAAAATTATCACAGAAAATGTTAAATTTTTTTTAATTAAAATTTTTACTGAATTTTTAGTTATCGCATAGGAACCTGGATTGAAAGTTTGTACTCTAGATTGATAAGAAGATGTCTTAAAAAACTTTGAAGCATCTTTTTCTATTATACCAATTCCTTTAGGGTTAGGATCTGCACTGATTGATCTTTTTAAAAATGCTTTGAACAGTTTTTTTGAAGTTGAAGATACTTTAAATGAAACAGTTTCACCTTGACGTACTGATAATTTATCTGAATATCCTAATAAAGGTATATCATTCATCGAGAAGGACCATAAACTAAGTCGGGAAGATATGTAACCCAATCAGAAAAGAACACTAAAATTAAGACCATCAAAATATATGGAATTAAAAGAGGCAAAACTCCAATGGATATTTCTTCAATTGATATTTTTGTTATTCTCGCAGCAACAAATAAGTTAATTCCTATTGGAGGTGTTAGAAATCCAATTTCACAAGTCATGACCGTAAATATTCCAAAAACAACTGGGTCTATTCCAATCTTTGTTATCAAAGGAAAAAAAATAGCAGTAAAAATAATAATCTGAGGAATGCTTTCTAACCACATACCTACAATTATATAAAGTATTCCAATTAGCAACATTACTAACCAAGGGTAATTAACTATACCTTGGAATAAACCAAGAATTGTTTCAGGAATATCGTAAATTGTTACAAGCTGACCAAAAGCTTTAGTAGATCCTAGAATAAATAAAACTGTACCTATAACTATTGCTGTAAATTTAAATGCTTTAAATAATTTACTTAATGTTAATCCTTTATAAATAAATAGACCTACAAACAAACCATATGCAACAGCAACAGCTGCTGCCTCTGAAGGAGTAAAGATACCAGTATATATTCCTCCTAATATAATGATTGGAGCAAATACTGCCCATTTTCCATCCCATAGAGCACAAAGTAATGGTCTAAATTTAAATTTTTCGCCGTCTCCACCATAATTATTTTTTAATGAGATTATAAAGACAACAATCATTAACATTATACCAAGAATTATTCCTGGAAGAATCCCTGCTAGAAAAAGTCTTGGAATAGAAATATCGGTAACTAGTGCAAAAATAATTAATAAATTTGAAGGTGGTATCATGCTGCCTAAAGCACCTGCTGCAGCCGCTATACCTCCGGCAAACCTAGAGTCATAACCTTCTTTTTGCATGGCAGGAATTGTAATAGATCCAATGGCTGCCGTTGTTGCTGGTCCAGAACCTGAAAGAGCTGCGAAAAACATACATGCTACAACCGTAACTAAGCCTAATCCACCTTTGTAAGCACCAACTAGTTTTTTTGCGATGACAACAAGTTTATCTGACATGCCACCATGTTCCATTAATTGACCTGCTAAAATAAATAACGGTATTGTAACTAATGGAAATGGTTCAAAAGCAGTCCAAGCACTTAGAGCCATTAAAGATAGCGGTATATCAGCAAGCAACAGACCTGCAACTGTTGCTATACCAGCAGAAAATATAATTGGTACACCAATAGCCATAGTAAATACAAAAATTAAAGCCATTGCTAGAGGTCCACTCATAGAGGCAAACCTTTCCAGCCAGTATTTTTCCATAACCAATAAACTTGCAAAATTCTAAATAACATAAGAGCAAATATCATTGGAATAAACATTTGAAGCCACTTCAGTTCAATATTTAAACCTGGAAGAACGTAACTCACATCAAATAAAAGTTGCGTATAAACTATAGTTTGAAAAACCATCAAACCTATAAAACTAAGCCAAAAAATATCTGCTAAAACAATAGAAGTAACTTGCAATTTTTTTGGCAATTTAAATACTAAAAAAGTTATTCTTAAGTGAGCTCTTTCTTTAATGCCTAATGCGGCTCCAAGATATACTGCAAAAATTAAACCATAAACCGCTGTCTCTTCTGGCCATGCAGCGGCTGATGAAAAAATAAATCTTAAAATAACTTGAGTTATGACCGAAATAAAAACAACAAATAAAAAAAAGGTACATAGTATTTCTTCAAAATATTTGTTAATTTTACTAATCATTACTTGAATTATATTAAAAATTAAAAAAGGGCGCTAGTAGTTAAAATACTTTGCGCCCTTTAAATTAATTTACAAAAGATTAGTTTGCAGCTGCTCTAATTGCTTTAACAAAAGCTGTAAACTCAGCACCTTTTTCATTAGCGTAACGGTCCTGTACTCTTTGACCTGCTGCAATAAAGTCAGCACGCTCAAATTCAACAGTTTTCATTCCACCTTGTCCTTCTGTTGTTAGGAATTTACGGATCTCAGAAGTAGCAGCACCCATCACCTCTTTTTGATAATCGCTAGCTTCTTTAGCTGCTCTACGAAGAGCTTTAGTTTGATCAGCATCTAATTTTTTCATTAATCTTGGACTAGCCATTAATGGTGAAAAGTAAGTAAAATGCTCTAGAACTGTAAAATATGGCATTATTTCATAAAACTTTGCAGATTTAATGAAAGATGTACCATTATCAGCACCTTCAACTGTTCCGGTTTGTAATGCAGTAGGTGTATCTGCCCAAGGTAGAGGTATTGGTGCAGCACCAAATTCTTTAAATGTGTCTATCATCACTTGGTTTTTTGGAACTCTAACTTTTAAACCCTTCATATCGGCCATTTTTGTAATAGGCTGTCTTGAGTTGTAAAAATCTCTATCTCCAACAAATCCAAATTCTAAAAGGTGAATTCCTGTAGCATCAAGTAACTTTTGTTTGTAACTATCACCAACTGGTCCTTCTAAGACTTTATAAGCATGCGCTTTATCTTTAAATATATAAGGTAAAACAAAAGCATCTGTTAATGCAAAGTGAGGTGATAAATTATTACCTGTAATAATACTCATATCAACGGTACCTAATTGCATTGCTTTAAAAGCTTCATCTTCTTTTATAAGTTGAGCACAACATCTGACTTTTACTTCTAAACTACCGTTAGAATATTTTGCTGCTAACTCAGCAAATTTTTCAGCTAAAGGCTGATAAGCACTTTTTTCTCCACCACCGTGCCCTAGATTTATTGTAACATTTCCAGCATTTGCACTTTGTAAAGATAAACTTAATGAGAAAATTACCGCAAAAACTGAAAGACTTAATTTTTTAAATATATTCATTATATTTTTTGTCCCTTCTCTCTAATTGTTAATAGATCAGTCTGTATTCAAATAGGACACAAGTCAATTTAAATATCGGAAATTTATTTAAGTTTATTTAAGTTCAATCTAAAATTGAATTTATTTGATTTTTTATAATAAAAAAATAATTATCCAATATGAAATTAAGCCAGAAAGTATTGTTGCAACTATTTTTCTTGAAAAGAATCCCACTAGCATTGCAATTAAAATGGCTATAATTTTTGGATCATCGTAGCTAACGAAAGAACCTGTATTTTCTATAAGTACTGCTGGAAAAATTAATGCTGGAAAAACTGCAGAAGGCACATAGCCTAACAAAGTTCTTGTTTTTTCACTTAGCATATCTTTCTTGATTAATGATATCATTGAATATCTTAAAAGATACGTAATTAAACCTGATATCAATATTAGAATCCAATTCATTTTTTTTTAAACTTTAAGTTTGTTATTATTAATGCAAAAATTAATGCCCCTAGACTTGCTACAATTATGTAAGCTTTAAATGGAATCTCATAAAATAAAATTGCCAGCAGTCCAGAAACAAAAATTACTATTAAGTGATCAATTTTTCTAAATTCGTGAATAATTAAAGATAAAAACGTCAGTGGAATTGCAAATGCTAGACCTAGTTCATCCGGAACAATTGAACCTAAAAAAATTCCAACTAATGATGAGATTTGCCATGTTAACCATAAAGTGCTGCCTGTACCAAGCAAGTAGTAATGTTTATTTTTAAGAGATTTGTTTTCTTTGAAAAATCTATGCGAAAGTGCAAAAGATTGGTCTACTAAGAAATATGATAGAAATGCTTTCCAAGTTTTGCTTAAATCTTCTAAATATTCTGAAAGAACAGCACCATATAAAAAATGTCTAGAATTTGTAACGCCAACTGACGTTAATGTTACTATGGGTGAAGCTCCACCTGATATAAGTTGAAAAAGAACTATCTGAGCAGAACCTGAGAAAACAATTAAAGATGTCGCATAAACCATTATTGGACTAAACCCTAACTCGATACCTATTACTCCAATTATTAAACCAAATGGAAAAACAGGAATTAAAAGTGGTAACACATCTAAAACACCCTTTGTAAAAATTTTAGAACTTTTCATTATTTTTTGATTAATTTTTTTTAAAACTTGTAATTTATTTTTAAATCAATATTACAATCTTTGTAGCCTTTATTAATTGTTTCAACATAAATTTTAGGTGGTTTTTTTACAAAATAATTTTTCATAATATAAAACATAATCTTTTTTCCATTTAATTTAAAATACTCCTTTTGATAAATATCTGGAAATTGTTCATAACCATCAAGTATAATTTCATGTTTTCTTGTGATCTGCCAAATAGCTCCATCAACTTTTGATCCTTTTTTTTTTACTATATTTGCATAACCAAATTTATTTTTTTTATTCGGGTGAGCAAAAACTATTTTGTAATCTTTTAAAGGAAATGATTTTAAGTATACTGAACCAATACATCTTTCTTTTTTCATTTGATGATGATTCAGATTGCTACCATAAGCAAAGTAAAGCATTAGACTTCCCTTAAAATTTGAATATTTTTTGTTTTAACAAATTCTATTATTTGTTCATTACAAAGATCAATTTTTTTTTGATTGGTTGATCTTAAAACAATGGATACACCTAATTTTCCAGCTCTAAAAAAAGGATAGCTTCCAATTTCAACTTCTTTATTCTGATCTTGAACATCAGATAAAGATTTAGCAATTTCACTTTCAACAGTTCTTAAGTTTAATGTTTTGCTTATAACGGGATCTCCACCAACTAAAATATTATTTAAACCTCCTAACATTGATTGAAGAATAGAAGGTACACCTGGTAAACAAAATACATTTTCAACATAAAAACCAGGAGCGCCACTCGAAGGATTTAATATTAGATTGGCAGTAATCGGCATCTTCGCCATTTTTTGTCTTCCTTCTGTAAATTCACCTGGTTTGTAGTAATTTTCTAATATTGAGAAAGCTTCTTTTTGAAAACCATATTCAATATTAAATGCTTTTGAGATAGACTCTGCAGTTATATCATCATGGGTAGGGCCTATTCCGCCTGTGGTAAAAACATAATTAAAATTTTTTCTTAATTCATTTACTGTATCTATGATAACTTTTTCATCATCTGGAATAGTCCTGACTTCATTAACTTTGATTCCTAAAGAATTTAACCAGGTTGCAATAGCACTTGTATTAATATCTTTAGTTCTTCCTGATAATACCTCATTTCCAATGATTATTATCCCAGCAATTATTTCTTTTTTATTTGACATTTACAAATATAAATAAATTAAAATGAAATTTACCAATAGTTTAATTAAAGGCAAATTAATCCGAAGATATAAAAGATTTTTCACAGATATAGAAGTAAATAATAAAATTCTTGTTGCTCATTGTCCTAACACTGGATCTATGAAGGGTCTGCTGGATAAAGGTAATAATGTTTGGATAACTAAGCATAATGACCCAAAACGAAAATTAAAATTCACTCTTGAAATGATAAAAGTTGGTCAAAAATTAATTGGTGTAAATACCCATAGAGCAAATAGAATAGTTGAGCACGCCTTAAATAATAAATTAATTGATGAATTTAAATTAATAAAAAAGATTAAAGCTGAATTTAAATATTCTGATGATACTAGGTTTGATTTTCTCTGCGATAAAAAAATTTTAGAAGTTAAAAATGTAACCTTATTAAGAGATAATAAAACAGCAGAATTCCCAGATGCTGTAACTTCAAGAGGTTCAAAACATTTGAAAATGCTAATTAATTCTATAAAAAAAGGATATAAGCCTTATGTCTTATTTTTAACTCAAATTCAGAATATAAATGAATTTAAAGTAGCTAAAGATATAGATAGTAATTATTATAAAGATTATATTGAAGCAAAAAAAGCTGGGGTTAATTTTTTAGCCTATAGATGTTATTTGAGTTCTAAAGAAATAAAAATTGAAAAAAAAATTAAAATTTTAAATGACTAATTATTCTGAAAAATTTGAAAAAATGAGAATAGCTGGAAAACTTGCTTCTCAAACTTTAGATATGCTTACAGATTATATTAAGCCAGGAATTTCAACTGATAAAATTGATCAACTAGGTTATGAATTTATAAATGACAATGGTGGTTACTCTGCTCCACTTTATTATAGAGGATTTAAAAAATCTCTATGTACATCATTAAATCATGTTGTTTGTCATGGAATACCTTCTGACAGAATATTAAGCGAAGGAGATGCAATTAATGTTGATGTCACTGCGGTTGTTAATAAATACTATGGGGACACGAGTAGAATGTTTACGATTGGTGATGTTTCTATAAAAGCAAAAAATTTAATTGATGCAACATATGAATCAATGATAAGTGCAATTAAAATATTAAAACCTGGAGTGAAGCTTGGTGATATAGGATTCGAGATTCAATCATTTATTGAAGGTAAAGGCTTTTCAGTTGTAAGAGATTTTTGTGGACATGGAATAAGTAATACTTTTCATGAACCACCCAATGTTCTGCATTACGGTAAAAAAAACACTGGAATTACATTAATGCCGGGGATGACCTTTACAATAGAACCAATGATAAATTCCGGTAAATTAGATGTAAAAATTTTAAACGATGGATGGACCGCTGTCACAAAAGATAAATCATTATCAGCTCAATTTGAGCATACAATAGGTATAACAGAAGATTCTTATGAAATTTTTACCGAATCTGTTAAAGGTTATAGGAAGCCTCCATATAATTAATGATATCGCGATACTCTAGAAAAGAACTTGTTCAAATTTGGTCAGAAGAAAATAAATACAAAATTTGGTTAGATGTTGAAATTTTCGCTGCGGAAGCAATGGAAAAATATAAAATAATACCAAAGGGAGTTTCTTCTATTGTTAAAAAAAAAGGAAAAATTAAAGTAAAAAGAATTCATCAAATTGAATCAAAAGTTAAACACGATGTAATTGCTTTTTTGACATCTATTACCGAACAAGCTGGAATAAAAGCTAGGTACTTACATCAAGGCATGACTTCATCAGATGTATTAGATACAAGTTTTAATTTACAGTTAGTTCAATCTGGAAAAATATTAGTTAAAGATATAGATAAAATTTTATTAGTTTTAAAAAAACAAGCAAAAAAATACAAATTAACACCATGCATTGGAAGAAGTCATGGTATACATGCGGAGCCATTAACTTTTGGTTTAAAATTGGCATCTTTTTATGAAGAGTTTAAAAGAAATAAAAAAAGATTGGTTGAAGCTGTAGACAATATTTCTACATGTTCAATATCTGGAGCAGTTGGAACATTTGCCAATATTAATCCTAAGATTGAAATTTATGTCGCAAAAAAATTAAAACTTAAACCTGAGCCTATTTCAACTCAAGTAATACCTAGAGATAGACATGCTCATTATTTTTCAGTTTTGGGTATAATTGCTGGTTCTGTTGAAAGAATAGCAACAGAAATAAGACACCTTCAAAGATCAGAGGTTTATGAACTACAAGAATTTTTTTCAAAAGATCAAAAGGGATCTTCGGCTATGCCACATAAAAAAAATCCAATATTAAGTGAAAATTTAACAGGGCTTGCTAGAATAGTGAGAGGTTTTGTCGTTCCTGCGTTAGAAAATATTGCTCTGTGGCATGAAAGAGATATTTCACATTCAAGTGTAGAAAGAAATATAGGACCTGATGCTAACATAACTTTAGATTTTGCATTATCCAGATTAGCTAATATTTTAGATAAAATAATTATTTATCCAAAAAAAATGTTAAAAAATTTAAACATTACAAAAGGATTAATTTTTTCTCAAGAAGTAATGATTGAACTTACAAAGTCTGGTATGCAAAGAGAAAAAGCTTATAAGATTGTTCAAAGGCTTTCTAGAGAAAGTTATGCCAAAAATGTTGATTTAATTGATTTAATTAAAAAAGATAAAAATATTATAGACAAATTAAAATTAAAAAAAATTGATAGTATATTTAAGTATTCTAAACACTTTAAAAATGTAAACTATATATTTAAAAGAGTATTTAAATGATGAAAAAAGGAAAAAAATTGTATGAAGGAAAAGCAAAAATTATATATGCATCTCCTGAAAAAAATTTAGTAATCCAACACTTTAAAGATGATGCGACTGCTTTCAATAATCAAAAGAAAGCTACTATCGAAGGTAAAGGAATATTAAACAATAGAATTTCAGAGCATATTCTTTCAAATTTAAATCAAGTGGGAATTAAAAATCATCTTATTAAAAGAATAAACATGAGAGAACAGCTTGTAAAAATGGTAGAAATAATACCTTTAGAATTTATCGTGAGAAATATTGCCACTGGATCATTAACTAAAAGGCTTGGTATAGAAGAGGGAACTGTATTAGATAGACCATTAATTGAATATTGTCTTAAAGATGATGAGTTAGGTGATCCCTTAGTAAGCAGTGAACATATATTGTCATTTAATTGGTTAAATATAATGGATTTAGACTGGATTACTGAGGAATGTAGAAGGATAAATGATTTCCTTCAAGGAATGTTCAGAGCCGTAGGTATTAAGCTAGTCGATTTTAAAGTTGAGTTTGGAAAATCTTTGCAAGATAATAAAATAATTTTAGCTGATGAAATAAGCCCGGACACATGTAGACTTTGGGACTCAACTACTGAAAAAAAACTTGATAAAGATATATTTAGAAAAGATTTGGGAAGCCTGATTGAAGGATATCAAGAGGTTGCAAAAAGATTAAACATTCTTCATGAGCAATCTAATATTAGACCATTAAAGTTTTCTAAACCAAAAGCTGTAAAAATCAAAAGAAAATAATGAAAATTAAAGTAATTGTAACTCTAAAAAATGGAGTTCTAGATCCACAAGGTAAAGCTATTCAGCAAACGTTAAATAGCATGAATTTTGAAAATGTTGAAGAAGTAAGACAGGGTAAATTTTTTGAAATTAATATAAATGAAAAGAATGAAAAAAGTGCAAAATTACAAGCTGAAGAAATGTGCAAAAAACTTTTAGCAAATCTTGTGATCGAAGATTATAAAATAATTTAAATATTAATGAAATCATCAGTTATTATATTTCCAGGTTCAAATTGTGATAGAGATATGGATGTGGCTCTAAAAAAATTTGGTTTTAAAAATCAAATGGTTTGGCACAATGATAAAACTATACCCAAAAGTGACTTAATTGTTTTACCTGGTGGTTTTTCATATGGAGATTATTTAAGGTGTGGGAGTATTGCTTCAAAATCAAATATAATTAAATCAGTTATAGATTTTGCAAATTCAGGAGGTCTTGTTTTGGGTATATGCAATGGTTTTCAAATTTTAACCGAAACTAGTCTGCTTTCAGGTATTCTTCTACAAAACAAAAACCTTAATTTCATATGTAAAAATATTTGTATAAAGATTAAAAATAAAAGAAATAAATATTTTAATAATATTAAAAAAGATATTCTTGAACTTCATATTGCTCATAATGAAGGTAATTATTTCTGCTCTGAAAATGAAATGAAATCTTTAGAGGATAATAATCAAATAGCTGTAACTTATTGTAATAAAAATGGTGACGAAAGTAATGAAAATAATCCAAATGGAGCTATCAAAAACATAGCTGGAATCTTTAATGAAAAAAAAAATGTCTTGGGTATGATGCCACATCCAGAAAGAATGATTGATAAATATCTCTCAGGTGAAGATGGGTCATTATTTTTTGAAAACTTATTAGAAAATTTAAAGTAATGGAAGTTACTGAAACAATTGCAATAGAACATGGTTTAAATAAAGAAGAATATTTGAAAATTTGTGATTTGTTAAAACGAACACCTAATATTACTGAATTAGGAATATTTTCAGCAATGTGGAATGAGCATTGTTCTTACAAATCTTCAAGATTACATTTAAAAAAACTACATACAAAAGGCAAGCAAGTTATACAAGGCCCAGGAGAAAATGCAGGTGTAATTGACATTGGTGATAATGATGCAATTGTATTTAAAATTGAAAGTCACAATCATCCATCATTTATTGAGCCCTACCAGGGAGCCGCTACTGGTGTAGGTGGAATAATGAGAGACGTTTTTACAATGGGAGCAAGACCAATTGCTAATTTAAATTCAATTCATTTTGGCTCACCTCAACATAAAAAAACAAAGAATTTACTTCGTGGAGTGGTAAAAGGCATAGGTGGCTATGGAAATTGCATTGGTGTTCCTACAATAGCTGGACAAACAGCATTTGATGAATCTTATAATGGAAATATTTTAGTCAATGCCATGACGCTTGGTTTGGTTAATAAAAATAAAATTTTTTATTCAAAAGCTACGGGTATAGATAAACCTGTAATCTATGTTGGTTCGAAAACTGGAAGAGATGGAATTCATGGGGCCAGCATGGCTTCATCTACTTTTGATGATAAAGTTGAAGAAAAAAAACCTACTGTTCAAGTAGGAGATCCTTTTACCGAAAAATTATTGTTAGAAGCCTGTCTAGAATTAATGGCGGATAATTCAATTATAGCAATTCAAGATATGGGTGCTGCTGGTTTAACTTCATCTAGCATTGAAATGGCATCAAAAGGTAAGTTGGGCATAGAATTAAATTTAAGTAAAGTTCCTTGTAGAGAAGATAAAATGACTCCTTACGAAATTATGCTATCAGAAAGTCAAGAAAGAATGCTTATAGTTTTAGAAAAAGGTAAAGAAAAGTACGCAAAAAAAATATTTGATAAATGGAATTTAGATTTTGCAATAATTGGAAAAACAACTGATACAAAAAAAATAGAACTGATATTTGAAAAAAATAAAGTTGCCGAAATACCGATAAACTTGTTGGCAGAAAATGCTCCTATATATAATAGAAAATGGAAAAAAATAAAGTTACCACAGAAATTAAAATTCAAAAAAGAAATTTTAAAAAACCTTAATATGTTTGATTGTTTAAAAAAAATTTTAAGTGATCCAAACATTTCTGACAAAAAGTGGATATGGGATCAATATGATCATACTGTTATGGGTGATACTATTCAAAAACCAGGAGGAGATGCTGGTGTTGTAAGGATACATGGAACAAATAAAGCTGTTGCCGCTTCTGTTGATTCATCTTCATCATATTGTTATTCACATCCTTTAACAGGCGGAAAACAAATTGTTTGTGAAAGTTGGAGAAATTTAATTTCTGTTGGAGCTAAGCCAATAGCTATTACAAATTGTTTAAATTTTGGAAACCCTGAGAAAGAAAAAAATATGGGAGAATTTGTTGAAAGCATTGAGGGAATTACTGAAGCAAGTAAATATTTGGATTTTCCTGTAGTTTCAGGAAATGTATCTTTTTATAACGAAACAAATGATAAAGGTATCAAACCAACTCCAGCAATTGGAGGCGTAGGTTTAATTCAAGATTATAAAAAAATGATAACTATGGAATTCAAAAAATTTGAAAGTATTGTTTATGTAATAGGAAAAACAGAAGGTCATTTGGATCAAAGTATTTTTGCCAAAAATATATTGGCAGAGAAAAAAGGACCACCACCGAGTATTAATTTGTTTAATGAAAAAAATATTGGTGAAACAATACTAAATTTAATTTCTCAAAGTTTAATTCTTAGTTGTCACGATGTTTCATTAGGAGGAATTTTGACAGCAATATCTAAAATGTGCATTAAAGGAGAAAAAGGAATTAAAATAAACTCATTAAAAGGTCTTATGAATAAATTTGAATATTTGTTTAGCGAAGATCAAGGAAGATATATTATAGAAATTAATAAAAAAGATGTCGAAAAAGTGAATGAAATACTCAATAAAAATTCAGTACATTATGATAATTTTGGGGTTGTAAAAGAAAACAGTTTAAGTTTTGAGGGTGATATAAGTTTACCTATTGAAGAATTAATTAAAGCACATAAATATTGGTTAAAGGGATTTATGAAAAACTAATGGCTATGGATTTAAAAGAAATTGAAAAGTTAATAAAAGAGGCTATGCCTGATGCAACCATAGAAATACAAGATTTAGCTGGTGATGGTAATCATTACTCTGCCACAGTTACATCAAGCCAATTTTCTGGTAAAAGTAAAATAGATCAACACAAGATGGTTTATAATTCATTAAAAGGCAAAATGGGTAATGAGCTGCACGCATTAGCAATTAAAACAAAGGAGAATTAAATGGATCAACAAACAAATGATTTAATAAAAAGCGAAATAGAAAGTAACGAAATTTGTCTATTCATGAAAGGTACGCCTGATGCCCCTCAATGTGGATTTTCGATGGCAGTAGTAAATATATTTAAAATTCTTGAGTTAAATTTTAAAAGTGTAAACGTTTTAGAAAATCAAAGTATAAGAGAAGGAATTAAAGTTTATAGTGATTGGCCAACTATACCTCAACTGTATGTGAAAAATGAATTTGTCGGTGGATGTGATATAATTAAAGAAATGTATGAAAATGGTGAGTTAGCAAGTCTTCTTGAAAGCAAAAATATAGCTTTTAAAAAAAAAGCTTAATTATCTAGAATAATATTCAATTACAAGATTTGGTTCCATAACAACTGGATAAGGAACTTCTTCAAATTTAGGAATTCTAACAAATTTTACTTTTTTATTTTTTTCATCAAGTTGTAAATATTCTGGAACTTCTCTTTCTTTGTTAGCTAGAGATATATCAATTAAAGCTAATTGTTTTGATTTATCTCTTATTTCTATAGAGTCCTCTTCTTTTACCTGATAACTAGAAATATTTACTTTTTTACCATTAACTCTTACATGTCCATGATTAATTAATTGTCTAGAAGAAAATATTGTATTTGATAATTTGGATCTGTAAATTACTGCATCTAATCTTCTTTCCAACAATCCGATTAAATTTTCAGCTGTATCACCTTTTTTCATAATCGCTTTTTTATACATGTTTCTAAATTGTCTTTCATTCATATTTCCGTAATAAGATTTTAATTTTTGTTTTGCTTGAAGCTGAATTCCAAAGTCAGAAGGTTTTGAACTTCTTGATTGTCCATGTTGCCCAGGAGGATACGCTCTACTATTAAAGGGACTCTTTGGTCTTCCCCATAGATTTACTTTAAGTCTTCTATCTACTTTATGTTTAGAGTTTAGTCTTTTTGTCATTTAATATTGCGCTTTATAAACTTAACATTTGTTTTGTCAATCAACCTTTTTTTTGGATAAATTTGCAAATACACTTGATAAAATGCGTATTTCCTTTTCTGAAAGTTCCATTCTGTAAAAAATATTTCTTAAATTCTCAAGCATGATGGGTTTTTTTTCTTTTGGCTTGAAAAAATTTTTTCCTTCAAGATTTTTGATACATAAATTTAACATTGATTGTATTTGTTTCTTAGAGGCTGGTATAATCTTTTGAGACTTAGAATAGTTTTTTAAATCTAAATTAATTAAATTGAATACTGTTTGAGCTACAATAATTAAACTATGAGAAAGATTTAATGATTTAAAATTAGAATTTACTGGTATTTGCATAGTATAATTTGCATAACTAATTTCATTATTTGACAATCCAGAGGCCTCAGAACCAAACAAAAATCCTACTTTTTTTTTATAATCTATTTTTTTTAAATCATTTAATTGTATATGTTTTATATTTTTATTTCTAAATCTAGAGGACGTGGCAATTAAATAATCAATTTTTCCTAATGCTGGTTCCAAACTATAAAAAACTTTACTTTTTTTAATTACATCTTTGGCTCCAACTGATGTGGCTATGATTTTATCATTTGGAAAACTTGGTTTTGGATCAACTAGAATTAATTTATTAAAATTAAAGTTTTTTAATGCTCTTGCGCACGCACCAATATTTTCAGATAATTGAGGTTTGTGTAAAATAAAAGATATATTATTAAACATTAAAGACTTGCGGGAGCATTATCTTTGAATAATTTGTAATCTAAACTATCAACTAGCGCTTTAAATGAAGCGTCAATAATGTTTGCTGATACTCCTATTGTAAACCAATTTTTACCTTTTGAGTCTGTGCTTTCAATTGAAACTCTTGTTACCGCCTCAGTTCCAGTATTAAGTATTCTAACTTTATAATCTACTAATTTTAAATCTTTTAAATACTGCGAATACTTAGCAAGTTTATCTACATTGTTTCTTATTGCATTATCAAGTGCATGGACCGGACCATTGCCCTTTCCTTCACAAAGAATTAATTTTTTATCTACTTCTAATTTAGCTTTGGCTGATGAGATAATTTCTCCTGAACTATTTTTTGTTACACTAACATCATATTCTTTAATTAAAATATATCTTGGTATTTCTCCCATAACTCTTCTTGCTAATAACTCAAAAGATGCATCTGCGCCATCATAACTATATCCAATAAATTCTCTATCTTTTACTTCTTCTAAAAGTTTTTTTATTTTTGGATCATCTTGTTTAAAGTCAATACCGATAGAATTTAATCTTGAAACTATATTTGATTTTCCAGATTGATCTGAAACAACAATGTTCCTTACATTTCCAACATATTCAGGATTTATATGCTCATATGTTTTGGGATCTTTTTGAACTGCAGATACATGTAAGCCTCCTTTATGCGAAAAGGCGGCTGCACCAACATAAGGTAAATGTTGATTGGGTTTTCTATTTAATATTTCATCAAGTAATCTTGAGCATTGTGTTAATTTATTAATATTTTCTTTTTTAACATTAATTTCATAATTTTCTGAATAAGTTTTCTTTAAATATAATGTTGGAATTACTGACATTAAGTTTGCATTTCCACATCTCTCACCTAACCCATTAATTGTTCCTTGTATTTGTCTAGCCCCAGATAAGACTGCAGCTAAAGAATTTGCAACAGCATTTCCTGTGTCATTATGTGCGTGAATACCAATATTTTTTCCTGGTACAAATTTTAATACCTCGTTAACAATTTCAGAAACTTCATTTGGTAATGTTCCTCCATTTGTATCACAAAGAACAATCCACCTTGCACCATTGTCATAAGCTGATCTGATGCATGAAAGAGCATAATCTTGATTGTTTTTAAAGCCATCGAAAAAATGTTCAGCATCAAACATAAATTCTTTTTTTTCTTTTACAAAAAGTTTTGTACTCTCAGTAATATTTTCTAAGTTTTCTTCATTTGAAATTCCTAATGCGACATCAACATGAAAATCCCATGATTTACCTACTAAACATACAGCTGGGGTATTACTATTGAGTATAGATGATAAGCCTGGATCATTGTCAGCACTTCGACCTGATCTTTTGGTCATACCAAATGCTGTTAATAAAGAATTATTTAGTTTAATTTTTTTTTGAAAAAATTCAGTATCTGTAGGATTGGCCCCTGGCCATCCACCTTCTATATAATCCACTCCCAAATCATCTAAAGCTTTAGCTATTTTTAATTTATCATCTATAGAAAAATCTACACCTTGAGTCTGGGCACCATCTCTCAATGTCGTATCAAATATATATATTTTTTCTTTACTCATTTAAATTTCCACAGGGTTTTATCATCTTTGTCTTCAATTAAAACTCCTTTGTCCAATAATTCATTTCTAATTTTATCAGCTTCTTTATAATCTTTATTTTTCCTTGCAATATTTCTTTCCTTTATATTTTTTTCTATTTCTTCTTTAGAAATCTTCAATTTACTTTGTTTAAATTCTTCCCAGGTATTTTTATTTTCGTTTAATAAGCCAATAAAGTTACATGCTGAAACAAAAATTTCTTTATCATTTGTCGAGCCATTTTGAGCCTTGTCAAATAATTTATGAAGATTGGCTATATAACCTGGCGTGTTTAAATCATCATATAAAGGTGAAAGATATTCTTGTGGAATTAAAACTTGCTTTTTTAGATCAGTATAGCTTTCATACCATTTGTTAATAGTTTTTTCGCTTTCAAATAAAAGTTTTTCGTTCCAATCTAACGGCTGTTTGTAGTGAGCGCTTATTAAAGCCAATCTGATTACTTGGCCATTTACTTTATTTTTAAAATCATTAATTGTTAAAACATTCCCTTGTGATTTTGACATTTTTTCACTTGAGATTGTTATAAATCCATTATGAATCCAATAATTTGCAAATACCTCATTTTTATTAGCACACCTAGATTGGGCAATTTCATTTTCGTGATGTGGAAAAATTAAATCTAATCCTCCACCATGAATATCAAATTTATCGCCTAAGAATTTTTTAGACATAACTGAACATTCAAGATGCCAACCAGGTCTACCTTTTCCCCATGGAGATTCCCACGCAGGTTCATTTCCTAAAGACGGCTTCCATAAAACAAAGTCAGCAGGATTTTTTTTATTTTCAGATACATTAACTCTTGCACCAGCAATTAATTCATCTAAATTTTTGTTTGATAATTTTCCATAATCTTTAAATTTATTTACATTAAAATAAATATGCTGGTTACTTTCATAAGCATAATGATTATTTATTAGTTCACCAATCATCTCAATCATTAAAGAAATATTTTCTGTAGCTTTTGGTTCATGAGATGGGTTTTCACAATTTAAATATCTACAATCCTCATGAAAATTTTTAATAATCGCTTTTGTAAGATTTTCTATAGATATTTTCTTTTCTAATGATGATTTAATTATTTTGTCATCGATATCTGTAATATTTCTGACATAAGTAACAGCACTATTCCCATATTTACATTTTAGAACTTTAAATAAAATATCAAATACGACCAAAGGTCTTGCGTTGCCTATATGGGGATTGTCATATACAGTTGGTCCACACACATACATTCCAATTTTTTTTGAATTAATTGGATTAAACTTTTCTTTTTGGTTACCAAGACTATTTGTTAAAAAAATTTCTTTATCCATTGCTCTAGAAATATACTTTAATTTATGATTTGTTAATCTTTAAGATTACTTAGGTATCTTACAAACTGGGATGGGATCCATCTTATGCAGGTTAGCATTTCTTATTTTAATATATTTTTCTCTATTTATTGAATTTTTATTATCCATTGCCTCTTCAAGCTCACTATAAGTAAGACCAAGTTGACCTTCGTCAGTTCTTCCATCATCCCATAAACCATCAGTAGGTGGAGCTTCAACTATTTCTTTCAAAATATTAAGTTCCTTTCCTAATTCCCAAACTTCAGTTTTGTTACAATCTCCTAGTGGAGATATGTCTACTCCTCCATCACCATACTTTGTATAAAATCCAACTCCAAAATCCTCAACTTTATTTCCTGTTCCAACAACTATTCCGTTATTAGCAGCAGCAACCTGATAAAGTGTTGACATTCTTAATCTTGCTCTAGAATTCGCCATACCGTGTTCGTTATTAAAATTTGAAAGTGTCTTTTCAAATGTGCTAAAAAGATTGTCCAATTCAATTGTAAATCCATTTACATTTTTGAAATTTTTTTTTAACCATTCTTGATGCTTTAAACTTAGATCGTGTTGATTGCTTTTTTGTTTAATAGGCATTGAAATTGCAATTGTTTTTAAACCCGTCATTGCACTTAGGGTGCTTGATACAGATGAATCTATACCTCCAGATATACCTATAACTAGTGACTTAGATTTGGTTGGCATTGAATTAACATAATTTAATATCCAATCTTTTATAAAGAACACTTTTTTACTTACTTCCATAATTTAAATATATGTTAAAGAGCTTATTTTATAAACGTTTAAGATGCCGCTTTAATTCCATTTTTAGCATAGTTGGAATTCTTTTTTATTTCGTCAGAAATCATAAATGCCAATTCTAAAGCTTGATTAGCGTTTAATCTTGGATCACAATGAGTTCTGTATCTACTAGACAGATCTTTATCAGATATTTTTTGTGTTCCGCCTGTACATTCTGTAACATTTTGACCTGTCATCTCTATATGAAGTCCGCCAGCATAGGATCCTTCGCTTTGATGGACGCTAAATACATTTTTAACTTCATTTAAAACGTTGTTGAAAGGTCTTGTTTTAAATCCAGTTGTAGATTTTATAGTGTTTCCATGCATAGGGTCACAAGACCATATTACATTTAGACCTTCTTTTTTAATGCTTCTAATTAATTTTGGTAAAAATTTTTCTACATTTTGATGACCAAATCTTGAAATTAAAGTTATTTTACCTTTTTCATTTTTAGGATTTATTAGATTGCAAATTTTTACAATTTCATCAGGTTTAGAAGTTGGTCCACATTTAATTCCAATAGGATTCTCTATACCTCTACAAAACTCAACATGACCTCCTTCTAATTGTCTTGTTCTATCACCTATCCAAACAAAATGGGCAGAGGTATCATGATATTCTCCCGTTGTTGAATCTACCCTTGTCATACTTTCTTCAAAAGGAAGTAACAAGGCTTCATGTGATGTCCAAAAATTTACAGTCTTCAGTCTTCTATTAAAATCTGAATTTATTCCGCAGGCATCCATAAAAGCTAAAGCGTCAGCTATCTTATCTTCTATTTCTTTAAATTTTTTAGCTTGAGGACTTTTTTTAATATAGCCAGTATTCCACAGATGGACTTTTTGTAAATCTGCAAAACCACCATGACAAAAAGCTCTTAGCAAATTTAAAGTTGAAGCAGATTGGGAATAAGCTTTGAATAACCTTTTAGGGTCAGGATTTCTTGATTTTTCAGTAAATTCTATACCATTTATATTATCACCTAAATAACTTGGTAACTCTTTATCACCTTGTTTTTCTGTTGGCGCACTTCTAGGTTTTGAAAATTGTCCTGCAATTCTTCCAAGTTTAACAACTGGCAATGAAGCAGAATAAGTTAATACTAAAGACATTTGCAAAATGACTTTGAAATAATCTCTTATATTATCAGGATTAAATTCCACAAAACTTTCTGCGCAATCACCGCCCTGAAGTAAAAAAGCCTTTCCATCAACGACTTCTGCAAGTTGTTGTTTTAAATGCCTAGTTTCTCCAGCAAAAACTAATGGAGGGAAATTTTTTATTTTCCCAAGAACCATATTAAGTTGTTTTTCATCCTCATATTTTGGGATGTGCTTTACTGGATAATTTCTCCAACTATTTATTTTCCATTTTTTCATTTCAACCTGGGAGTGTTTTAGCAGAGTTTATATATTATTCAACAGTGACAGATTTTGCCAAATTTCTTGGTTTATCTATATCGTAACCTTTATGCATAGCTGAATAATACGCTAATTTTTGAAGAGGTATAGTTGTTAAAAAGGGAAATAGATCGTCAGATAGGTTTTCAACTTCTATTGTTTCCCAGATATTTTCTGAATGAACTTCGTCTTTGCTTTTATTTGTTACTAACAAAACTTTAGCTCCTCTAGCAATAACTTCCTGCATATTAGAAATAGTTTTTTTATAATAATTATCTCTAGGCGCAATAACAACAACTGGCATTCCTTCTTCAATCAGCGCTAATGGACCATGTTTCATTTCACCAGCTGGATAACCTTCAGCGTGAACATAAGCGAGTTCTTTTAATTTTAAAGCCCCTTCTAAAGCTATAGGAAATGAATATCCTCTTCCTAAAAACATTGAGCCTTTTGCTTCAATAAATGCTCTACTTGTGTTTTGAATTTTATTATCATTTAGAAGAGTTTTTTTACACAAATTAGACAAAGAAAGTAAATTTTTTATTTTGTCTTTATAATTTTTTTTACTAATAATTTTCTGATCAAACGATAATTTTAGACACAACATGTATAAAACTAACATTTGGCCTAGAAAAGCTTTGGTAGATGCAACGCCTACTTCAGGACCACAATGTATTGGCAAAACAAGTTCAGAATCTCTTGCTATTGAACTTTCAACAACATTAACTATTGAACAGGTCTTCATTTTATTCTTTTTACAGATCTCTAAAGCTGCATAGGTATCGGCTGTTTCTCCTGATTGCGATACAAAAACATACAAGCAATCATTTTTAAATTTAAGTTTTCTATATCTAAATTCAGAAGCTATATCTATACTCACATCTAAGTTTGTGTGTTCTTCAAACCAATATTTTGCAACTAAACATGAATGATATGCAGTTCCACATCCGATTAAAACAATCGATGATATCTGGTTAACTTTCCAAGGAAAGTTATAAATATTTATTTGTTTATTTATTTTATCAACATATTCGTTCACGCAATTTTTTAATATAATTGGCTGCTCATCTATTTCTTTTGCCATAAAATGCTTATAATCACCCTTGTCATAACTTTGATTGTCTTGTGACAAATTCAATATTTTTTTATTAGCTTTATTTCCATTGGTATCAAAAAACTCAACTTGATTATTTTTAATCAGGCAGAACTCACCATCATTAAGATATGAAACTTTATTTGTCATAGATTTTAATGCATACGAATCAGATCCAAGATAATTTTCATTTGGACCGTAACCAACTGCTAAAGGAGATCCTCTTCGTGCACCCACAATTAAATCTGGATAATCTTTAAATATAATCCCTAATGCAAAACTTCCATGTAATTTTTTTAAAACTTTAATGATGGTATTTTTTAAATTATTTTTTTTTAAATAGTCTGCAACTAAGTGTACAATTACTTCAGTATCTGTTTGGGATTTAAACTTATAACCTTTTTTTTCTAATATTTTTTTCAAAATTGTAGAATTTTCTATAATACCATTATGTACAACAGAAACTGTTTCAGATGAATGAGGGTGTGCATTTAAAGTACTTGGTTTACCATGTGTAGCCCATCTAACATGGCCTATACCAATTTCTCCTTCTATAATTGAGTTTGAAATATTTTTTTCAAGCGCTTCTACTCTGCCCTCACATTTAACTTCATTTATTAAACCATTTTTAAGAGTTGCTATTCCTGCAGAGTCATATCCCCTGTATTCTAATTTTTTTAAAGAATTGATTATTCTAGTAGTTACTTCCTTATTGCTTGTAATTCCAATTATTCCACACATTTATTTTTTTTTATAATTTTTCAATTCAATTTGTTCACTTCTTTCTAGAGCAAGTGATTTTTTTAATACATTTTTTGTAATTACTGAGCCAGCTCCAACGATACTACTTTCGTTAATTGTAACCGGAGCAACCAATGATGAATTTGAACCTATAAAAACTTTATCTTTTATGTTTGTTTTATTTTTTTTAACACCGTCATAATTACAAGTAATTGTTCCGGCTCCAATATTTACATTTTTACCTATATTGGCATCTCCTATATAAGAAAGGTGGTTAACTTTAGAATTTTTTCCAATTGTACTTTTTTTTACTTCAACAAAGTTGCCTATTTTTGATCCAGATTTTATAATTACACCCGGCCTTATTCTTGCATATGGACCAATATTAACATTATTGTCTATTTTAACTCCTTCTAAATGTGAGAAAGATGAAATAGTTACATTGTTTCCGATTTTTACATTTTTAGAAATTACAACATAAGGCTCTATAACTACATTTTTTCCAATTTTAGTATCATTAGAAAAAAAAATAGTTTCTGGAGCAATCATTTTTACTCCTTTTTTTATAAAACTGTTTCTTAATGTATTTTGTATTTTATTTAATTTTTTTTCTTTCATTTGATATTTATTTATATTTAGGTATTAAGTTACTTTAACTCACAAATTATTTCTTAATAATACTTTATTTATGGTTCAAAAATTTACAATTTTATTCGATCTTGATGGAACATTAATTGATACAGCTCCAGATTTAATGAATGCCCATAACTATGTTATGAAGAAATATGGTTATGAAACAAAATCTACAGAAGATATAAGAAAACTTGTGGGCAAAGGATCTGCTTCTTTAATTGGTAGATCTGTATGGGGTCAAGCAAAGAAAGAGTTTGGTAAAGTTAGCGATCAAGATATTAAAAAAGAAATGGTCAAAGAATTTATTGATTATTATGGAAAAAATATAGCTGTAGAAAGCAAACTTGTTAATGGAGTTTTAAACTTTTTAAATTGGGCTAAAAAAAATAATATTTCCATGGGTGTTTGTACTAACAAACAAGAGCATCTTTCGATAAATTTATTAAAAAAATTAAAAATTTATGATTTTTTTGAATATGTTGCGGGAAGTGATACTTTTAATTATTGCAAACCTGATCCTAGACATTTAACTAACGTAATTGAAATTATGCAAGGTGATGTAAAAAAAAGCTTAATGATAGGAGACAGTGAAACTGATGCGGATTCTTCTAAATCTGCTGGTATTCCATTTATATTACTAGAAGACGGATATACAGAAAAAAAAGTTTCTGAAATATATCATGATTATTTAATTAAAGATTTTGTAAACATTGAAGAAATAATCAGGAAATACTTAAATCATTAAACTTGATAAAATTTTACCGTAAGGTATTAAAAATAAGTAAATTATAGATAGTATGATTAATCACAAAATAAAAGTTTATCCTTCTAAATTAAAATTGAATAAAAAAAAACAACTTGCTTGGAAAATTGCAGAAGTAGCAAGTGATAATTCCAAACTCAATAAAGACTCTATTGAAATGGTGATCAATAGAATTATAGATAACGCTTCTGTTGCTATTGCATCCCTGAATAGGAATCCAGTAATTTCAGCTAGAGACATGGCCAAATCTCATCAAAGGAAACGCGGAGCAAATATATTTGGTATTAATTCCAAAATAAAATTTGATTGTGAATGGGCAGCTTGGGCAAATGGAACAGCCGTTAGAGAATTAGATTTTCATGATACATTTTTAGCGGCAGACTACAGTCACCCAGGAGACAATATCCCTCCGTTATTAGCTGTAGCACAACAATTAAATAAAAGTGGCTTAGATTTGTTAAGAGGTGTTATCACTGCATACGAAGTACAAGTTAATTTAGTAAAAGGAATTTGTCTTCATAAACACAAAATAGATCACATAGCACATTTGGGTCCAAGCGTTGCAGCAGGAATTGGATCAATGCTCAAGCTTAATACTGAAACTATATATCAAGCAATTCAACAAGCCTTGCATGTGACTATCTCCACAAGACAATCTAGGAAAGGAGAAATTTCGAGTTGGAAGGCTTATGCACCTGCACATGCTGGAAAACTTGCTATCGAAGCAATTGATCGTGTCATGAGAGGAGAAGGAGCGCCAAGTCCAATTTATGAAGGAGAAGATAGTGTTATTGCAAGAATTTTGGATGGAAAATATGCAAAGTATAATGTTCCTCTGCCAAAAAAAAATGAACAAAAAAAAGCTATACTTGAAACTTATACAAAAGAATATTCTGCTGAGTATCAGGCTCAAGCATTAATTGATATTGCCAAAAAATTAAATAAAAAAATTTCTAATTTAAATGATATTAAAAATATTGATATCTACACAAGCCACCATACACATAACGTTATTGGAACTGGAGCGAATGATCCTCAAAAAATGGACCCTAACGCAAGTAGAGAAACTCTAGATCATTCAATTATGTATATTTTTGCAGTAGCTCTTGAAGATGCGAATTGGCATCACATTAATTCATATTCCAAAACTAGAGCTAACAGAAAAAGCACAAATAAAATTTGGAAATGTATTAAAACTCATGAAGATAAAAAGTGGACAAAAAAGTATCATGATCCAAATCCTAAGAAGAAATCATTCGGAGCTAGAGTTGTTGTAACAATCAAAAATGGAAAGAAGATATCCGAACAACTTGAAAGAGCAGATGCACATCCTTATGGGGCAAGACCTTTTAAAAGGAAAGATTATATTAAAAAATTTAAAACTCTAACTGATAATATTATTTCTCCTAAAGAAAGTTTAAGATTTATTAACTTAGTCCAAAAATTAAAAAAAATTAAGAAAGGTCAATTGGCAAAACTAAATATAGAAGTGAATAAAAGATATCTAAAAAGAAATAATAAATTAGGAATTTTTTAAGTGCATTTTGTTAAAAAAAAACCAGAGCAAAAAAGAATTGATTTAGAAAATAAATTAAAATTAAATAAAATATTAAGAGTACCAGGAGCTTATAATCCCTTAACCGCAAAAGTTATTGAAGAAATTGGATATGATGCTGTTTATGTTTCAGGGGGTGTAATGTCTAATGATTTAGGTTATCCGGATATTGGTCTAACAACTCTTAATGACGTTAGTAATAGATCAAATCAGATAGCTAGAGTGACAAATCTTCCAACAATAGTAGATATAGATACAGGGTTTAGTTCATGCAAAGAAACTATAGAAACTTTCGAAAGAAATGGAGTTTCAGGAGTACATTTAGAAGATCAAATTGAGCAAAAAAGATGTGGACATTTAGATAATAAAGAGCTGATTTCAAAAGATGCTATGGTTAATAAAATCAAAGAATGCGTAAACGCTAAAAGAGATAAAAATTTTAAAATAATAGCAAGATCAGATGCAAAAAATGTTGAAGGGTTAGATAAAATGATTGATAGATGCAAAGCTTACATTGATGCTGGTGCAGAAATCATTTTTCCAGAAGCGCTAAGTGACGAAAAGGAATTTGAAAAAGTTAGAAAATCCTTAAATATATATTTATTAGCAAATATGACTGAATTTGGAAAATCAAAACTTCTTAGTTATAAAGTTCTTGAAAATCTTGGTTATAATATTGTTATATATCCAGTAACAACTCAAAGATTAGCCATGAAAAATGTAGAAGATGGATTGCGCGTTATTTTTGACGATGGACACCAAAACAATATTATTGATAAAATGCAAACTAGAAAAAGATTATATGATTTAGTTGAGTATGAAAAATATAACTCTCTAGACGAAAAAATTTATAATTTTAAAACAGATGGTCATGAATAATGAGTGATGAAATAAAAAAAGGATTACTAGGCATTGTTGTTGATGAAACAAAAGTTTCTCAAGTTATGCCTGATATAAATTCTCTTACTTATAGAGGTTATGCAGTTCAAGATTTATGTGAAAAATGTAGTTTTGAAGAAGTAGCTTACCTTGTATTACATGGAGAACTTCCTAAAAAAAAACAATTAAAAAATTTTATCAAAGAAGAGAGGTCTGATCGAAAACTTTCAAAAGAAATATTAAGCGATATTCGTAAAATGCCAAAAAAAGCTCACCCGATGGATGTAGCAAGAACTGCAGTAAGTTTAATGTCTCTGGAAGATAAAGAAACTAAAGATAATTCTCCAAACGCAAATATGAGAAAAGCTATAAGAATATTTTCAAAAACACCTATAGCTTTAGCAGCATTTTTTAGAGCAAGAAAAGGTAAAAAAATAATTGCTCCAAACAAAAAATTATCTTTTTCTGAAAACTTTTTTTATATGTGTTTTGGAAAAGTTCCAAAAAAAGAAATAGTAAAGGCTTTTGATGTATCTCTAATTCTTTATGCTGAACATAGTTTTAATGTTTCAACTTTTACTGCAAGAACAATAACTAGTAGTTTATCTGATATACATGGAGCTATAACTGGGGCTATAGCAAGTTTAAAAGGACCATTGCATGGTGGTGCTAATGAAGAAGTTATGCATATGATGAAAAAAATTAAAAAACCAGAAAATGCTTTAAAATGGATTAACAAAGCTCTTAAAAATAAAGATGTTGTAATGGGTTTTGGACATAGAGTTTACAAAAAAGGTGATTCGAGAGTTCCAACAATGGAAAAATACTTTAAAAAAGTTTCATCAATTAAGAAAGACAAAAAATTTGTTAAAATTTATGACGTTGTAAAAAATGTTATGATAGATAGAAAAAATATTCATCCTAATGTTGATTATCCTACAGGACCAACTTATCATTTGATGGGTTTTGACACTGATTTCTTTACTCCTATTTTCGTAATATCAAGGATTACAGGCTGGTCAGCCCATATAATTGAGCAACATGCTGCAAATAAATTGATAAGACCACTTTCTAAATATATTGGTTCGAAACATAGAAAAGTTAAACTTTTAAACCAAAGATAATTAAAATTCTATTTTTGCAAATCTACTAGCTATGATTGAAAATTTACATTTATTATTTATAACAAATTCATCTATAGCCTTTTTGACTCCAGGGGCTTGGGTTAAATCATAATCATCACAAAGTATTGTTCCACCTGCTTTTAGAAATTTACTAGAAAAAAATAGATCATTTTTTACAGTTTCGAAATCATGACCTCCGTCAATAAAAATATATTCTATATTCTGCAAGTTTAGATTTTTTAATGTTTCATTAGTATTTCCAGTTATAATTTCTACATTTTTTTTATATTTTTTTAATAAATCATTTACTGCCAATGCACTATATGGATTTTGTCTTTTAATGTACTTAAAGTAAAAAGTTTTTAAAGGATTGTTAAATTTAAAATTTGGAGCTATTTCATTGTCTCTTACATTTTGATCAAATAAATCTATACCTGTATATTTAAAATCATATTTATGATTTTTATACATTAGATCACAGATATTTCTTGCTGTTACTCCATGAAATATTCCAATTTCAAAGAAACTTTTTGGGTTTGCGCTTTGTATTTCATCAAGAAATATCTCTCCTATACCTTTTTGTTTCAAACTAGTTTTTCTATAGAATTTTCTATATTTCATTCCTTATAAATTTTTTATTTTTGAGTTTTTTAAGAAAATGCCTCGGTCCAATTACCTTGGGTCGACGCTTTAGAATATTCTGTTGCTCTTCCTTCAAAAAAGTTCATGTGCTCAACTGCATTTAACATTGTATCAAGCCAGTTAAGAGGATTTTTATCAACTTCATAAATAGGTTCTAAACCTAATTGAGACAATCTTCTATTTGCAATAAACCTAATGTAGTCTTTGACTTCTTTTGCGGTTAATCCTTCCATAGGTCCCATTTCAAATGCTAAATCTATAAATGCATCTTCATGATGGATTATTGTTCTACAAGCTTCATAAAGTTCTTTTTTTAATTGAGGTGTCCAAATTTCTGGATTTTCTTTTATAAACTCTTTAAACAATCTTATCATTGAATTGCAATGCAAAGTTTCGTCTCTTACAGACCAAGTAACTATCTGACCCATACCTTTCATTTTATTAAATCTAGGAAAGTTAAGTAAAATTGCAAAACTTGCAAACAACTGTAGTCCTTCGGTGAAAGCGCTGAATACAGCTACTGTTTTTGCAATATCTTCTTTTGAATTAACATTAAAATTTTGCATGTAGTCATATTTATCTTTCATTTCTTTATACTTCATAAATGCTGAATATTCCGACTCTGGCATTCCAATAGTATCGAGTAAATGTGAATAAGCAGCTATATGAACGGTCTCCATTGAAGCAAAAGCTGTCATCATCATTAAAACCTCAGTTGGTTTAAAAACTGTTGTGTAATGCCTTAAGTAACAATTATTAACTTCAACATCGGCTTGCGTAAAAAATCTAAAAATTTGTGTTAATAAATTCTTTTCTGATTGAGTTAAATTTTTTTGCCAATCTCTTACATCATCACCTAAAGGCACTTCTTCAGGCAACCAATGAATTCTTTGTTGAGTTAGCCAAGCATCATAGCACCATGGATATCTAAATGGTTTGTATACTGGATTTTCAACTAACAAACCTGGTTTATTGGGTGTGATAATTTTAGTTTTATTTTCATTTTTAACTTCAGTTTTTATTTTTTCTACTACTGACATGATAAACACTCCTCGTATTCTGGTTGTTCAACTTGTTGTTTTGATTTGTAAACATTGGTAGTTACATCTGTTGATTTTGTATCATTAACATTTTCAGCTCTTTGAATAGATTTTGATCTGCAATAATAAAGGCTTTTCAAACCCTTTTTCCAAGCCTGGAAGTGAATTTGATGCAAATCTCTTTTATGAATATCTGCTGGAATAAATATATTTATTGATTGAGCTTGTGAAATGTGTGGAGTTCTATCTGCTCCTAGATCTACAATCCATCTTTGATCTAATTCAAAAGCGGTTTTAAATACATCTTTTTCATCTTGTGTTAAATAATCTAAATGAGAAACAGATCCTTGGTTTGTTGTAATACTCGACCACGTATCTTCGTCATTTTTTCCATATTTTTCTAGTATTTTCTCAAGATATTTATTTTTTACATTAAATGACCCTGAAAGTGTTTTGTGCGTATAGCTATTAGCTGCTATCGGCTCTACGCCTGGTGAGGTTCCTCCACAAATAATTGATATTGAAGCTGTTGGTGCTATCGCTGTTTTATTTGAAAACCTTTCGTTAATTCCATAATCAGCCGCATCAGGACAAGGACCCCTTTCATCAGCTAAGTCTTTGGAAGCTTTATCAACTTGTTTTTGAATACTTTCGAATATTTTTTTATTCCACACTTTGCTCATTACAGACTCAAAAGGTATCATTTTTTGTTGAAAAAATGAGTGAAGACCCATTACTCCAAGACCAACGCTTCTCTCTTTTAAAGCTGAATAAGTTGCATCGCTAAATGACTCTGGAGCTTTTTCAATAAAATCAGTTAAAACATTATCCAAAAACCTCATTACATCTGATATAAAATTTTCATCATCTTTCCACTCATCATATTTTTCCAAATTCAAAGATGACAAACAACAAACTGCCGTTCTATCTTTTCCTTCTTTATCAATTCCAGTTGGAAGAGTTATTTCACTGCAAAGATTAGAGGTTTTTACAGTTAGTCCTGCAAGTTTATGGTGTTGGGGTATCATTCTATTAACGGTATCAATAAATATAATATATGGTTCACCTGTTTCTATTCTTGCTGTTAAAAGTCTTATCCATAAATTTCTTGCTGATACAGTTGATTGAACAGATTTATCTTTTGGACTTTTTAATGCCCATTGTTCATCAAGTTCAACTGCTCTCATAAAAGCATCTGAAACTAAAACTCCATGATGAAGATTTAATGACCTTCTGTTAGGATCTCCACCAGTTGGTCTTCTCATTTCAATAAATTCTTCTATTTCTGGATGGTCTATTGGAAGATAACAAGCCGCAGAACCTCTTCTCAAAGAACCTTGGCTGATTGCCATAGTTAATGAGTCCATAACTTTAATAAATGGAATAATTCCTGAGGTCTTTCCCACTCTTCCAATTTTTTCACCAATTGATCTTAGATTACCCCAATAACTTCCTATGCCACCACCTTTAGCTGCTAGCCAAACGTTTTCACTCCATAAGTCTAGAATACCATTTAAACTATCTCCTGCTTCATTTAAGAAACATGATATTGGCAAGCCTCTCTTTGTTCCACCGTTAGATAAAACTGGTGTAGCAGGCATAAACCAAAGGTTACTTATATAATTATATAATCTTTGAGCATGTAAATTATCATCTGCATAGTGACTGGCAACTCTTGCAAACAAATCTTGAAAGGATTCATTGGCGCCAAGATATCTATCGCTTAAAGTTGCTCTACCAAATTCCGTTAGACCTTTGTCTTTAGATCTATCAATTTTGATAGTTATACCTCTTGAATTTTGAAATAATTCGGTATCGTCATTTAAAGAAAATAAATCTGGTCTTTTGTCTTTAATATATTCTGATGAATTAGGTGAAAAATCAGAGACAGCCTTCCTTAATGCTTGAGATAAAACTTTATTCATTTAATTCCTTTTTTTTGCAAAACAACTATATGTTGTGTGGTTATATCGTTAATATACTATATAAATTACAAATCAACAGAACATATATAGAACACATTGTATATTTATCAATAAAAAAATAAAAAAAATGTAGAAATATTCACATGCAAGAAACGTTAAAAATAGATCCTTTTGGTTTTAGAGAATATGACGCTAGATGGCTTTACCCTGATAATATAAATCTACAGGGAATCGAACACTTGGGAAAAGGATTAGGATCTCAAATTATCAATCATACTAAAAAAAGTGATCCAAGAATTATAGTGGGTCATGATTATAGATCGTACAGTGAAGAAATTAAATCAGCTTTAAAAAAAGGATTAATTTCTACAGGATGTTTTGTTGAAGATATAGGCCTGTCATTATCACCAATGGTTTATTTTGCACAATTCAATCTAAATGCTGATGCTATTGCAATGGTAACCGCTAGTCATAACGAAAATGGTTGGACAGGTGTAAAAATGGGTATCAAAAAAGGTTTAACTCATGCACCAGAAGAAATGAAAGAATTAAAAGAGATAACTTTAAATAAAAAATTTATTAAAGGAAAAGGAAGTGAGAAAAAAGTAAATAATTTTCAAAAAATTTATAAAGAAAATTTAATTAATAGTAATAAAATAAATAAAAAAATAAAAGCAGTAGTTGCTTGCGGGAATGGAACAGCTGGAATATTTGCGCCAGATATTTTAAGAGGAATTGGATGTGAAGTAGTTGAATTAGATTGTGATTTAGATTTTACATTTCCTAAATACAATCCAAATCCTGAAGATTTAGAAATGTTACGTGCTATTTCAAAAGCAGTTAAAAATAATAACGCAGATATTGGTTTTGGATTTGACGGAGATGGTGACCGAGTTGGAGTAATAGATAATAATGGAGATGAAATATTTTCAGATAAAATAGGTCTATTGATTGCTAGAAATTTGTCTGAAAAATATCAAGGATCTAAATTTGTTGTTGACGTAAAATCTACTGGACTTTATGCAAAAGATACTCTTCTTCATAAAAATAATTGTGAAACTATATATTGGAAAACAGGACATTCTCATATCAAAAGGAAAGTTAATTCAGAAAAAGCTTTAGCTGGTTTTGAAAAAAGTGGCCATTTCTTTTTTAATAATCCTTTAGGTTATGGTTATGATGATGGAATTAATTCAGCAATACAAGTTTGCCATTTATTAAATAATCAAAATATAAATATGAGTGAAATAATAAGTGAATTACCAAAAACTTATCAAACACCAACGATGGCTCCATTTTGCAATGATGATGAAAAATACCAAGTTGTAAATAATATAGTTGAGCAAATTAAAAAAATTAAGGATGAAAAAACTAGAATTGATGGGCAAGAAATCAAAGAAATTTTAACTGTAAATGGAATAAGATTTTCATTTGATGATGGTTCTTGGGGGTTGATTAGAGCTTCTTCAAATAAACCATCTTTAGTAATTGTTACTGAGAGTCCAACGTCTGATTTAAGAAAAAAAAAGATATTTGACTTTATTGATGATTTATTAAAAAAAACAGGTAAAATTGGAGAATACGACCAGAAAATTTAAAGTGCTTCGCCAGTTACAACTCTAATAGTAAAAGGATCGGCACCCATTTTGGCGCCCCAAATTACATCGCTACCATCTACCGCCATATCTATTGAGACAGATTCATTGGTTGATAATTCAAGTTTAAATGAAATTGTCTCTTCAGAAATTTTAATTGGATTATTTGGATATTTAAAAAATCCAGCAATTCTTCTAGCCTGATCCTCATTTGCTGCAATTGTGGCATTATCACTTTGTAGTAAATTTGCACCCATTAGAGATCCAGCAAGTCCTGTTAAATCATTATTAGCTTCATAATCAAGAGAAGCAGCAAATTGGTAGGCTCCACTAACAGGATGGTGTGTTGGGTCGTTTATGTTATCAATTATTTCTGTTGCGAATTCTACATCACTGGCGGAGGGCTCAGCACCACAATCTAACCTAGCAGCAGCTCCAGTTCCACTTTCTATTATATCCACACCTGCATGAGCTGCCTCATAATCTGTGTCGGTATCTAAATTTCCATCATTAGAATATATTGTTACAGCTGACTTAGACCAACACCATGTTCCACCTGAACCACCAGAAGATCCTTTTAAAGTTGCAGGATCACCATTTGCTAAGGCATATTGTTGTTTAGTTTTAACTTGAATATGATTATCTACGATGACTGCTATGATACTATAAGTACCTAGTGGTATTTCTAGGCCCTGACTTAATAGATTGGTATCTTGTCCAGGTATTATAGTGACCTCTTGCTCCTCATTTAAAATATCTACACAACCTGAATAGTCTGGGCTAGCCCCATTTGTATATGGATCATCAGCCTCGGGACATAAAGAAATCCTATAGAAAGTTAATTTATATTCATCTGGTTCTTCTTGACATGCGTTTTCATCAAACGTACTTGGAGTAGAAGAGTCAGCAAATGGCGTTTCATCACCTGGGTCAACAATAATTGCTCCGTTAGCTAATTTTGCACATGCTGCATTTGAATTGGAAGTAGTTAAAATATTAATTACTAGTACAATAAAAAACAAAACTAACAAATAAAAAATTTTATTTAAATAATTAGAAACCACTGATCTTTACTCCTGATTTAGAAATTTTTACTACTTTAATTTTATTTTCTCTTTTTACTGGAATATATAATTTTTCTCTTACACTGGTATATTGCAATGGTTTATTTTGAACTTTAGGCTTTTTATTTACATCTCCCAAAGGAACTACAAGTTTAACTCCAGCAAAATAACCATCATTATTTTTGTTGTCGTTTAAATAGCCGAGATCAAAATTAAAATTTCCTATATTTGATGTTATTCCAAATTTCTCACCTTTTACTTCATAAGTTGAATTTGGGTTTTCCCAATCAAAGGTATTTAGATATAAATCTGTATTGGTTTTTCCGGTAATATGAAAATTTAGTTGAAGATCATAACCATCTAATGCTTTTTCTCTTCCTTCGTCAGTAGCTTTAAATCCACTTATTGCATTATAATAATTTCCTCTTAAATCGAAAACACTAGAAATAGCCTCAACACCTAACCCATTTCTTAAATGAGACTCATCAAATTGATAGTCAATAAATATATTTGATCCGAGCATAACAGTTTCATCTTTGAATAATTTTCTTTTACCAAATCCTAAATTTAAAGTTGTTTCTCCATCATAAGATGAAAGATTTGTTTGATTAAAAAAAGCACTATCTGTATCTTCTTTTATTTTACTTACACTTTGAATTTCTATCGTAGGTTTTTGGTTCTCTTGAAGATCTAGTGAGATATCAAAATATTTTATATTTTCATTTTGTTTTAATTTATCTGATAAACCTTGTGCTAAATTTTCAGAAAATTCATTAATACCTGAATAAAATTTATCACTAACTCTTGATTTTAAATCTATTGCAAAAACTTGTTGAAATAATAAAAACGAAGCAAGTATTAGTAAAATTTTTATTTTTTTTTTCATGTTTATGCAATGAATAGTAATTAATTATATCAATATTGTTTTAATACAACTTATAATATAAAATTAAATTGTGGAAAACTTAAATTAATTGATAACTTTTTTAAAGAATCATGTAATGATAATTTTGAGGTGGTTGAGGGAGACTAAAACCACCTCAGTCCAATCAAATACTTAAATATCTATATAAAAATAAAGTTCCAATAACGTATAAAAATATACCAAAAAATCTTTGTAGCTTTGATTTATTCATCTTATTTGATGTATTCGCGCCTATGCTTGCCATAAACATAGTAATTGGAATAAATATCAAAAAAGCAGGAATATTAATAAAGCCAATACTTAAAGGTAAATTTGCATTTAGGTAAGTACCAGTTAAAAAAAAACCCAAGCCACCAAAAAAAGCTATAATGAATCCTATAGCCGAAGCACTTCCAATTGCTTTATTTATTGGATAGCCAAAATATCTAAGTATAGGCACATTCATTACAGCTCCTCCAATACCCATTGGAGCAGAAATGAACCCAGAAATAAAACCCAGGATAATCTTTGGTGCTAAGCTAAAATTTGGTTTAAGTCTATTTGTTCTTTCATTTATATTTAAAAGATAAGCACCTAAGAAATAAACTACTATTGTAAAAAACAATAATAAAGAATCGGTTTTGAGATTTGCAGCCAAGATAGTGCCAAGTAAAACTCCTGAAATTACAAAAATTCCATAATTTTTAATTACTCTAATATCAACAGATTTATGTTTTTTATGAGTCAAAACTGAAACTATTGAGGTAGGAATAATAATCGCAAAAGAAGTTCCGACTGACAAATGCATTAAATATGCTTTGTCAAAATTTAATGTTTCAAATATAAAAAATAAAAATGGAACTGTTATCAGGCCACCACCTATACCAAATAAACCAGCAAAAAATCCAGCTATTGCTGCAGTTGGGACCATTAATATAATTATAAAAATATTTTGGTTTGAAATGATTTCGTTAATCAATTTGGCCTGTGGGTTGGGTTACATGGTTTAATTTAACTTTATCCAAAATGTGGTCTACTTTTTGAATATCGGCATCCCTTACACACATATTCTCGCTTAAATATCTTTTCCAAAAGTTTGATCCTGTTTGTCCATGAAATAAACCTAAAGTATGTCTCATAACTTGATTAACTCTTGTGCCTTTTTTAATTTCATTTTTCAAATATACTACAAGTTGTTCAATAACATCTTTTCTTGAAAGCACATTTTCATTATTAAAAACTTCCTTTTCAATATCCGCTAATAAATAAGGTGAATGATAAATCGATCTACCAATCATAACTCCATCAACTTTTTTTATATGATCCTTAATTTGATCTGATGATGTTATGCCACCATTAATTATAATATCTAAATCATTAAAATCTTCTTTTAATTTATAAACCATTTCATATTTTAAAGGTGGTATATTTAAATTTTGTTTTGGTGTAAATTTTCCCAACATTGCTTTTCTTGCATGAATAATAAATGTTTTAACTCCAGTTGATTTAAGCAAATCTATAAAACTATGCAAATGCTCGTAGTTTTCTATTTTATCGTACCCTATTCTAGTTTTCACTGTTACAGGTAATTTAGTTTTGGACTGCATTTCACTTAAACACTCTGCTACTAATTTTGGTTCTTTCATTAAACATGCGCCAAATTTATTTTTTTGAACCTTTTTACTTGGGCACCCTAAATTTAAATTAATTTCGTCGTATCCAAATTCTTCTCCAATTTTTGCAGCGTTAGATAGTAATTTAGGTGATGAACCTCCTAATTGAAGCGCTACAGGTTTTTCTTCTAAATTAAATGAAAGTAATTTTTTTCTATCTCCTCTATCTATTGCTTCTGAAACAATCATTTCAGTATACAAAAGAACATGTTTACTTATTAAACGTAAAAAAAATCTTTCATGCTTGTCAGTGCAATCCATCATTGGAGCTACCGAAACTTTTCTATTCATGATGTAAGATTATTATCTTATTTTTTTAACTATTTGTAGGCTCTTGGTCTATCTTTTCATCTGCTTGAACTTCTTCTTCTTTAATCTCATCTAAAGAAACATCAGATTCTTCTTCTTCATTAGAATTTTCAGTGTGTTCTGGAACCTCCGGTTCACTTGTGTTTTGAAGTTCCGCTAAATCATCATTTGAAACCTGAATTTTTTCTGGAATTTTTCTTGCTCTTTTTGATGGAAGTATTGGTACACCACTCTTAGAAATTTCACCTTTGTATAGGTTTTCAAAATCATCACCTATTTCTTCTTCTTCATCACCAGTGTCATCAACTTGTTCCACATGTTTTCTCAATTTGAAGACAGCTGATTCTGTCAAATCTTTAACTTTGATTTTTTCTTCAGCAATTTCTCTTAATGAAATAACTGTATTTTTATCATTGTCTTTATCTAATGTTGGTTCAATTCCTGAATTCAATTGAGTAGCTCTTTCTTTTGCTACCAAAACTAATTCATAAGGGCTTTCAACTTTATCTATACAATCTTCTACTGTAACTCTTGCCATGGCCGGTTATTTATACCTCGGTTTCTGAAAAATCAAGTTATTTCTATATATTTGTAGGATTGAGATTTTTTCTTATAAAAAAAAGCAATACCAAGGACGAGAGTATATAAATTCCAGAAACAATAGCTATTTTTTCTATTGTAAATCCATAATCAATTAAAATACCAAACAAAGCTGTTCCAAAAGCGGTTGCAAATACCATTAATGCTGTCGTTAGTGCTTTTATTGATCCTAGGTGTTTTACACCATAAATTTCTGCCCATATAGAAGAACCAAGTAAGTTTGCTAGACCATTTGAAATCCCAATTAATCCTAAAAATATAAAAGCTGATATAGGTGAATTGAAAAAAATAATTACTAAAACAGAAATAAGAAGTGGGATATTCATATAAATTAATAATCTTCTGCTTGTAAACTTATCAACTAAAAAACCAGATACTAATAGTGTTATTACAGATAATACTGAATAAGACATAAATGATTGTGCTATAATATATTGACCCCAGTTTTTAGAGCTTGATATAAAAGATTGATATACAAAAGTTCCTGTTGCTATCCAAGGCATAGCTAACATGTTCATATTAATTATATAAAACCTGTAATCTTTAATTACTTCTTTTCTTGTCCACTGCTTTATATTTTCTTTATATTCCTCCTCATCAGTTTTTTCTCTAGAATCTAAATTAATATTTTTAACGAGCAGGAAAGATGTCAATGGTAAAAAAATTAAAACTAGAATAGAAATTTTTAACCAAATATTTTCCCAATTTGTTAAGGTTAAAAGAAAAACTATCAATACAGGTAAAATAAATTCAGCTGAAGATAATCCAAACCAACCGACACTTAAAGCTTTACCTCTTGATTTTGTAAAATATCTTGAAATTGTAGTAGTTGCAGTATGAGACATCATTCCTTGTCCTGAAAATCTCAACAAAAAAATACCAAAAAACAATAAATTAATCGATGAAATTTTAGAAAAGAAAAAACAAGAAATTGAAAGGAGAAGTATTACAAAAATTGCAAATTTAAATACATTTACATCATCTATTTTTTTTCCAACCCATATAAGTAACAAACTACTTAACAAAGTTGCAGAGGCATAAATTGTGCCGAATTGTCCATGGGTAATTGAAAGCGCTTCTCTTATGCTAGAGTTAAATAATCCTAAAAAATAACTCTGTCCAAAACTAGAAAAAAATGTAAATATAAAACCAAATATAATTACTTTTAAACTTAAACTTTTAAACATATTAAAAAATTATGACTTGTAATGTTGCTTTCATAGGCCTTGGTGTTATGGGCTATCCAATGGCCGGTTATATATCAAAAGCAGGGCATAATGTAACTGTTTTTAATAGAACTGGATCAAAAGCTGATAAATGGATTGGCGAACACAAAGGTACCAAAGCTGATACCCCCGCTAAGGCTGCTGAAAATGCAGAATATATTTTGACATGCGTTGGTAATGATAATGATTTAAGAGAAGTAACGTTTGGAGAAAACGGAATTTTCAAAACAATTAATAAAGGTGCAGTCTACATAGACAACACAACAGCATCAGCTACAATTGCAAAAGAATTGTATGAACATGCTAAAAAAAATGAATTTGGCTTTTTAGATGCTCCAGTTTCTGGGGGTCAAGCGGGTGCTGAAAACGGAGCACTAACTGTTATGATCGGTGGTGATCAACAAGATTATGATAAAGCAAATCATATAATTGATTGCTATAGCAAAAAAATGAAGCTTTTGGGTAAATCTGGTAGTGGCCAACTAGCTAAAATGGTTAATCAAATATGTATTGGTGGACTTGTTCAGGCTTTATCCGAAGCCATTAATTTTGGAATGAATGCGGGTCTTAAAATGGAAGATGTAATTGAAGTTATATCAAAAGGGGCTGCACAATCTTGGCAAATGGAGAATAGATTTAAAACTATGATTGATGATCAATTTGAATTTGGCTTTGCTGTCGATTGGATGAGAAAAGATTTAAAAATAGCACTTGAAGAAGCGAAAAAAAATAATTCTCCACTCCCTATAACTGAAGTAATAGATAAATATTATAGTGAAGTTCAAGATATGGGTGGAAATAGATGGGATACTTCTAGTTTAATTAGAAGATTTAGAAAATAATATTGTATGCAACCAGCATACTACGAAAATTTCAAAGAAATCAAAAATAAAATTT